>CAYJGX010000115.1:0-6344 GCA_964369795.1 uncultured Spirochaetaceae bacterium
CTTTGCAAGGACGATGACTAATAATATGAGGGTTGCCAACAAGAAAAACTGGGGTAAAAAAGAGAGTTTAGCACGCAGTCCCGATTGCAAAGGCCCAACCCCCAACGAGGTAAAACGAATTCCTTTGTGTTTAAATAAAAGAAAAATGAACCAAATAAAGAAAATCGGGATAATAAGTAAAAGCATATATGGATTTTCAAGCATGATGCACCTCTTTTTCTAAGATTTGAATCCAGTTTTCGAATTTTAGGCGAAATTGAGACTCTTGCACGGTCGAAATTTCGATTTTTTCTTTGGAAAAGAGAATTTTCTCTATGAATTTAATCAAATTTTCGGGTATTTGGCAATTATTGAGCTGTAATTGTTGAAATTGAAACTTTTTTGCCTCGTTTACAAAATTATATAGAGAAATTAGGCTTTTTTCATCGGAGAAATTGAGTTCTTGTAGCACTTTTTGAGATTTTTTAAAGAATTTTTTGAAATTTTTGGTGTCGGATTTCCTTTTTTTAATTTTCATTACCATTGAAATCGAAAATAGGATGAAAATTAAAAAAAGCGTGATGGTTATAATAATGAGTATGGCGGCTGTGGGGTTGGTTATCGGGTGTAAGGGGGAAACGAGCGAAGCGAGTGTGATGGGATCATTCTTTGCTTCCGCAGGAAGCAAAGAATGTACTTCTATGACCATTGTTTCTAATGGGATGATGTGATTTTCCATTTTAGAATTGGTAAAAGTAATAGCAAGATTGTTTAAGATTTTTTCTCCTGGTGTGTCATAAACAATTTCGGCTAGTGCTTTTGTTTGTTTAGAGTCCGTGTTGTAATATCGCAAAAGAGTGGCACTTGGACCTTCACCTGTTTTTGTTGTCAGTCTAGCTTGAATATCCTCGCTTTTATTAAAGTATAATTCTAAGTAAAGTAATTGTCCTACATTGACCTCTTCAGAGGTCAATTGATAATATACGGTATTTTCATTCCATGAAATACTTTGGTAATTTGAATACTTTTGGGTACAACCATTAAAAAAAGAAGTTGCAAAAAGCAGGAATAAAAGTAAAAATGAGCATTTTAATTTCATGCATGCCCCCCTCTTTGTTCTCGTTCTACAAAGAAAGAAATAAGCTGATGGGTCCAGTCTTGATCCATGTCAAGTCGAAGCATTTTAGTTCCTGCTTTTAAAAATTCTTTTTGGAGTTTGTTCTCGTATGTTTGATAGAGTTTCATGAAGTTGTTACGAACGCGAGCACTCGAGCTATCGATTAATTGGATTTTTCCAGTTTCTGGATCATTTAGATGGATAAGACCAGCATTAGGAAGTTGGTAATCTGCCTTTGATGTAGGACGAATGGGAATAAGGTCAAATCGTTGACGTAATGAGCGATAATAATTTAACCAAGATGAATCAAAGTCGTAGAAATCCGAAATTAAAAAAATAGTCCATCTTTTTTTTGTCATTTCTGAAATATAACTAAGCGCATGTCCAATGTTAGTAGCATGGGTTGTGGCTTCGATTCCCATCACTTCACGAATAAGGCGCATGGTGTGTTGATTCCCTTTAGTAGGTGGCAGAAATTTCTCTATCTTGTCCGAAAACAACAACAATCCAGTTTTATCGTTGCTTCTAGAAGCGGCTAATGCAAGTGCGGTAGTTACTTCTGCCGCCATCTCTAAACGGCTTTTTCCCATTCCTATAAATTTTGAAGAGGCAGATACGTCTATTGCAAATAAAATTGAAAGCTCTCGTTCTTCGGTATATCGCTTAATATGAGGAACCCCAGTACGAGCCGTTACATTCCAATCGATAGCTCGATAATCGTCGCCTGGAATATATTCTTTAACCTCATCAAACTCGATCCCTTGTCCTTTAAAAGCACTTTCATAATTGCCTGTAAAGGACTCGGTTACTTTTTTTCCTACAGAGAGTTTAATTAGTTCAATTTTCTTCTGCAATTCTTTAGAAATCATTTAATCTTAACGCTGCTTAAAATTTCATCTAAAAGTTGATTAATATTTTTTCCTTCTGCTAGTGCTTCGTACGAAAGCATGATTCTATGCCCTAAAACATCTTTTGCAATTTCACGAACATCTTCTGCCCCAGCCCAATCTTTACCTTGTAAAAGAGCATAAGCTTTTGCTGCTTGCGCTAAGCTAATGACAGCTCTTGGAGAGGCTCCAAACTGAATAAATTGGTCTATTTTGCATCCAAATTGCGATGGTTTACGAGTAGCTTCGACTAAGTCGACAATATAATGTTTAATCTTATCATCCATAAAAATGTCATCGATTAAACTAGAAAAAGCTAAAATTTCCTTGGAATTTGAGACGGCCTTTATCGTATCTGTGGATTGAATTTGGGAGTGTCGGTTTAAAATTTCGAGAGCTTCCTCTATTTCTGGATAGCCAACATGAACTTTCATCATAAAACGGTCCACTTGAGCCTCTGGAAGCGGGTAAGTTCCCTCTTGATCGATTGGATTTTGTGTTGCCATAACCATAAAGGGTTTTTCAAGCTTAAATGTTTGATCCCCAATAGTCACCTGGCGTTCTTGCATACACTCTAAAAGAGCCGATTGAACCTTTGCAGGCGCCCGATTGATTTCGTCGGCAAGAATAAGGTTTGCAAAAATAGGCCCCTTTCTTGGAGTAAAGGAAGATGTTTTAGGGTCATATATGAGAGTCCCAATTAAGTCTGATGGAAGTAGATCGGGTGTAAATTGAATTCTGCTAAAATTTAAAGAAAGTGCCTTAGCAAGTGAATTAACGGTAAGCGTTTTAGCGACACCAGGAACTCCTTCGATTAAAAGGTGCCCATTGCACATAAGAGCAATCATCATTCTTTCGATTAATTTGTTTTGCCCAATGACCTCTTTGCGCACTTCATTCATTACTTTTTCTACCCAAGATGCTACCACTTGTTCTGACATTTATCTCTCCTATAACATATTTTATTATATAATTTAATAAAGAAAGGCTTGTTCTTTCGACTATATCTAAGACTAGCTCAAAACCAGCCCTTCCTCCAAAATATGGGTCGGGGGTCTCCTTGTCGTTGCCTAAGCAATTTGGATCAAACTCTCTAAAAAGCTTTACTTTTTGCCGCTCTTCTTCAGTTTTACATTTCGCAATAATCTCTTTATAATTTTGACTATCCATTGCTAAGACTAGATCGTATTCATTTATATCTGAATATGAAAGATGCCTAGCCCGATGATCCATAATGTATCCTGCTTTTTTTGCAACCTCTCTCATTCGACTGTCGGGTAAACTTCCTACATGCCAATTCCCTGTTCCAGATGATTCAATATGTATCGTTTTGTCTAACTTTGCCTCATTTACCTTTTGTTGAAAAACGGCATGAGCCAATGGCGAACGACATATATTCCCTAAACAAACAAACTGAACTTTAAAAAGTTTCATTTTTTTCTCCGAGAAATGCGAAAACTTTTATTCGCGGAAACTTCTTTATCTGCAAGTCCAAACAAAACAAAGACAGCAGGAGCTCCTCCTAAAATCCAAAAACTAAGGACAAATTTTTCTAAGAAATCGCCAATAAAAAAGATTAAAGAAAACTCATTGTGATTTTTTGGTTCAAAGGGTGCAAACGCAAAGTCAAATCCAAGTTTGAAGACAACAAGCAATACAATTCCTATTAAAAATCGCAGTACAAGTTTCCACCAAATATCTTTTACTTTAAAAGAAACTTTATATCGTTCAAAAAACATCCCACAAATTCCACCTAAAAATAATGTAGTTACTGAAAGATTATCTTCAATTTGAACTAACCCATTGTTAGCATTCAATAATGGAAGAAAGGAGAATGCATACAAAGCAACAATAAAAATGGCAGAGAAAGGAATCAAAAATTTTAACTTATATTTTGATACCATATTTAAAAATCGATTTTGAACAAAATACCAAGAAATACAAATACCAAAGGACAATATATATCCTAGTATTATGTCTTGTGGATAATGCATACCATGGATTAGCCGACTCACAGGCACTACAATTATCATAAAAATAGAGAGTGAAAGAATTATTTTTTTAGGATAATACATAGGAAGTAAAGTAAAGAAAGAAGCGGCACTTTGGGTGTGGCCAGAAGGTAAACCATAACTAGAGGGACCTGGATAGGCTGCCAAAACCTTTTCTTTGCCTAATACCTCTACTTGATATGGACGTGGTCTTGTAAAAAGCGTCTTAAAAAAGGAATTAAACCACATACTAAGTAAAAAAACCGATGCAAGTAATCGGCCTTTTCGTTTATCTATGAGCCAATAAATAATGGCAATTAAGAAAATAAAGAAAAATTCAGTTCCAACCCAGTCAAAGGGTTTAAAAATAGCTGAAATAAAATCCGTTCTCCATGATTGAAACCATAAAACAACATCATAGCCCCATCCTTTTTCCATCCATTCAAACATATAATACCTCCTATATATTACTATATATTTCTATATTGGTCGCACAGATACGCCATTTTGTTTTAAATAATCTTTAATATTCTCTAGTGTATAGGTTCCATAATGGACCATAGAGGCAATTAAGGCTGCATCGGCTTTACCTTGAGTTAAGACATCTTTTAAATGTTCTGGAGTTCCTGCTCCACCCGAAGCAACCACTGGAATCCCGACATTTTCGGATATAAGCCTTGTTAAATTGATTTCGTAGCCTTCCCTCGTTCCATCTGCATCGATAGAATTTAAGACAATTTCACCTGCGCCTAAATTTTGTGCCTCTTTAGCCCACCAAAGTGCGTCAAATTCGGTTTGTGTTCGCCCACCATTGATGACAACCCTGTAACCAGAAGGCATTGTGGAATCGGCTAAAGCATCCATCCCAAGTACAATGCATTGATTTCCAAAAATGGCAGCCCCTTCGCTAATAATTGCAGGATTTTTTACCGCCTGAGAATTAAGACTCACCTTTTCTGCTCCTGCATCTATGACTCTTCGAATGTCGTCGGTAGAGCCAATTCCGCCCCCTACACAAAATGGGATAAAAATTTGCGAAGCAACTTTTTTAACTACATCGATCATGATACCCCTTTTTTCTGAAGAAGCGGTGATATCATAAAATACGAGTTCATCGACCCCTTGTTCATAATAAAGCTTTGCCATCTCGACTGGATCGCCGATATCGACATTTTCCTTAAACTTTATTCCTTTTGTCGTTCTACCCTCTCTGACATCTAAGCAAATAACAACTCTTTTTTGATGCATTACCATTCTCTCCCATTACAAAAATTTGATAGAATTTTAAGCCCCACCTTCCCCGATTTTTCTGGGTGAAATTGAGTTGCGCAAATGTTATTATGAATAACGGCACTACAAAAATCAATTGCATAATCGGTAGTACCGGCAACCACTTCTTGATTTTGTGGATCAATATAGTAAGAGTGAACAAAGTAGAAACTAGACATTTGTTGTATAGACTTAAATAATGGATGATCTGGTTTTTGCAACTGGACTTCATTCCATCCCATATGTGGCACTTTAAAAAGTTCGGTAGAGCTTTTTATTCCGTCTAGAGAAAACTTTTTTACATTCCCTGGTATCAATCCTAAACAGGGAGTATCTCGCTCTTGGGAATGATCAAAAATTATTTGCGAACCAAGACAGATTCCAAAAAGCGGCTTTCCCGTTTGAACAAACTGATGCAATAGTTCATCGTTTCCCATACTTTTTAAAGTCTCCATAGCAAATTTTGCATCACCCACACCAGGAAAAATAAGTTTATCACATTTTATTAAAATATCTGGATCTTGAGAAACTGTATATTTAGCATCGATATAACGCAATGCCGATTCGACACTTGTTAAATTTCCAGCATTATAATTTAATACTCCAATCATAAATTTCTTTCCTCCTGTGGAGGCGTTAATAACTTCTTAAATGCCTTTGTTAAATCGTTATAGTCGATGTTAATTCCATTAATTAAAATATTTTCTTCGTTTTGACTGAGCTTTATATCTGGATTGACTAATTTATCTTGAAGTTCATAATCTCGTAGCGTTCTGTTTAATAGCATCAAAAAAATACTTTTTAGCCGTCTTGCTGAAAGCGGATCGGAAAAATCTAAGTCTAATTGAAGCAAGAAATTTTCTGGTAATACATCGGCATAAATATTTACAGATTCGATGGGTATAACAACAGGACCTTGTAAATTTATTCCTAAAGAATCGAAGTTATTATTTAGGAACATCATATCTGTAAAAGGAGCATCTTTAGGATCAAAAATATTTTCGATATAGGGAGGCGTTGTTTGCTCTTTGTTGATTTTATTCGTAAAATAAAAAACAAAGGGTTCTGGAGAAGAAATTTGCATCGATAATTGTTCATTGA
>CAYJGX010000116.1:0-6285 GCA_964369795.1 uncultured Spirochaetaceae bacterium
ATTTGCTGATAACGAATCCAATTATCTCCATCTTTTACTAGTAAAATATAATAATCTGCATTTGGTGAGGAATCCCAAGCTAATCTAACGCCATTTAGAACTTGAAGCACTTCGTTTGAATCATGTTCGCTTAAATCCGAAAAAGGGTATTCAGTTTGTTCATCTGCTGATAATTGACTTGTTGTTTGAATGATCTCTTTGCTAATAAAAGATAGCGATAAATTTTCAACTGTACCTACGGATGCATTAAAGGGAAGTGTACTACCAATCACAACATCAGAAAAAGGTGAAATAAGTTCACGGTTGAGAACTCTATCTTCTTTTATAGATTGAATCTGATAATAAAATGTAGCTCCCGTAATGAGCGAAGGGTCAGTATCAATCCACGAGGAAGCAATAATATCTTTTGCAACTTCAACAAATGGTCCATCTGCTGTTGTGCTTCGTTGAATGGTATAACTATCTGCACTGTAATCCCTTTCCCAAGAAAGGGTAACCACCTGATATGCATTTGAAGATGCAGACAAAATAGGTTTTTGAAGACTAATAGGATAGGGTGAATACTCTTCTGTCTTTACAAATGTCATGATATGTTTTGATGATTCTTCTATCTGAGTTAGAATAAGTTCCGATCCAGATAAAGAAATTTCAACAGAAAAAAGGCCTATAACTGAATCAGATAAATTATCAGAAGCGAAATCAAATACTAAAACTGAGTTCAATATTTGAACCTTACCACTCATAATATATTTTTGAACTTCATCAACATAATTTGATAAAATGAAATTATCATTTTGTACTTCTAACAAGTAATATTCGGTTTCTGAGATTTCGGATTTCCAAATTCCTTGTACTTGACTTGTATCATTTATTTGGCACGATACAAAGAATGTAATAGATAAAAAAATTGCAAGAAAAGTATTTTTAGCGTGCATATTTCCCCCTTAATTTTTAATATTTTATCATATAGTCTTGGATTTTTACACCAAATTAAAGGCTAAATTGTAAAATATATTAAAAAAATTCTTTTATAAGTTGGGTCATAGAGAATGAATCTTGTCGGCAATAGGCCCGCAATTCTTCATCTAGTTTAGAAAGAGTAGAAAAATCATTTTTTAGAGGTTGGTCTTTTTGATTTAGATAATGATTGATCCACAAAGTAAGGGCTTTTAAACCGTCATTGACTGCAAGTGTTGCATAGGGGTTTAGATTGGCATTTGAATTGATAGCAGAGATTAAATCTTTTAAAGAGTTTGATCCTAATGTTTTGGGATGGTAGTAGCACTCAACCATAATTTTATGTAAATCGATGAGTGCGTGCTTCCCATTTGGAAGCAAGGTTTTCAAAAAGGATATTAGTTGTTTCTTATCGGGCAATGCAGCTGAAGTAAAACGATCTAGCTGAAGTATTAAATTTTTAATAACATTAGATTCATGTATACCATAACTAAAGATTGAACCCTCATCGCATTCGAGTTGTTCTTTTATTTTTCGAACAAATACAATATTTGGATTTTCATCTCTATTGCTATCGCTATCTAAGAAGAGAAACTCTCCTACATAGTTTACTTCGCCATTTTGTGAAATTGTATGATGTGAAAATTGGAATGCTATATATTCTTTAGGATTCATTCCTTTATAAAGGGGCAAAAAAGGCAACGCAGTCTCAAAATCTATGCAATGCAAAGGAAATTTCCAATTTTTGGAAAGTTGATAAAAACGAGGCTTATCGAAGAAAGGAGTTTCAACCTTATTTTTGTAAAAATCCAATTGAATAATTTGACGCTTTGATTCTGGTGAAGGTTCGATGTCATTAGTAGTTAGATCAGATAAATAGATTTTATTTTCTTTTAAATAAGTTGATGTTTTATTACTTTTCCATAAATTCCATACTTTTAGTATGGTTTGTTCGCCCCAACAATAATTATATTTGCAAGACTTACAGGCGAGTTTTGCTTCTGGAATTAAATCCGATGGTTTAAGTGGGTTTAGATAAAATAATTTAAATTCTTCATAATTTTCTTGCGTCGTCTTTTCTAGTAATTTGTTATCCCAAATAAAATCGATGTTAATTTCAGACAAATAATTGGCTGGCGAAAAATTAACACCACTATCTTCAATAGTTTCTATTGGCAAAATTAAATTAAGCTCAACGGTTTTACGATAAAAAAGTTCAACTACAAAACGAATAAACGAAATTCTATCTAGTTCTTTTTTTAATTTGCGTGGAAAGCATCTATTTTTACCTTCATAAAATGCCTGATGCTTTGTCCTATACAAAAACGAAAATGGAATCCAAACTCGTACACGATCATCAAATTCTTGTAAAAATGAAACATCGGCATAATAGCCATCAACCTCTAAATGAAGGTCTTGATATAAAGATGAGGAATCAAAATAGCCCTTTTTTTTAAGAAATTCCTTAGAATAAAAAGGAACAATCGAATTTAGACCCAATAAATTAGATTCCTTTTCATCCAGCAAGCCAAAAATTCGATTTTTGCATATTTTTAATTGTTGATACTGATAAAAGCCAAACTTATTTTCCATATTTATTAAAATACACCCTTTTAAAGGGTTCGTCAACACGGTATCATGTCAGGTATTACCTAAAAGGTAACACCTAACATGATATAAAAAAAGGCACCCTAAAAAGGATGCCCTTATAATATGTTATTTAACTATTAAAGAATTAATAACCAAGAGAAATCATTGCATCTGCAACCTTTCGGAAACCTGCAATATTTGCTCCTTTTACATAGTCGATATATCCATCGGAACCAGTACCTTCTGCAACGCAAGATTCGTGGATGTCGCTCATAATTTTAGCAAGTCTTTCTTCGACTTCTTCTCGAGTCCATTTTAGACGTAGAGAGTTTTGTGACATTTCAAGACCCGAAGTAGCAACTCCACCGGCATTAGATGCTTTTCCTGGAGCATAAAGAACTTTGTTTGCATGGAAAATTTCTACTGCTTCTGGGGTAGAAGGCATGTTTGCCCCTTCTCCAACACAAAAGCAACCATTAGAAACAAGCACTTTCGCTTCGTCGCCGTTGAGTTCGTTTTGAGTCGCACAAGGAAGAGCGATATCACATTTAACACCCCAAGGTCGTTCGCCTGGGAAAAATTTTGCATTTGGATATTGTTTTACGTATTCAGAAATTCGTCCACGCTTAACATTTTTAAGCTCCATGATGTAAGCTAATTTTTCTTTATCGATACCTGCTTCGTCATAGATATATCCGCTAGAATCGGAAAGAGTTACAACTTTTGCTCCCCATTCTGTAGATTTTTCGGTAGCATATTGAGCTACGTTTCCACTTCCTGAAACTGTAACAACCTTACCAGCATAGTCTTTGCCCGCTTTAACAAGCATTTCTCGTACAAAATAACAAAGACCATAACCAGTTGCTTCTGGGCGGAGTAATGAACCACCGTAGTTAGCACCCTTTCCAGTTAAAGTTCCTGTAAATTCTTGTGCTAATCTCTTGTATTGTCCATATAGGAAACCAATTTCTCGTGCCCCTACTCCGATATCACCTGCTGGAACGTCCGTATCTGCCCCAATGTATCTGTGAAGTTCGGTCATGAATGAACGACAGAATCGAAGTACTTCATTATCGGATTTTCCGTGTGGGTCAAAGTTACTTCCACCTTTACCACCACCCATTGCAAGTGTTGTTAAGCTGTTTTTAAACATTTGTTCAAAAGCCAAAAACTTTAAAGTTCCTTCGGTTACAGAAGGGTGAAATCGTAGTCCCCCTTTGTATGGTCCAATTGCATTGTTAAATTGAACTCTCCAACCTCGGTTTACTTGAACTTTGCCGTTGTCGTCTTCCCATTCTACTTTGAAAGAAAAAATACGATCTGGCTCTACAAGTCGATCTAAAATATTGTTTTCTAGGTAAACAGGGTTGTTATTTACAACATCGATGATGCTTTCAAGAACGTCTCTAGCAGCTTGAATGAACTCTGGCTGTGCAGGGTTTTTCTTTTCAAGCTCGTCCATAAATGAATTTAATTCGTACATGAGTGGCTCCTGTAATACAAAATATGAATAAGGTTCTTAGTCCTCAAACATAATAGGTATAAACAACTATAAAAAATTATGCTTTTTTATTCAATTCTAAATTAAAAAAAAAAGCAATTTTTTTTGACAAATGTGTAAAAATAGGTTAAACTAAAAGATTGATAACAGTGAGTGAATATTCACTTTTCGCTTTGTTCCTATCATTCAACCATTTTAAATCTTTTTTCGCTAATTACCCCATAAGATAACTAACGAAAAAAGAATAAAAGAGATTACTATTTTGTTTTACAGAGGCATGTTGCGTTATAACCTAATAGATGCCGAAATTGTAAATTTACTCCAATTTTTTTGTGGGACAAAAACCATATAGGTTCCTTCATTAATTTGAGGCCCACCTTTATATTCCGCTAAGAATGTCCATGCTTCACCTTGAAATCCTAGACCCACCTTAGCTCCTAAGAAAATATTATTATAAATTTCATCGTTTATTCGCATACTATCACGTGCCGACATCCACACCCCTACTGTAGGAATAATTCGGTCGATTTTACCTCTCGCACCTAAAAAATATTCTGCTTCATAGCCTGAATAACCTAAGGCATTAGAAAGTTTAGCCGCCTCAGATCGCTTGCTATCATCTTTTGTGAAAGAAGTATTAAGCGATAACTCGGTAAACAAATTTAACTGATATTGTGGATCCTCAACCCATAATTTTAAAATGTCATACTCTAAAGAAGTTCCGACCCCAAAACCCATACTATCTTTGAACCGGGTATATTCAGGGGAACCGACATAAAAATTAGGACTCACATTCGCAGATACGAAGTAAGAAAAGTTATTCCCTCTCCCCGATAAAGATACTGTGGGATTAAATTGTATTTCTGGAATATACTTTACATTGTTTGGATTTAAGCTGTCAAAATCTACTTGAAATTTTCCTTGTAAATTAATATTAAGATTCGCCCAATCATGCAATGCAAACCTGTTTTCAACTCCAAATTGTAACCGTGCTCTATTTAACAATGTTGATGTTTTAGAATAATAGATACCATCTTCGATTTCTATTTTTGGAGTCATTAGAGTAAACAATTGAGTCATAAGGTAAGGTGCAATTGTATATTTGTCAAATGAATAAGAGAGTGCAACCCGAGCTCCAATCCAGAAAGAAAAATCTGATAAGGCCGCCGATCCCCCAGAGACAGTATTTTTTATGATAAAGTCCGAACCTGTAAACATTGTGAGACCCGGTTTTTCAACAGATGTTTCTGACAAGGAGAAACCCACACGACCATCTGCAGCATCTTGAGAAAAGGCAACAAGCGGAATTAACAACAATATTAATGCAAGTATAATTATATTTTTCATAATTTCTCCTTAGTTAGTTAGTAAATAATTGAGTGGAAATGAAACGTATGACATTACCAAACTCGTTCCTTCAGCAAATAATGCAATATCATACATGCCATCTGTTTGACTATTGAGTGGCGTTGCAGAGGAATATTGATAATCGCCAGAAATGATTAATTTGTTGTATTTCCACTCTATATTAGAACCAGATCCATCTTGAATAAGGCCTACCCACATGGTTCCGTCTGCACGGCTTCCTGAACGTTGGGGAGAAGCAAGAATAAGCGCGGGCAAACCTTCAATTTGTTGAGGATAATTAAAAACAGTTAACATACAACCAGAACTTGAACCATTTCCAATTTGGTCAATTTTTATTGGGTTAGACCAATTAACACCGCCATCGGTTGAATGCATGCTTGCAACTCGTTGACTCGCTGAACGGCAAAACATTCGAATTGAGTTATCTGGCATTAAGACTAGGACAGACTCAGAAGTTTTTCCGGCATCTCCGTGTCCATTAGGAAAGTTTCCTCTCTCCCAAGTAATACCATTATCATCACTCCACATGGCACAGGCAATTTCGTTATTGATTGCTCCATTTTCATGCTTATTAGCATATAAAGTCATCATAACTCGTCCTTTGTGAGGGCCCTTATCTACATATAATCCAGTACCAGGACCCACAATCAAATAAGATATATGTGACTCTGGTTTTCTTAATTGACCATTTAAGAAAATCCCATCGCTCCATGTAACTCCCTCATCATCACTGTAAACCATAAAATTATATGATGTTCTGAACATTTGAAAAATGGAACGCATATAAGCAATATTCATCGGTACAGCCTGAGAACCACCAATTTGATTCACTTGTAAGATAACATCGTCGGATGTATCATCGTGGTCGG
>CAYJGX010000117.1:0-6227 GCA_964369795.1 uncultured Spirochaetaceae bacterium
CCTTGAGACAGGAGGTCACAATACAAATTCTGCCAAAAGATAGCCCACGATGGGCGATAAACTCACTTGCCTGTGCTCTCATCTGTGACAGAAGTTTATTTGCTATCCTAGCAGACTTCTGTCTCGCCCCGTCCTGGGGCAGAACTGCTCCATCGCTAGCTCAAGGATGAGCTGATGCAAAAGGTAGCCCACGATGGGCTATATATCCTTTTGCCTTGGACCTTGGGCGTTCCCAGCCACAAATGGCTGGGCGGCATCCGGTTCCCGCTCTTTTGTGGCTCTTTATAACTGCCACAAAAGGAGCTGCACCTACTGCCTAACGCACCCTAATCCGCTTTATCTAGTTCCCCATTAAAATGCGGATAGACTTCGATTAATGAACTATCAACTAACGATAAAATTTCCTTGTTCATCTTTTCTAATGAGTCATCATTTCGTTTCATCGCAACCTCTATGCTTTTAACTAGTGAATTAAAATAAACTTGATACTCATTTGAACCCTCTTCACTTTCTTTCAATTTCGCATAAGCAAGATCGATAATTGCAATTGCTCTTTTTGAGGAAAGAGGATTCACTTTAATTTTTTTCATGCTCTAATTATAGCTACCAAAACCATCAACAGTCAATTCCTTATTTCGATAAAACTATTTTATTAAAGTAAAAAAAGTATAATTTTACACGACTTCATTCCCTTGACCTTACTCTAAATAGATAATAATATTAGATATGAATAGTTATCAATTTAAAGACTTAGAGCCACTTTTTACTCTTTACGATAATTTTCAATCATTCAATAAATCATCCATAGATTTTCTTAAAAATCTAGATGACACAAATTACAATAACTATCTTAATATCATTAAAAATACTGGAGAGAGACTAGAGTTTAATATTTTCAAGTCCTTGTCAGACAAGTGGGAAAAAGAAGATTTCCATTCCGATGTACTAGAAGTCATACTCACCCAAAACCAAGATCAAGTATATTCTTTAATTGACTATTTAAAACAAGATGATAGATATTCTAAAATCAACAAAGAAAATTATTCAGACTATACAATAGAACGTGAAAAAGGAAAAATTGATCTTAACATTGTTGGCAACAAACATGCCATTATTATCGAAAATAAACTAAACGATGCACCTGATCAGCCTTCTCAACTTTATAGATATTATAAACTTGTCAACGAACGGAATCTTACAGTTGATGCCATCATTTACCTTCCTAAAAGAAATGAAAAACCCTCTAAGGATTCATTAGGATACATAGCTAACAAATCTAATAAATCGGACAAAAACCGTATTAAGATAGCCGAAACAATTGATACCAAACTACTAAAAGTAATTGTAGGTTTTAATGGTCAAGAAAAAAATGACCTTGTTTCCATTCTAAAAAATGGAATTATCAATCAAAAAGATCATTCAAAGAAATTATTTATTGAAAACTATATAGATTTATTAAAAGATACAGGAGCAGGCGATATGAGTATGATATTAGAAAAATTTATTGAAGAAATGAAAAACAATCCAGAACTAATAGAGAAAGGAAAGTACCTTGTTGACATGCTAGAGGAATGGAAGATTCTTAGAGCAGAAGAATTTAAAAGACTCCTTAATAAAGGAAAGACAAGCGATGGATGTTGGCAGCATGAATATACAATTGCAAAGATGGAAGTTCGTGTTTGGGATTATGATAAAACAACAATAATCGTTTATGGAAACGAAAATATTCAAGATGAAATATCCAAATTGCTAACAGAGCATAAATTTAAAACGGATAGAGATGGAGACTACATTCTAACTCTAACTTTTCCACAAGAATTAGACAAAACTGAGAAAATTTTGATAGAGTTAGATGAAGAATTTGTTAAATACGAAGTCCCCCTCTAAACCCATCAACAAAATCCCCAATGCAAATCAGATGATCTGCCAATTCAATTTTGCTATCGGGTGGTGGGTTTAAATAAGCTTTTCCATTTCGCCTAATCCCAATAAGCGTTTTTGGAGTTGGGCAATCGGTTAGATATTTAAAATAAAGGAATTCAAATTCTTTTCCGATATCGTCTTTTGCAGCCGGAATAATAGCAAACTCATTTTTGTCGCTATTTAATAGTTCATCTATCAAGTTAAAGATAAGAGGTTTTAGAGTCGCCTGCCCTAAAAGCGATGCAACAAGGTGGCCACTAATAATTAAATTCTCGCTATCTTCATCGAGCAATAATTGAGTATTCGCGTTATCGTTAATCCGAAGCAAAAGCGAGGAAATCAAGTTTGCGACCGTGGCATCAGTTTTGGCTAGATGTTTAATTAAAAAATAAATTGCCATGAAATCGGTGTCATCTTTTTCGGCGATACTGTTTAACAAAATATGCGAAATTTCGTTTTCAACTATTTTCTTTTTTAGGAACTCACACTTGTCTTCTACTGCAAGAAGGTCATCCGCTTGCAAAAACTCAATTTTATTCACATATTCACCATACGACGATTCCACTATTGAACAAAGTAGTCCGCGTTTGCCAATGCTTAAAATATTTTTTGTTGATGCCTTAGGTTGATGTTGATTTTGATGAACCCCTTCGTCAAAAATAGGGTACTTATCTTTTGGTTTATTTTTTTGATTAAAATTAGGCTTCTCTTGAGAGATAAGGATTAAACTAGATTTTTCCGAAAGCAAAATTTCGGGATCTAAAGTTGTGCAAAAAGAAGAATTTTCCTCTTCTAGGTAGCCCACCAAAAGACTCCCACATTCAAAGCATTTTTTCGCTATTTCTTTTACCGATTCCCCCGGAAATGGATTTCTTTCAATGTAAAACTCATTCCCATCATACGAAAATAGTTCACGATAAATAGAAAAGAGCCCACAAAAAACAAGCGACTGAACCGTCACCTTTGTAAGTATATCTTCTTTATTGATAGACAAAATATTACAATTCTTAATATCTATAGTGCTAAAAACATCTTTATAATGGTCATCTTGAATAAGAACCGAAAGATTAATTTTATTCAAAACCCTTAACTTTTTAAAAACTTGTCGGATGGCTAAAAGCTGCTTTAATGCGATGGCATCGGTTTTAGGCAAAACAACTATCGCTTTACAATATTGAAGATTTAGTTTTTCTAGCAAGTTAATATCGCAAGGATTCCCCCGCTTAACAATCAGCTCAATCTTTTTAAGTTGCTTTTCTTCAGGAACTTCTCGCTCTTCCTCTGTAAGAATAATGACTTTCTTAATTCCAAAAGAGGCATATTCTTTTAATAGAAAAGAAATACTTTCATCCCACCCAAGAATAACAACGTGGCCTCTCTCTTCTATCTGCCCCACCCCATTTCGAAGCCTATCCAACCACCCCCGAAGTCCCTCATTTAAAATAGCAACCACTGTACTCCAAATAAAAATTCCAAGTAAAGTCACAATCGTTAAAAGAAGAAGATAGGCAATCGTACCCTCTTCTCCTGTAATCGTTCCCTGATCGATAAGATGCATTAAATTCTTCCAAACCATCGGCCCAAAAGCCACACCAAAGCAAAGGGACATTAGCCAACTAACGACAAAAACCGCCAGCGCAATGCACCCCGCCAGTAGAACCAACTGCGAAAAAATTCCCCGCTGAAACACCTTCTTTAATCGATACAAAATTCTTTTCATTTATTCTTCAAACCCCGATCACTCATTTTATTTAATTATAGCATACCCCAATAGGTTGTCAAGAAAATTATCTTCTAACTCTCACCTCTCTGCCATAATAAACATTCAAAAATTTTCCAGTTTCTCCCTTTTGCACTTTAGTGATTCCATCTTCGTGCTTGTCAAAAGATCGAATTTTATAGCCCTCTAGAGCAGGGTAAGCCAAAGAAATGCTATCGCTATCAATAAAAAAATAGCTATCACCAATTAGCAATGCAGGGAAATCTATCGCTGTATGTTTTTGTTCACTTCCTCTATGTAGCCTCCCGTTAAAATCAACTTTCAAATTAATATATTGCATATTGACATCTTTCTTTCCGTTATAATCTATACTATAGGCAAATTCAGCCCTTTTTCCTAAAACCCCATCAACAGCTTTCCCTTTATACTTAATAACCAATGCATTTTCAGGCGAGACATGCGGATTTTTTAATTTTATTGGCACAATCGCGTTTTCTTTAATTCCAGCCCAACCATCCACTTTAATAATGCTAGCTATTGATGTAAACATTTCTAACTCGTTCACTTCATCTTTAATAAAATGTTGCAACCCTGCATAGACTGCACCAGAAAAATCAATATACTTTCGATATTCGCACAATATATTTGCAACTTCCACATAATTTCTCTTCATTTCACCATCTACAGGTTGATTCATACTTATATTATTGAAGTTGCCATATTCATCGTAAGGCTCATATTGTCCTGTGTTTGCAAATTTCTCTTTGATATCTTCTGCCATCGTACCAACCTCAAAAGGATTATCTTTTACACTTTCATAGTATTCAAAAAAATCTCTTATTTTTTGTGGATTGCTAATTTCCATATTAAAGACAAAATTCTCAATATATTTAGCCCAATCGATTTCCTCTTCCTGTCCAAAAGCACCTATCGTCATTAGGCACAACCCAACTAAAACCATCATCCATTTCTTTTTCATATCGTTCTCCTTAATATATTTGATATTTCTAATCCTACACCCTGAGGTAGTCAGGATCTGTCATATTTGTTAAGAAATCTTAAAAATATTTACTTGTTAAAACAAATTCTTCTTTTCGATATGCCCCTAACTCAATTAGTAATTTAGCAATATCTTCAAATCCGCTCTCCAGCGCAATTTCTAGTGCCGTATATCCATAATGACTCAATCCATTTACATTAGCTCCTGCTTTTATCAAGACATCTACCATTTCTATACTCGCGGATTCTACTGCTAAATGCAAAGCATTTCCTGCATAATAGTCGTTGGCAAGTTCCGCACCTGAATAAATCAATTCTCTAACAATTTTATCCATTCCCCCCATAGCCGCTAAATGAAGCGACGAATATCCTTTATATTCATTACACGTTGTATTGATTCCTTTAGTTAGTATTTTTCGGATTAACTCCTGCACAGGCATGTCTACCCTCGAGTATAAGAGGTTCCCATCTCAATATTTTTATCTTTATACGATTCCAATGCTTTCCAAACACTTTCAGAAACTTTCTTACGAACTCGCTTGTTATCATTACCCATACGATTCTCCTATGTTTCTAACCCCAGTTTTCGCATCAGCTGCTTCACTTCATTCACCTGATAATCTCCCGCAACCTTATTCATCCCCGCTTTCAACATCAAT
Source organism: uncultured Spirochaetaceae bacterium (assembly GCA_964369795.1). Taxonomy (GTDB): domain Bacteria; phylum Spirochaetota; class Spirochaetia; order JAFGXN01; family JAFGXN01; genus CAYJGX01. Next base: position 5,302 of record CAYJGX010000117.1, read on the forward strand.
CTCTCCTTTTCTGTCAAAAAAGCCTTGTCTAGCTTATAGCCCTTCATTAGTGAAATTCCTCCATTAAATCCAACCTCTTTTTCTAGCGGAATATGCGCCTCTTCCAAAACTGCAATATCTCGCGATATCGTGCGAGTCGTTACCCTATGCTCAGCGGCGAGCTCCTTAACCGTCACACGCTCTTGCTCTAGCAAACTATAAATAATATTAAATAATCGTATACATCTCATGCGGATATTTTACAGTACTAGGGTGCACGAACATGTCATATTAGATTAAAAAATTAGCTCTAATACACTACATAATTTGCATCGCACCGCTTCCAGCTCGTCCTGCCTTTTAAACATACCAGCCTCCTTTTAAAGAAGTTTACAATGAGACAGTGACATATTGTGTCATATTAATTTGTAAGAGTTGAGTTTTTTTTAAATGGGCGTTACCCCTAAAATCGAGATTTTAGGGGTCGGGCTATCCGCTAGTATCTTTTGGCTCGTAAACTCGCCAAAAGGATATCGCTACTATCCCTAACGCGTTTAAGTGGGGAGGATTGAATCAAAATGAGAGAAGTTTATGAAAATTATGACTGATTTAATGTATTGAACAAAGATCTATTTAAATATTCTTCACTTTCAACCATAGCTTCGCAAAAGGCATCATATGTTGCCTCTCCTTCCATAGGAACTTGAAAAGTCATATGAATTAATTTAGATAGATTTTCGCCATAACCTTTTAGGTCATAATCTTTAATCAAAATCTCTTCACTTTGCGAAGGATAAAGCAAAATACCTTTAGTCGATTTCAGACGATACATATAAGTTATAAGTTGGTGAGTATCATCTCTTCTTTCTTCATCACGAGAATCAAACGGATGCTTCTTATATTTTGTATCGAGAACAACACCTTTTTCTTCTGAATAAAAATCTGGA
>CAYJGX010000118.1:0-3705 GCA_964369795.1 uncultured Spirochaetaceae bacterium
TTGCATATGAAAAGATTGCAGATGAGATATCAAACTATTTACAAAACTTAGGCAGGTAAAATGAGCATAACAAAAATAACCCAACTAGCACACACAATGAAAAAATGGATTATTTATAAATCGTATAAGTATTTTTCCCTCTTTCTTTAGACTTGTAGAGGGCAATGTCAGCAAATTCGTATAATTCGTTTAATGAAATTACGCTTTTTCGTGTTGTACAAATACCAATACTAGTTGATATTTTTACAACATGATCATTTTTGTTGTAACTTTTTTCTAGAGTACGGCATAAATCTGATGCTATTTGGATGATGTACTCTTCGTTTATATTATTTGTCATAAGAACAACAAATTCATCGCCTCCCATTCGAGAGACAAAATCTTCTTCTGTAAAATGTTCTTTAATTATTGTAGCAATTTCTTGTAAAACCTTATCTCCGTAGGTATGACCCATTGTATCATTTATAGCTTTAAAATTATCGATATCGATGATGAAGAGAGTTGAATCAATGAGTTTTTCTAAGTGTTCACTGATATACTTTTCAATTCCACGGCGATTTAATAATCCTGTTAATGAATCACGGTCGATTTCTTTTAATAGATCTATTTCTACTTGCTGAGATTTTAACTTATAATGATGCAGCACAACATTGCGAAGCATCAATATTAAACAAAAATAAAAAAGAATGAGTAATAAAAGGGGTAATACAATTTGTTGTGAGATGATTATTTTTGAAAGGGTATCGACAGAGAAAATAGTGACATTATAGACCGTATATGAAGTTAAAATAATGGTGACGATGGCGATAAAACCAAATAAATCTAAATTTTCAACAATGATTTTTAAATGTAACGGTTTAATAACAATTTTAAATAAAATCCAAGTAATATTATGCACTGTAAATGTTGTTAATAATGTGTATAGAACCATATTAGGTGTTTCGAGAAGAGAATACATAGATATATCAAATATTAACGCAAAAATAGCAATAAAAATAGAGCGAAGTACAAAAATATGAAGCAAAGGAGCAGTGGTGACGGTAAATAAAACTAAAAATCTACTTTTAACGGTTAAGCGGAGTTCTAGGGAATAAATGGCTGCAAAAAGTAGGTAGTGTATCGGCTTTATTGTAATTACTTTATAAGCAACGAAGAAAACAAGAAAAGCATTGAGAATTGAAAATATGATAACTAGTAGTTGTTGAAATCTTCTTTTTTCAAAAAGATTAGACATCACTGACATATGTAAAAAAGTATTGAGAATAACCATTGATATTAATATAAAATATGAAAAATATAATTGCATATTGACCCACTTTTTGTTTATCTAGCTTATTATAACATCATATTAGATAATAACAAATTAAAGAAAAGGGGCTTTTTGAAAAAAAGTAAATTATTTTTATTTTTTTTGGAAGTGAGAAAATTCCATCGAAAAGGTTCCGCGTCCTTGGGTCATGCTTCGTAGACTAGTGGTGTAACCAAACATTTTTTCTAGCATGCTTTCTCCGTGAACAAGACTAAAAAGTCCTTTGTCCTCTATAGAAGAGACGAGTCCGCCTTTTGCCGTAATAGAAGAGATGACTTCTCCCACCGATTCGGTTGGGCTCATGATTGCGAGCTTCATGACTGGCGTTAGTAGTTCGGGAGCTGCATCGTTACAAGCTTGGTCGAATGCTTGAGAAGCGGCCGCTTGGAAAGCAAGAGGGGTAGAAGTATTCTCGTTGTAATCGACTGCAACTAAGGTTGCTTGGCAATTGATGATAGGATAGCCTAAGGCGATACCAGAACCAAAAGAGTTTTCGATTGAAAACTTGATTTCATCGATTAACTCGTCTGGCATTGTACCTTTTGGAAGGGCATTTTTAAAGATGTTTCCCACTTCGGCAGAAGAGGGGGATACCTCTATTGTAACCGATGCAAAAGTTTCTTTTCCTGCAATAACGCGGTCAAAAGTAGAAGTAGCTGAAGCCGTAGCGGTGATTCCTTCTCTGTAAGAAACTTGGGGTTGCCCAATTCTGACTTGAAGTTTAAATTCGGATAACATTCTGGAAGTTAGAACATCTAAGTGAAGTTCTCCCATTCCAGAAATGACAGTTTGTCCTGTATCTTCGTTCTGGTTGACTGAAAAAGTAGGATCCTCTTTTTGAAGAACATCTAGGGCCTTTGTGATTTTGTCTTGATCGGCGAGTGATTTTGGCTCTATTGATATTGAAATAACGGGCTCAGGAAAATGAGGACGTTCTAAGAAGACTTGCATTCCTTCGGAGGCTAGAGTATCCCCTGTTTGAGTATCTTTTGCGCCGATAAGAACACCAATGTCCCCCGCAGAGAGGCTTTCTATGCTCTCGGGTTTATTAGCATGCATTCTCATAATCCGAGCGATTCGCTCTTTTTTCTTTTTAGCCACATTTAATATTGCTTGCCCCCGTTTAATGGTTCCACTATAAACTCGGATAAAGGTTAAGAAACCCGCTTCGCGGTCATTTTGAATTTTAAAGGCTAACGCAATAGGTTGTCCATCTTCCTTACAAGGAATATCGATATATTCATCTTTTTTAGGGTTAAAAGCTTTTGCTGGGGGTAATTCGAGAGGGTTTGGCAAATAGGCTACGATTGCATCTAGTAAGGGTTGTACACCTATATTTTTGAGGCTAGTCCCCGTGACAATAGGCAAAAGTTGAAGGTTTAAAACGCCACTTCGGATGGTTTTATGAATAAGCTCTGTTGGGATTTCTTCTCCCTCTAGGTATAGCTCTGTTATTTCGTCAGAAATTGAGGAGAGGCGGTCGATCAAATTTTCTCGCCATAGTTGAGCATCTTCTAATAAGGAATCACGGATATCGACTTCGTTAAAAATTTGCCCGTCGCTTCCTTTTTCCCAAAGGAGTTCCTTCATTTTTATAAGATCGATAACACCTTCTACCTCTTTTTCTATTCCAATTGGAATTTGAATCGGGGTGCCTGGAATAGAAAATTTTGAATTGAGTTCATCGACAACATTAAAAAAATTGGCTCCCGTTCGGTCTAACTTATTGATAAAAGCAATTCGGGGTACTTTGTAGTTGTCCGCTTGTTGCCAAACCGTCTCGGATTGAGGTTCTACGCCGCCAACAGCACAAAAAACGGCAACCGCTCCATCGAGAACACGAAGCGACCGTTCAACTTCGGCTGTAAAGTCTACGTGACCCGGTGTATCGATAATGTTAATTTGGTTGTCATTCCAAAAACAGGTGGTTGCAGCGGAAGTAATGGTGATACCACGGTTTTGCTCTTGTTCCATCCAATCCATGGTTGCTTCGCCATCATCGACCTCGCCAATTCTGTGGCTTTTGCCCGTATAGAAAAGAATTCGCTCGGTCGTTGTTGTTTTGCCTGCATCGATGTGTGCCATTATTCCAATATTTCGAAGTTTAGTTAAATCCATATTTGCCTCTATTTAGATAATTCTTGCGAATTTTATATATAAGTCCATTCTTAAAACCATTTTTGATTACGATTATCTTATCTGAAAGATAAGTGAAATCGCTAAGCAGAAATTTAAAAGGTGGTTAACGAACTTTCGGTTATACTAGCATTTTCTTACCTTCCCATGTTAAAAATTCAAGTAAATGAAACTATAACCTAAAATCCGCTAAAGAAACTTTTAAATTTTTGATTACGATTATCTTATCTGAAAGATAAGTGAAATCGCTAAGCAGAAAT
>CAYJGX010000118.1:3805-6126 GCA_964369795.1 uncultured Spirochaetaceae bacterium
TTAAAAGGTGGTTAACGAACTTTCGGTTATATTAGCATTTTATTGCTTTTTTTACAAGAATGATTTACAATACCTTATGATTAGTCAGTCGATAATCGACAAAATACAAAATAATATCAATGAGTCTCTTATCCTTGCTAGACGCAATCTAGATTCTTGTCGTCTTATGGCTGTTACTAAAACCCGTAGCATAGAAGAAATTCTTACTGCTAAGCAACTCAACCTTACTTTGTTTGGAGAAAATCGGGTTCAAGAATCATTAGAAAAATTTCAAGGTAGATTAAATCCATCAGAAAGTAATTTTTCTCTTCACCTAATTGGCCAGCTTCAATCAAACAAAGTAAAGAAAGCGGTAGGATTTTTCGATACAATTCAATCTGTCGACTCTCAAAAATTAGCCATCAATATTGCAGAAGAAGCACAAAAAAAAGGAATTATCCAAAATATTTTCTTAGAACAAAATTGCTCTGGGGAGCAAAGCAAGTCGGGATTTCAATCGTTGGACGATTTAAGAAAAACAGCAGAAATTTTGCAGGAATATACTTCAATAAAAATTACAGGACTTATGACGATTGCTCCTTTTGTCGACAATGAAACCGAAGTTAGAAACTCCTTTATTAGGCTTCGTAAATCCTTTGAAGTTTTAAAAAATAGTGACGGACTTGCTTCGTTAGTAGAATTGTCGATGGGGATGTCTAGCGATTATCAATGGGCAATAGAAGAGGGGAGTACCTTAGTGCGAATTGGCACCGATTTATTTGGTGCAAGAAGTTATGGAGCGAAAAATGAATAATATAAAGATTTGTTTTATATTGTTTATTCTATTCTTTCTCGTTATCCCTGTTCAGCTTTTTTCTCAAAATTACGATGAAACTCCAGTATTTGATCCTAATTCAACAGAGCCATTTCCCTATCAGCCAAATGAATTTCCAGAAGGTGTTAACGATTTAAGACGATTTGAACAGATTCTCATTGGTTCGTTTCCCTTAAGCATTTTGTTTTCTCAATTATTTGCTAGTGCGGGGATGTTTATCGATAGTGCTATTTATTCAGATACCCCTACATTCAATTTTGGAACCGAGAATTTAAGAACAGACGATAAAGTAAGAATTATTGGGGCAAGTATTGGTATTAGTTTTGGAATTGCAATCATAGATATGGCCATTTATCAAACTAAAAAAAATCAAGCTATAAGTGAATATCAACGCAAACGGGTCTTGTCCACCTTAGAAAATGAAGAGACAGACGAGGAAAATAATGCAAACGATCCAATTGACAGTGCAGATACAGGAATTAAGAGAGAATACCCAATCGACAATACTTTCTCCGAGCTTGTCGCCCCTGAATCTATCGGCGAGTAACACAAATACGCTTCGACTAGACGCCTATTTGGTTCAAGTTCTTCCACATTTAACACGAAATCAGCTTTCTAATCGTTTTTTAGGTGCAAAATTAAATGGAAAAAAGGCTAAATTGTCTTCAAAAGTGAGCGAGGGAGATAAAATCGAACTTACATTAGAAGAGGTTGTCTCTGAAGAGTTAGTTGCTCAAAAGATGGATTTAGATATCGTTTGGCAAGACGAAAACTCCATTGTGATTAATAAACCTCAGGGTATGGTTGTGCATCCTGGAGCTGGAAATTATACAGGTACTTTGGTTAATGGACTTCTAGGCTCTGGCTTGCTACAGGATTTTAATATTTCATCCATTAAAAAAGATAACGAAGATGAGGAATCGCAATTTGATTCAATTAACGATGAAGATTATACGAGCGTTGGAGGAGAAATGCGCCCTGGCATTGTTCATCGCTTAGATAAAGAGACTTCTGGACTTTTACTTGTAGCTAAAAACTTGAAGGCATTAGAATATTATTCAAATTGTTTCCGTTTTAGAAAAGTACGTAAATTTTATATTGCCATTATTAAAGGTCGCTTGCACGAAAAAAGTGGAAAAATAGATACCTTTTTTATTAGAGATCCTCAAAATCGTAAAAAATTTATTGCACACGATAGTCAAGGGAAGCAGGCATTAAGCTATTATCAAGTACTAGCCGAGCACGATCATTATTCGTTGGTTCTTATGTTTCCCTGGACAGGCCGCACTCATCAGTTGCGTTTTCATCTAACTGGGATTGGGGTTCCAATCTTAGGGGATCCGCTTTATTCTCGTCGTAACTTAAATTTTGGAGAAATTACATTGCAACTCCATGCTCTTGCTATTAAATTCAAACCCTTTGGTAGCGATGAATTTCTTTTCTTTCGAAGCGATATGCCAGAAAGAATGGTGACCCTACTAGAAAAGATAGGTTTCGATTTAAATTT
>CAYJGX010000119.1:0-3575 GCA_964369795.1 uncultured Spirochaetaceae bacterium
AATATAAAAGCCCTTTTTAAATTTTTTTAACAATTCTTCACTTATTTTATGAGTTAGTTCAACCTCGTATTCTTTTTCTATTTCATTAGAGGGATGCATCACCTTGTCAGCTAGCTTTCCATCATTCGTAATAATAATTAACCCACATGAATAAAAATCTAACCGACCCACATTATAAAGACGCGCGCCATCTTGTGGGATTAAATCGATGGCCAATGGACGTCCTTGAGGATCGGATGAGGAGCAGATATAACCTTCTGGCTTAAACAAAAGCCAAGTTTGATATTGTATTTTAGGCACAAGCTCTTTTGAATCGACATAAACTTTCATCGATTCCTCTACCCTAAAAAAAGGTTCTAAGACAGTACTTCCGTCTACCCTAACCCGCCCAGATCCTATCACCTCGGCGGCTTTTCGGCGACTCCACTCTCCATAACGAGACAAATAAACTTGCAAACGAATTTCATTAGTTGAGCTCAAAACGCTCCTTGTTCACTTCATCAAGTTTTGGTAGATCCGAAATACTCGACAATTGAAAAAGTTTTAAAAATTCTTTAGTTGTACCAAACAAAGTAGGTCGCCCTGGAGCATCCTTTTTCCCTTTTTCTGCAATGAGATCACGAGAGATAAGCAATCGAATCATATTGTCTGCACTTACACCCCGAATATTTTCGATTTCGACACGAGTTAAAGGTTGACGATAGGCAATAATTGAAAGAGTTTCTAATGCTGCACGAGATAGACGTTGTTCATTTTTTTTGCCATATCGGTCTTTTAGAAGATCCCATAATTCGCCCTTAGGAGTAAGCAAATAACCACCCCCTAGCATAATAAGCTCTAGACCACACTCTGCAACTTGGTACCTTTCCTTTATCCATTGAAGACAATCTTCTACAACGTTTTTAGGAATATCTGTTACTTTTGCTAGAAAATTTACATCGACGGGATCACTTTCTAAAAACAAAACCGCTTCAATCATCGCCTTTTCATTATCGTATTTTGAATTACTCACTTATCACCTCTTGAAACATCTCCTCTTCTTTTGCGACAATCGCTAAATACTCTGGATTTTTCCTTATTTGTATATCACCAAAAAACTGATTTTGCAATATTAAAATCTTTTTTAGCTTAACGCAGTCTAAAATTGCCAAAAATGCACAGATGACTTCCATCATGGAATTTTCTTTTATGATTAAATCTGCAAACGAGATTGCCTCTTGAGAATCGATCAATTCTTCAAGCAAAGTAATTTTCTCGTTAATGGAAACCTCTTCGTACAAATCAATAATTCGTTCTAAAGAAATGGCATTAATAACCGTTTTAAAGGAATCTAGCAGATCGTAGACATTCATTTCTTTCCACATCTCTTCCGTTTCTTCAAAAGGTAGCATTCGTTGTTTTTTTGTCCGTTCGATAAACCACATAGACTCTTCTTCTTTAACTTGCATTAAATCGGTCAGTTTTTTGATTCGTTGATATTCAATTAGTTTTTCTACTAAATCTTTACGCGGATCTTCGATTTCTTCATCTAAATTGACTTCGATAGGAAGCAACATCTTAGATTTAATATACAACAACTGGCTCGCCATTAAATAAAAATCGGTTAAATTTTCTAAATTGGAATGTTCAACAAATTTTAGCCATTCTACATATTGCTTTGTTATCTGCGAGATAGGAATATCGTATATATTGACATCATTTTTTTTAATTAAAAAGAGCAATAAGTCTAGTGGACCTTCAAAATTCTCTACAACAAATTTATTTTGTTCAGAATTAGAAGAGATGATGGATTCGTCTTGCATTTATTCTTCTGTTGATGGTTCAACTGTCTCCTTGAGAGTCTCACTTTGCTTGTCGGCATCTTTAGGGAAAAGTTTATCTCGTAATAGAGCATCTACCTCGTTATAAATCTCTGGGTGTTCAAGTAGAAAGTTTTTAGCATTCTCCCGACCTTGCCCAATTTTTTCATCTCTAAAAGCATACCAACTTCCACTTTTTTGAATGATATCGGCATCTACAGCACCGTCAACTAAACTACCTACGGCAGACAACCCTTTACCAAATTCAATTTCCATTTCTGCTTTTCTAAATGGAGGCGCCATTTTATTTTTAACAACCTTGACACGAATCTTGTTTCCACTTGCATCTTCGGTTCCTTTTGCAATAGTCTCAATTTTACGAACTTCTAAACGCATAGATGTATAAAATTTTAAGGCATTACCACCTGTAGTTGTTTCTGGATTGCCAAACATAATTCCAATTTTCATCCGAATTTGGTTGATAAAAACAAGACAAGTTTTTGACTTGCTAATAATACCCGTTAACTTCCGTAATGCTTGACTCATGAGCCTTGCTTGAAGCCCCATATGAGAATCTCCCATATCCCCTTCAATTTCTGCTTGAGGAGTAAGAGCTGCAACCGAGTCCACGATAATAATATCGACTCCACCAGAACGCACTAAAGATTCAGTAATTTCTAGCGCTTGTTCTCCAGAGTCAGGTTGCGAGACCCACAATTCATCGATATTGACACCTAAACTTTTAGCATATACAGGGTCTAATGCATGTTCAGCATCAACAAATGCGGCAATCCCACCCATTTTTTGAGCCTCTGCAATAGCATGCAAAGCCAAAGTCGTTTTCCCTGAAGACTCTGGACCATATATTTCTAAAATTCGACCCCGTGGATATCCACCTATTCCTAATGCCGCATCGAGCAAAATAGAGCCAGAAGGAATAACGTCATTAGCTAGTTCCTTTTTCTCTTCGCCTAATTTCATAATAGCGCCCTTTCCAAACTGCTTTTCTAACTGCTGTCTAGCCGCCTCTACCGCTTTAAGTTTTTCTGAATTATCGACTACCACTGTAACCGGTTCTAATGTTGATGTTCTTTTTGCCATATATTACCTCTCTGACTATTAATAAACAAAAAATGAATTTTTGCCTTGTTTTTTATAAAAAAAATTAATTTATTATTCTACGAATGGCCAAAACTAAATCGCTTTTTTCTTCTGGAACTTTAAGTGGATAGACAACTGCAAGAATTTCATATGCGTAATCTTCGTTTAGCAAAAATTCAAAATCGAGAGAAGCAGGAACAATCCCCTCAATAATTTTACGATTTTCATATCCAACTAAAAAATCGAAGGTGATTTGATTTTCTAGTATTTTAAGATTTGTTATCCCGCCTTTCCATTTGACATAACAGCGTTCAAATAGAAGTGGCTCATTTAAAACCTCTTCGTATGAAAAACTTTGGTTAAAATCTTTCATATCTGGGGCTTGTATTTCTCGGGCTAAAACAATTGATTTTTGTTTTACATCGAGGGAGGCATTGGAATTTAAAATGCGATTTATTTCAAAGCGTGCATAATTGTCTTCAAATTTTAACAGATGTTTTTTTACACGTGCAAATGTATTTTTAATCTCTTGGTCGGATAGGATATAAGCAAATTGTGTGGAGGAAAAATCGGTTAGCGATTCATTTTCATTTATTTCTATCGCAGTAAGATTCGCTCGATTTTCTCTTGATGGAATATTGCCAATGAGTTTAATAGAAAAATAGGTTAAGAAGA
>CAYJGX010000119.1:3585-6055 GCA_964369795.1 uncultured Spirochaetaceae bacterium
AGACGAGAAAAGCAACGCTAGACATTCCAATAAAAAAATAAAAGATGGGTTTATATGATAGATGTTTTGTTAGATAAAATTGATGATAGGCATTTGTCAAGATTTCGATATAGTCTTCGTCCGTTCCTTTGTATCTTAGCATTTTGATGACTTTTTGAGCCTTTCTTGCTTCGGGAGTTTTTTTATATTCTTTGTTTTCTGCTAAATCTAAAAGCAAACTTAGACCTTCTTGTCGTTTTCCCATTCGTAATAATAAAATTGAATTAGCTAGGTTGACTTCGGGGTTTGTTCCATCACCCTTATTTATATATGCATTTTCGATATAATTAAAGGCATCTTTGATTAAATTTAAGTGTAGAAAACTCATTCCTAATAAATAATGAAAACTAAAACTTTTGCGATAATGCAAAATGTTTTCTTCTAAAAGAGCGATTACCTTATCATATTCTCTACGACGGTATAGTATTTTTGCTTTTTTAAATAAATTTTCTGGCATTATTAGATTATGACTCCTTTAATCGTTTAACAAAATCTTTTTTATCTTCCGCTAAGAAAAATGCACTTCCAGAAATAAGGACATCGGCCCCACTCTCTTTTATTTTGTTGGCATTCTTTTCGCAGACACCACCATCGATGGAAATTAGGTAGGAATAATTATTTTTACTTCGTTTTTCTTTTAACCATGCTATTTTATCGAAAGAATTAGAAATAAAGGATTGTCCTCCATATCCTGGATTGACACTCATTATAAGGACAAGATCTATATAGGGCAAAATAGCTTCTAAGGATTGAACTGGAGTGCTAGGAACAATAGAAACACCCGCTTTGACTCCCGATTCCTTTATTTTTGTAATAATTCTATGAAGATGTATGGTTGAACAAGAATGAACAGTAATATAGTTTGCGCCTGCATTAATAAATAAATCGATGTGATTTTCTGGTTTTTCAATCATTAAGTGAACATCTAAAGGGAGACTTGTTAATGGGCGAATATCGGCAACCATTTGATGACCAAAGGTAATAGGAGGAACGAACTGCCCGTCCATTACATCTAAGTGAATCCAGTCCGCTAAAGATTCCTCGATAGAATGAATCGCTGAAGCAATATTCGTAAAGTTTGCAGATAATATCGATGGAGATATTAAAGTTTTATTTATTTCCATAATATATTATTATCAGAAAAATTCAAAGTTCGCAATCAATTTAATCTCTTTTTTTATAAAAGGTTGACAGAATAAAGGCAATAAGCGATAATATAATATAGTTTACATAAAGAAGGTTTTCATTTGATTCCAAAAGAAATTTCATTATTACTTAAAAATGGCGATTTAAAAAATGCATATAACAAAATCACTTCTACAATAGATTTAAATGTCACCTATACACCAGGAGGAAATCGCGATATTGTAAAAGCGATTCGTTTTTGGGAAAACAAGTTTGATGATTTAGAATCAATCCCTCAAAATTTTGATAAAGGAATGTATATTATCAATTCTTGGATAAGTTGCATCCAATCCAATTTTTCTATCAAAAAAATCTTTCAAAACCAATTATATTCTTTAAAAACATATATTTTTTCACAAGCCATTATCTATTTTGACAAAATTATCAGCCATTCTTTCAATAAAGATATTTACTTAAACATTGCAAGGAGCTATAAGGAAATTGGCGAATACGAAAAAGCTAGCATCCACATCAAAAAATGCGCTAACCATCTCCCAAACGATGCACAAGTACTAGCAGAATTAGCGGATATCCTCGATTTTTCTGGAAATTCTAAAATGGCAAAGCTTTATTTCCGTGAAGCATTCTTTATTTCACCCGAAAATGTCGAATTATCTTTTTTAGAATCACCAATCATCCTAAAAATGATTGAAAAGATTTTAGAAAAAGAATATAATAATGTTAATGAATATACAATAAAGAATTTGATCCCCATTTATGGCAACATATATGGTGTTTTGCACGTGAAACGCGAACTTAAATCAAATGAATTAGGGAAATTAAATTCTGCCATATTCGAATTGGAGCGTATTACTAACTTAGAAACAATCGATAAACTTAAGTTAATAAATCATTATTTTTGGCTTATCGATTCTATTCAACTATCCGCTTCAACAAATGCAAATAGTCGTAAAACGATCGAACCTATTTTGCAAAAAATAAGTAATCTAAATTCAGAAATTTATGAAGATTACACAAAATAACTGGAGAGAAGAATGGGAAACACCGAAGCAATCAAAGAACGATTGAAAGAAGAAAAATGGACAAGAGATACCATAAACAGCTACAAAATTAGCGATTTTATGGAATTAGATGCACTCATAGACGAAGAATATACTAACGAATTTGGAACAGAATTAAAGAATATTTGCCTAGAGCATCTTGTTCATTCAAAAACTAGCATTATTTCGCTTTATATCGTTGGCATCTTATCTTTTAAAAGACAAGATATAGACGATTCTCGGTT
>CAYJGX010000120.1:0-5679 GCA_964369795.1 uncultured Spirochaetaceae bacterium
CCAGCTATCACGATAACCGATAATCGGGGTGTCGCTTATTATAATCCACTTCAATTTACAGCAACAGCAACAGATTCAACACTTTACTATACTACCGACAAATCGCAACCAATCCCAGCCTCTTCAACTAGAGAAGGTAGCTGGACACACGAAGTTGCTTCTAGCGAATTTGTTAAAATTGTTTCTGCAAGTACAGTGGCGAACTCATTGGCAAATTGGAGTGGCGAAATTGATGGAACACGAGTATATAATTTCTTAGAAGATAGTATTGATGGAACTCCTTTAACAGGATTATCTGAGGGAAATATAGAGTTTGATGGAACGGCATTAGCGGTTGTAAATTATGAACCTGTTAGTCTTACAGAAGTTTTGTATTATAGGGAACTTTCAGAGGCGGCAATCGCAGATCCAAACTCTGTTGCATGGACAGTGCTAACTTCCCCATTTGAACTTGCTTCCTTGGCCGTAGATACAAAGCGAGTAGACTTTATTGTTGGGGCTTTCATGAGGAATCCTTCTTCCCTTTATACGCATAGCCTTATTCCATCCGATACTCCAATCTTGTTAGATGGTCGGGCAAGTTCGCAAGAAGAAGGAATTTCTATTAAAATTAGCAATGCAATGAATGGAGATAAATATTATCTTGGGTACAACTTAGTTGGAACTCCAGAAGAGGTAACAGCTGCCTTATTAGGAACCGAGTCAACAGATATTTCAGAAGATTCTCCTGTTATTGAAATTCCTACAGGCCACACGAGCCTACATGTAATTCTTTTACAAAAAGGAAAGCTTATTTCTGCACCAGTAACTGTAGGGCTCTCTAATTTAAGTGCTAGCACATTTGCTCTAGATCACTCATCAAACTTCAATGAAGTAACAATTACCTCTGTTGCTGCAGAGTCTCCTGATCTTTATTATCAAATTCTTGCAGCGGGGGAAACATTTGATGTTACAGCATCTATGCAATATAGTGCTCCAATGGTGATTCCGCTTATTACTAAAGAAGATGTCAAAGTTGTTGCGTTAGCAACTTATCCACATCAAGGAACTAACCCGATAAGTGAATTAGCATACTCTAGTGAAAATGTAGCATCCTATTCACCATCTAGCCCTGCTATTACTCTTCGCGATACTCGGGGTATTGGGCATAACTTGTTAAATTCTTTGGAAATTGAAGCTATGGCTGTGGGGACGAATCTCTACTATTCACTAGAGGGTCAATTGCCGACTCCTACAAGTACGCTTGCAGTAGATTCCTTTTCGCAAGCCGTATCCACTTCAGAGAATCTACAAATTTTGTCGGTTACAGATACCACCCTCGTTCAAGGGGAGGCTGGAGTAGACCTACTTAATCCAACCTATGATTTTACTGGAGACGGAGTATCGTCGCCAAATATGATAACAGGTGAACCATTAGCTCCTGTGCAAGTATCCTTTGAAGAAGATTCTCTTCTCTTATCTTCAGATGAAGGAGCATTGTTCTACTATTTTATGTACGAAGCAAATAATATTCCTGCCGATCTTACTGCACTTGATTGGACTAGTTCCACGGAATCTTCTGGAACTCTAGATCTAACTTTGCTTGGGGATGATGTAGATGCTATAGTCGTTCGAGCTGTCAAAGAGTTTAGAAATCCATCAGATCCAATCTCTTACATTTTTAACCGTGTTTCTTTAATGGACGCTCGTAGCGAAGCCGATTTAATGGCGGGTAAACCTCTATCAGTTGAGGTGAAGACAACAGGAACTCCAGAAGGGATGGTGCTCAGTTATTCTATCGGGGATCCTGGAACTTGGAATCCTTATACAGCTCCTTTTAATGTGGAAGAAGTATCGGATACTATTGTTTCAGCAGCTGAATTAACAGGGGATGTGATAAGTTCTAATAAGGCAAGTTATCGGTTTCCTATATTAGAAGCTCCTGGGTATTCTTTTGCTGATGGAAAGTTAGGGATTGAGCCTATAGTTGTGGATCCATCAATTCAGGTCTATTATTTCTATCAAAAAAATGGTGGAAGTGCTATTCTGTACGATAATAACCCGATTCCTGTCGAGCAGGGCGATCTCTTTAACATTTTTGCAGTGGCAAAGGATCATATCTCAAGCGTTGTAAATCCAAAACAAATTCCTACTCTAGAAGCCCCCGTTATCGAAGATGCGAGAGATGGAAATTATTCATTGCCTTTGGCAATTAGAATCAATACAAATGTACTAGATGCAGTTACCTACTATACTCTTGGTGGTTCAGATCCTAGCGAAGTAAGCACTCAATATCTAGATGAAATACCATATGATGATCTTTTTGATGCGAAAGGGGCTGAAGAGATCCTAGAAGTTCGTGCTATCTCTTATTGGAATGGAATTGTATCTGACATTTCAAGCGTAACACTAACAGAGACAAATTCTCTTAGTGCTGCATTGCTCCTTAACGAGGAGTCTTTGGTTATAGCACCTTATAAGGCTTCGTCCTCGATTCATTTTTCTGGATATGGAGGGGATATTCTTTATGTTGGCACGAGTCGAACAAGTTTTGATGGAGTGGGACCGTTAACCGTGTCAACAGGAGATCCAATTGCGGTTACGAATCCTGTTTATGTGTTAGCGGTGGTGGGTAACGAATTGAAATTTTCTTATAATTATAAGAGATCATGGCTTGGCCTCATTAATGGTCCTTCCTTTTCACCAAATCCAAATACAGATCCAATATTTGGTGGTATTGTTACGCTTGAGCATGATAATCCTAGCGCAGTGCACTACTACAGAGATGACGCAAATTCAGCGTGGATTCCTTATGATCCAGCAGTAGGAATTACTTATGCTGGTAATACTATCTATGCAATGAGCTATATCGAAAATCAATTTCCTTCGGCACAAACCGAAGCGTCATATGAGTTGCCATTAAAGGATCCTGAAGTTGTTTTCTTAAATGAGACAGAAGAAATACTAATTACCTTTAAAGGTGACCCAGCAAATACTAAATTAAGGTACTATTATAAAAAGCTGGATACACAAGATTCGTCGGATCCGCTAGATTATGACTGGGACGATCCGGATTCAGATCCTGTTACTTATCGTATTCCAGTTTCTGATTATTCGCCCGCTTATGGAGAAGGAGATGAAATTATTGTTCAGGTTGTTCTTTTTGAAGATGATGGTACCACGATCAAAAATTTCTCTAACCCGATTGTTGGAACGCTCAAAAATTGGGAAACTTTATGAAAAGATATTTAATTTGTTTGGCTTTTATATTGATGCTTTTCTTTCTGATCCCATCCTTGATTTTTGCACAGGCGACAGAACCAGAAACGACTTCGGCTCCTCCGGCTAATCCAACTGATTTTCAACTTCTACGAGGATATAATAACTTGTATTCCTTTCTCTCCGCGGGTAACAGTGGTGCAGCCTTTATGCACGAAGGGGAAGATTCACCGATATTAAGCCTTTTCAATCCGGCAAGTGGGGCTCTTCGCGGGCAGTACCAGGTTGAAGTTTCGGGAATGGTTTTTGGTGGTTTTGGAACGCCTTTTGCAGGGCCAGCGTCGCCCGTTTTGCAACCCGATTATAATTATTTTGGGGATGTCATTGGAGTAGGGTTTTCTGCTCCAAGTGAGTACGGGACTTGGACTGTGACGGCTCATCACTTGCAAAGCTTATCGACGGCTATGTCAACAAGAAATCAGGGAATGTTTTCGCTTTCTTGGGCAATGCCAGTCTTAGATAATTTAGCTGTGGGTGCGGGGGTCAAAGGTGTTGTATCTTCTACTTTTACTGACGGAAATTCTAATTGGGCGATTGCAGGTGATTTAGGTCTAATTTGGTATCCGATACATTATCAGTGGGTCGAAGATTTATCCGTATCCTTTGCATTTCAAAATTTTGGTTGGGGGACTATAATGAATGAAAGTTCATGGTTTCCGTTGGCAACTCCCACTTTAGGTGTCGGCTTCTCTTTTTATAAGGAGAAGGGTTACGACTTTAGGATGGCCGCTAACATCTCTGCACCCGCGCTACAAACTTTTGAAGCAAGTGTGGGATTTGACTTTGAATTTATCGATTCTTTAAGTCTTGCAATCTCATCTACGCTAGCAGTATCAGATTTTGATCAATCTCTATTGCCTTCAACTGCAAAGCCTATAAACGATCCCTATGTTTCCTTCATCCCATCAATCACTTTTAGATATCAATATTCAAATCGAGCAAAAATAAGTGCCGATGAAAGTCCGATTGGCGTTATTGTCGGAGCGGGAACAAGAGCTCTAGAATATCAGCAATGGGGATCGGGTGTTAGTGTCACGACTCAATTTGGAAAAGAACAGAGAAAAATGGTTCATTCTGATTACCTTAGTTTGCTCATTGATGAGGAGACATTGTATGCTCCATTTAAAGACTATAATGTTGGATTCATGGATCCCGACGAGCCCGAGAGGACCGAGGCTGATTTTTTTATAAGTCCAAATGATGCTAACGAAGAATTCAATACATTGCATTTACCTTTATTTTATAGGGGCGAAGAGCAAATTGCTTTTT
Organism: uncultured Spirochaetaceae bacterium; assembly: GCA_964369795.1. Taxonomy (GTDB): domain Bacteria; phylum Spirochaetota; class Spirochaetia; order JAFGXN01; family JAFGXN01; genus CAYJGX01. The sequence continues at coordinate 4,528 of CAYJGX010000120.1, forward strand.
TTGATTTGATGATATGGGATAATAATAAACTTGTCTTAACCGAGCGTGTGAAAGCCGATGATGCGTCGAAAATTATCATTCAAAATGATGGATTTCTTTTTAAAACGAATTTTATCCAAAATCAACTAAGAGATGGGTTTTATCAGATTTCTGTTGAGGCTCAAGATTCTTTTGGAGATTACTATCGAACTCAAAAAGTTGAATGTTTTATTGGGGAAGTGCATTATCTTCAAATATTAAATTATGGCGATTTTAGAAAAATTCACAATGCCCGTAACGGAAATGCAGATATTGTTTTCATGCACGAATCGACTAAGGGCGATTGGACTTATGAAATACGCGATTATAAAGATGAGCTTGTGTACGCAGCCTCATTTAACGATACAGCAGTAGCGGATATAGCATGGAAAGGGGTTCACTTAAATGAACGAGTCGTCCCCGATGGAATTTATACATATCATATTTTTCAAAACATCGACTTTAAAAAATATCCTGGCTTGTCGGAGGAACAACTTCAAAATCGTAAATATTTGCTTACCGCAAAGATAGAAACGGTCCTCATCGACTCCGATCCACCATCAACCTATTTGCAAGTAGAACCTCTGAATACCGTTTTTAATACTAGCTCACAGGTTAGAATATTCCCATATTTGATGGCAGCCGATTATGATAAAATCTCGGATTGGTATTTTATGGTTGTTGATGAGAAGTTGAATCGAATATATACGAGTGACCTCACATTGGGGAAACCGGTGAATTTTGATTTCAGACTTTCGGAGGTACATAACCTCGGTGCAGGAAATTACTGGTTTATTGGAGTTTTCTCTAATGGGATTGGCGATGTTAAAATTGGTCTTTCTAAAATGTTTGTAGTTGAATAATGTGTATTAAACTGCATGAATGGTGCTAAGCGAGACTAAAAATAATTGATAAAAAAGACTTTGGGAAAGGGCAATCTGAATAGGGTTGACCTTTCCTTTTTTTAGCACCTCTCCTAAAAGGCAAGTAAGTGGCAATAGAGTTATTCCAACTACGGAATTTGTCAAATAGAAGATGTAAACGGAAAAGAAAAGTGCGGGCAGTAGATAGAAAGAATATGCGATGATTTGCCCCCAGAAACTTTTTTCATAATAATACTGTTCTAATGCGAGG
>CAYJGX010000120.1:5689-6013 GCA_964369795.1 uncultured Spirochaetaceae bacterium
AGACTCGCAATAAAAAAGAGGAATAACCAAATTAGTTTTGCGTTAAATGGGATGACCCAAGCAATAGATAGACGGAAGGTGAGCATGAGGACAAGAATGTATAAAAAGGTAAAGATGACACCGGTTCTAAATGCTTCGATGCGCTCTGTTTTGTTGATGAGTCCAACTCCAAAGCGTTTCTGTGCCGCTATAAGGACTTTAAAACCAACTTTTTCTGGCAGGTAGAAGTAAAGAAGAAGCTTTAGGAGTCCTAAAAACATTATGGGAAGGCTAATGAGAATGGCTATATATGGAAGATTTATTGAGGTTAAATTGCTTGTGAGA
>CAYJGX010000121.1:0-3285 GCA_964369795.1 uncultured Spirochaetaceae bacterium
ACGAAAAAGTAGTCATTACGGTTTCTGATAGGGCTTCCTTAAATGTAGCACAAAATTTAGTTGCTAGAGGGCAAATTGTATATGCCATTTCTACATTAATGCCAGGGTATGCAGTTGAATTAGATTCTACAAATGCTGCTCTAGCCATATATGGCACGGGGAGAGATTCCTTTGATGCTGCCTTTGCCGTCTTTCTTGGAGAATTTACACCACTTGGAAAACTCCCCTTTTAGTCATGTCGTTTGTACGAACAAATCCTCTAAATTTCAGACACTATGCTCAGTTTTTACAAACAAATGAAGCCTTATCCATGAAGATTAGTGTTCAACTGCGTCACTATGAAAATTGGAAGTTTCCCCCTAACGAGGATATATCGCTTTATCACATTAGAGACAAGGGTAAAACGGAAGTTATTTTGCTGATCGACAGATTTAAGCAGATATATTTATCGGGTGTTAGAAATTTAACCTCTACAGAGTTCGATACTTTTTTAACGATTATTCGTAATGAACTTGAATCATGCGAATTACTAACAACCACTCCTCCCTTACTAAATGAGCAGCAAATATTATTACAAAGAAAGAAACTAGATTTTAACATCGAAGAGTACGACATTATGAAATATAGTCCTAACGAGAAACCTCTTCCGACAACAAATCATCAACTTCAATTTAAAATGAATGAGGAAAACGATCTAGAGCAAATTAAATCCTTGCATTGTGCATACCTACTAGAAGAAGTCTCAAATAATAGGCGCCCTATTACAGCCGATAAAGCTTCAAAAATTGCACTTCGTTTATTAAAGGGTCAATGTATTATTGGGTGCTATGAGAATGACCGACTCATTTGCAAGGCAAATAGCAACTCCATTGGTCTAAATACAATTCAATTAGGCGGGGTCTATACCATCTTACCCATGCGTGGAAATCACATTGCGACTTTTACCATTTCTAATATTTGTAACAAACTCTACAAAGAGGGCTGGGAAATCTCCCTTTTTGTCAAGAAGGTAAATTTCCCAGCCATAAAGGCTTATCTCCATTGTGGATTTAAGACCGTTTCTAAAATGGATTTGTATTACCGTTAATTAGAAATCAATATTCACTTTTGTTGGAAGCCAAGTGTTATAAGAGAACTGCATATAAAAATTAAATGATTTAGTTCTTTCAAAAATTTGGGATGGCAAATTTGTATTTTCTAAAATTTTACTGCTCGCATAATCAAGAAGAAGATTTTCTTTTTTGTTATAAATATTTATGACATTATTTGCAAATTCAGACGCCTCATCCATAGGTATATTAGAGTCGGGATTCTTTAAAATATTTGTTACAAGTTTATCCACTATTATCCTCTGTACATTTATGCTCTGATCGGAATTACCCATAAATTGTACCTTTGATTCAAATTTATCTGAACTTACATATTGCATCATCTTGTTGACAGCATCAATATCTATTTCCTTAGGAAGATTAGATACATTGTAAAAGGTGCCTACGGTTCCATCTGGATAAGTCATTTGATTCTTCTGAACAGGATTGACAAGATAAGGAGAATCGTGAGCGGCTTCTTCAATTTGATTTGGAATAGGGGGATGATCATTCTTATGTGAAATCGTTGCAGGGATGACAAAATCTTTTAAGGTTGCTGCATTAACGCCCCAACTAGCTAAAAACTCCATTGACTTCACAAATTGCTCAGGTGTCGTAATAAAGCAACCGTCAGAATTCCCTGCTTTAGATTGATGATAGAGCCACCGCCCTCCAGTCTCTCCATCTGAACCAGCAGAGTTAATTTTATCGCCGTCTAGAGTTGTTGCATTAGTCGCATATAGTGTTGGATAATTTTCGCCTAAATATTTATATCCATTAGTACCAGTTAGCTTAAAATCAAATTCCTTACTGATGATTGTATTCCCTTCGCGCCCGCTTGCGGTTGATTGCTTTCTGTCTACTTTTCCAGCGGAATCATAAGTACTAAATATATCAACTGTTTGCATCTGACCAATTTCGAAGCTATCTAATAGATTATTTTCTAAGTCATAGACATTCATATACATTGTATCTAGATTCCGATTATCCTCTGGTTTCAATTCTCTATTATGTATATACCTCTGTTCGCCATCATAACTTAGGCGGTCTCGCTGCGTTTCTGTTCTCACAATCACTTTTTCATATTCATTATCTGCTGTGAGTCTTCCTGTCAAGAATACAGAGCCTCTATAGTCATCAAGTAAGCGTGGAGTTGATAAATAATTTTGAACAAGAATTTTATCCTCTCTCATTTTTTTCATATAAGCAGAACCAAGTAGATGGTTAAGAATACGATTATCTTTCGCTTCATCTGGATTTTGGTTTGCAGCTAAAATCGCCTCATCCGTTAAATCTGGTGCAATTTGCTTTGCTTGGAGCTCTACAGCTAATATTGCTTCTTCGATTTCGGCACTGCTAAAGTTACTCAAATCGCTTGGATCTTCTATTCCTAAATCCTCTGCTATCTTTTTTACCCCAACAAACTGAACTAGAGTTTCTTCTTTCGTGTTTTGTGGATCTACTTTAGCAACCAATGCATCCGATGTGCTAGCATATAAATCGGTTCGCCCATCGTCTAAAAATCGTCCATCTGGAGTTTGTAACCAAAAATCACTAGAAGAATCAAAAGTATTTAACCAATTCATAACTTTGTCAAAGTCACCTTGATCAACTGCACTAATTATGTTCATAGCTTTATTATATTCGTCACTTCCATATTCATAAAATGCTAGCGCCATTTTTAAGTGGGACAATGCGGCTTCATGCGTTTCTTCTTTATTATTTTCATCGACTACACCATCGCGATAGAGTTCATGGACAAAGGCTGCACCAAACCCTCCACTCTTATCAGTGTAAGATTTGTTAATATAAGTAATTCTTCCATCTCCATCAATTTCGGTTTTTGCAAAATACTCGCCTTCATCCACATAGACAACTTTGTCTTTTCCGCTTAAAATATTATCAAAATGGTCCATAAGATTGTTTACATCATCGCCTTTTATTGCTTGCTCCATTTTAACATAGGAATAAGCTTGCCTTAAACTAATACGTTCCCCTTCAAATTGCTCATCAGAATATTCATTGATTTTGCCTAAATAAGAATAGGTATTGATTCCACGTCCCACATCAACAAATCTCATCACATTCATGCCAACTCCACCAGAAGAAACTGACATATTAGAATTGTTTTTTTCTAAATGGAGTTTTAGTAGTCCACCTTGTGCAGCTCCCCCAGTAAAATCTGAGACATTGAGTA
>CAYJGX010000121.1:3295-5978 GCA_964369795.1 uncultured Spirochaetaceae bacterium
TTCAAGTCTGGGCTCCGTGAAAGCCCCCCGGAAATAGCCATTTCAGCTAAACTACCTGCAAACTGATTGACAGACGATAAATTTGCAATTTCTTGGTTCAAAAAGCCCTCTGAATCTATCATATCCAAGCCGTTAGATAGAGCCGTACTTCCTAAGCTACCAAGCAAACTTCCTAGTTGATTTTTACCAAAATAAGAACTAATTGCAGCCGAACTATTCCAATAAAGTCCATTTTCCCCCGCAGCAATTCCGCTTGAGAGATTGCTAACTAAGTTAGTCGAAAGAGTTCTTCCAAAATCACTTCCTAAATTTGCAAAAAATTTTTCTGCTCCAACCAACGAAGAAATTGAACCTGGATCAATAGAACTAAATCCGGAGCTAATCACTTGCGACGCCGCATTAATTCCAAAATCTAGCCATACTTTTCCAGCTTCTGCGCCCGATTTTGCCGTCGCTGAGTCCCCAATCGCGAATGCAGCATCATCAATCAAATTAAGCCCCATAAGAGCCCATGCCGATAGCCCCGCACCAGCTGTCGCCGCAGTAATTGCAATAGTAGCAACCATGGAAATCGCATCTTTTAAACTAAAGGATTTAAAGAAATCGCCCTCATCATCCCATAGTTTTTGATTCCAAAACTCCTTCTCAAGCTCGCTAAATCCTTTATCCTCTCGTAAATTATAGATTAGCAAATCACCAAGCATTCGACCCATCTCCCCAGAGCCTTCAAATCCGCTTATAAATCCCTTCTCCCGAAAATTGATCATAGTCCATAGTTTCCCCTCCGCGTCTAATGCTTTAGTTAGAGAATCCCAAGTAAGTGTTGGGTTTAACATGGGTTCTCTTCCTACATGGATGCCTAAGTCTCCCTGCAACGCATATCTTTCTTGTGTTATTTCATGACGTACGACATATTGATTTATTTTATCCATAAGATTTAACATTTCACTATCCCGAATCCAAGTTACTTTTGTATAGTCAGTATTTAATTCATCTATTGTTTTTTCTATTTCGCTATGGTCAAAAAATTCTTTTGCGCTCATACTGCGAATTTCATCATAGCTTCCTTTTAGCATAACCGTATCGTTTGCATTTGCAGGATCTCCTAATATAGTTGATGAAAGCTCCGCAATTTTTTGTGATATTTTATCGACTGCGAGTCTCATCTCATCTGCATTTTGCGTATCAGATAGACTTTCCTGATTCCATGAGAAGTCATATTTATCTAATTCAAATTTGTCATAATTTGCTATTTTTTGATATTCTTTTAATGTTCCCTCAAATAAGGTCTGTCCAGATATAGCTAACCTTTCATATCCGTTATTACTTTTTCTAAAACCTGATTTAAAAATATTGCTTTCAATAGAACTGAACATGGCATTCTCAGTCCTTTGAACACTATCTTTTAATTTGTCATATTGGCTGTTAATAATACGTGCATAATTTACCTTTTCCAATTTAAAAGATTCATCTTCAACTACATCAATAAACTCCCTTAGATCCCCAACTAAATTTTTGGTTGCTTCTTTCTCTTCTTGATATAGCACTTCATCGACCATGACCATAGTATCTATAGAATGAAACTCTAATAATTTTACTTTAGACGAAGGAATTTCTATCGATTGCAACATTTCATCTACCTTATCTGTAAATTTGTCGCTCATTTCATTTAAAAACTCACCAGATTGAAATAAAGTATGCATACTCGAGAGCTTGATGCCTTTTGAATTTGCAGTTTTAAGTGATTTTTCTAATTGTTGCGTTGTATATTCGTATTCATCCCTCCAGTTCGCTTGAAGCAGATCTAATTGATTGCGAGAACTTTCCCATTCAGATTCTCCTAGCATTTCAAGTTTATTCATCATAGATTGCCAGACATCGCTCATAAGTTGTTGATAATTCATTTTTCCTGTTAATCTATATTCCGCGTATCCTTCTTTTTTTTGATGTGAGTTTACTAACATAGTATTGTGAATTTGCATTCTGTATAGAGGATCAATGCTATCTTGTGATAATCGTCGCACAAGATTTGTAGAATACTCATTTACAACTTTAGATGGAGTCAAATAGCCTTTAGCAAGGATAGCCGCTTCACTTTCATTATTTCCTATCGATATTAGGTAGTTATTAAAATCTAACTGCTCGCTTACTAGCAGTTCTTTAAATTTATCATGATATTGATTAAAACTCTCTCGTTCCTTTGTAAGATAGTCAGTGTAAAGCTTTCCTAATTCATCTTCCCCTTTCGCAAGTGTTTCATTAAAAAGCGAAAACAATTTTACATAGTTATCGCCTTTATCAACAAGTAATTCAGGAAAGATCCGTTTTATGATACTAAAAGATTCATTTGTAAATCCTTTTGAGATAATTTCATCTCTTTCTTTATATTCAGCCTTTGTTTGAAAGGATTTCATAAACTCTGTCACCCCAAGCTGAAAGTCTGATAATTCAGTTGTGGTTACCATTTTGTTATACTGTTCAATAGGAGTAGATATTTTTTCATTTTTATTTGATTCCTCCTTGAAACCGCCAGTTTTTAGAATTTTATTCAAATCCAAAAAATGGTTTATTTCAGCTAATAATGTAGTTCGTGCTTCCTCATATTGATGACGATCTTCTTCTTCAAAGTTTTCACTAAAAAAAAGATAATCGTTACTGTCAAATGAAGTTAAGTTTTTAATAT
>CAYJGX010000122.1:0-5976 GCA_964369795.1 uncultured Spirochaetaceae bacterium
CACTAGCAAGTAGCCACTACAAAAACGCCATCTTCTACCAACTTACGAATAACCTGCCAAAAGAAGTTCCAATTCCTATCATCTATTACGAACGACCCGAAAGCCAGTTCCTTCATACCCCGAACCACCAGTACCTCTATTCCAAACAGTGAACATCCACGATTCGTGCCCAGCGCCAGTCCTAACATCACCACCACGTCCTATTCGATCGTCCTCCCACGATGGATTATCTACTGTTGATCCCGTATAATCCTCTGTTGCCTCTTGCGGATAAGGGGCATACCAATCCCAACATTGTTCACTTACATTGCCTGTCATGTCGTGAATGCCGAGGCTATTATACTGCAAGAGACCCACAGGTTGGTATAAATTAACTCGATAATCGTAATCCACCCAACCGACATCGCTTGCAATAAAACTACCCGAATATGGAAAAGGATCTTGGTATTTTCCACCCCGTGCCGCATATTCCCACTCGGCTTCGGTTGGGAGACGGTAACCATTGGCTTTAAAATTGCATGTTATATTTCCCCACCACTCTTTCTCTTGTGCATCATATTCTGCAACTTTTGCTTCATATTCTACAACTTTTGCTTCATATTCTACAACTTTTGCATCATAGTCCGCTTCAAGAATTGCTACTTTTGCTTCATAGTCTGCTACTTTTGCATCATAGTCTGCTTGCAGTACGGCTACTTTTGCATCATAGTCTGCCCTTGCACTATTATATGCGTCGTAATCTGGATAGTCGTTACTCCCCAGAAAATCTTCAATATCCGGATAAACTGGATGATCTGGATGACCTGAATAAGAAGGGTGACTCTGCCGGTCTGGTCTTACAGGATGATCTGGATGACCTGAATAAGAGGGGTGACTCTGCCAGTCTGGTCTAACTGGTTCGACTGGTTCGACTGGTAAATCGGCTAAAGTCAATCCGTCCCAATCTGTCACACCAGGGACAGCGTAGCAAGGTGTTTTTCCATGCTCAAGACTTAGTTTATTGCAATAAGCAATCATCCGCATCCACAACTCTGTCTCTCTGTGGTTATCGGAGTGAAATGGGTAATTATCGCCTATGCTGTTCTCGTCGTAGTCACCGTCTCCGCCCATGATATCTCTAAATTCTTTTTGGGTCACTTCGTATTTGCCCATGACAAAATCGGAGAGAGTGACATCGTAGCCTTGTCGTTTCCATGTTCCCCCTTCGACTAAGACTCCATGAATATTGCGATCGATAACAGGATTTTCGGGACGACCCTCTACCCCTCCAGGGTTTGTTCCAGAGCCAGGGTCTGTTATCCCTAACAAGTCATCACACCCCCAAACGAGCCCCACCATCAACAAAACCAAAACAACAACGAATTTTTTCATTCTTTCCTCCAAAATTTATATTTTCAACAACACAATCTATAAGAATATATTTATTGTTAAATTATAACACAATACAATCTACAAGGCAATATTTATTTTTCTTGATATTCCATATCATAGCTTATAGGTGGTAAAAATGACGAAAGTTCAAGCCTGTTTTGCTAAAAATATGAAACGATTTAGAAAAATAAAAGGATTAACTCAAGAAGAGCTAGCTATAAAGGCCGATACAGCGACAAATTACATCGGAACTATTGAAATCGGCAAAAAATTCCCCTCGCCTAAAATGATAGAAAAAATTGCAAAGGCATTAGAAATAGACGAGCTTGAACTTTTTAGCGAAGAGACTTCCCAAAAGAGCCTTCCAGAAAATAAACACCCTGCTCTTCTAGAAGTGACGAAGCTGACCCCTTCGCAAATTGCCCACATCCAACTGATTATAGACGATATTGCCGGCAATTAATTGGCTCGACGCACTAGGCGGAATCCATGCTCCGTATAGCCTCGGTATGGTTCCTCATAAAGCCTTGTTATAACTTTACAATTAGTCCAAGTACTTTCATAGCTACCGCCACGGGTGACTCGCGTTCTTCCACTTAAACTGCCTGTAGGATTCTCCTCTGGAGTCGTTCCATAGGGTCCAAGCCAATCCCAACACCATTCTTCTACATTTCCTGTCATGTCATAAAGATATAAACTATTTTTCAAAAGTTCGCCCACTGGGTGCACTTTTGTGCGTGAATTGATAGATGTCCACCCAACGCGTTCATGATCAGTATCACCTGAATAATCAAAAGATTTTTTATGGATCCCCCCTTTTGCCGCATATTCCCACTCGGCTTCGGTTGGAAGACGGTATCCATTTTTTGACCAATCACAAGTTGCCGTGTCCCAATCCTCATTGCTAACGGTTGGGATATCGCCATGCACTAAAGCATCAAAATCAACATTTTTAACACTATAAACGGCCTCTAGCCCCATTTTCGTACTCAGTTTATTGCAATAGGCAATGGCTTCATACCAGTTTACATAGTTAGCAGGATGGCTAGTATCCGATTCGACACTATTATAATTTGTCCTAACAGCCTCTTCTCCAAAAATCTCAGCAAACTCTTTTTGGGTCACCTCGTAGGCACCCATGTAAAAAGTATCGATCTTCACTTCATGCACAGGCGCAGCTTCAGTCTGATCCCCCATAGAAAAAGAAGAACCCTCTACATAATTCATGGTTGTGCTTTCTACGATTCCAACCAAAGTAGTAGAAACGATTGGGGAATCTACTAACCCCTCTTTTATTGCAACGATCTTTAGCGTCTTTTCGCCTAGAAAATCTAGTGCAAAAGGTTCCGTATATAGTGACGACTCCAATGTAGGATGTGAATTGTCCGTGGTATAATAAAGTCTAGCATTTGGGTTTTCTGATGCAAGAGTCACTTTTGCAAGGTTGATGATGAGATTGCTACCAATATGTGAGATGATGGGTTTCGCAAGCTCTGCCATCGTGTAGTCATGACTTGTCACTTCGGAATCAATATAACCCTCTTTAATGACAATAACCTTTAATTGGCATGGTGATTGCTCATCTGCTAGTGTAAAGGGAGATGTATAAAGGTTCGATTTTTCTGATGGAATGCTTGAATCTAAGGTATAATAAATTTTTGCATCCTTTTCTTGAGAACTTAAACTAATTGCACTCGTAAAATCGATAAGTTCATCAACAATCGAAATCTCTGCAACGGGGAGTTTTTCCCACTCATGCCAAACCGCATACAAGACAACATTCTCTACAATAGAAATTTCACTCTTATCGGCAAAATCGTATCCACTACCGTCCGCTTGAGTATTCCAGCTCATCCAAGTGGCATTGATTTTCTCAAAAATATTTTTAGACAACTTAATTGTACTATATTTTTCGACGGCCATAGGGGCCATCTTCCCCCCTGTCGCCCCATTGCCATCAAACGAAACAGTGAAAATCTCTGGAGCACCAAGGATATCTTCATCACATCCCCAAACGAGCCCCACTATCAACAAAACCAAAACAACAACTAATTTTTTCATCTTTTCCTCCAAAAATTATTCTCATTTTACTATGCCAAGGCGTCAGAACATGTCATATTTATTTCCTTTATTTAAAGCAGCTGTAAATCTTTTTAAATAAACCCTATTTTTCGTGCTTGCTTAGCCTTGTTAAAATGCTCTGCCTTGCACAACTCTTCAATTTCACAAAGCCTTACTGGATTGCCAGATAAGAGGTCGTTCATAACACATTTGCGAACAATATTATCGATTTGACCACCAGAAAAGTCGTATTTTTTTGCGAGATGGCTACAATCTTCTTCTGATAAAAATTCTAGTTTGCTTTGCCAGATTTTTTGCGTTGTCTCTGCCGTTGGTTTTTCAAATTCTATCTTAAACAAAAAGCGACGTTCAAAGGCAGAATCGAAGTTATGTGTGATGTTCGTAGTCGCAATCAGAATACCCGTAAATTTTTCCATCTCTTCTAATATAATACATCTAGGTCACTGCAAATCTTATAAAACAACAACCTGTCCTTAGAATTTTCTATTGAGTCACGACATTTTTGAACTAATTCTGTATCTTTGTAACTCTTTTCAACCGCTTTTAACTCTTTAATCATTTTATCCATGTCGAAATTTTGAGTTTCTATAACTTGAGTAATCTCATCAAAAAACTCAACTCCTAATTCTAGAGGACTCTCACTCGAATCTGAAACTGATAATTTTGACAGCGGTTTATTTTCAAGAATCGTTTGCATAATATCTTTATGAACCATGAATCTATCCGAAATGAGGGGAATTCTATCTCTTCGATCTTTTTCAATTGTTAAAATTTTTTTATGCACTAACTCTTTCAAAAGCTGATATTTTTGTAACATTTTAAGGATACCGACATCTAAAAAACTTGCCATATCGGAAATATCAATTTTTCTTTCGCGTTCGTAATTTTTTACATATATTACGACAAACAGAAGGGCCTCTTCCCTTGAAAGATTCAAATAATTAGAAAGTTGCGCTATATTTTTAGCTTCCGACTTAAGATTCTTATCTTCAAGTTGGCTTTTTTCTAACTTCGCACTAATCGAACAAATCACATCTATCAAATTCAATTTTGCTGTTGCTTCCATAATATCCTCCAAATGATATTAGAAGAATAACGAACAACAGCGACAAGAGATGTCATATTAGAATTATTTTTATAAGAATTTAAGGATTATTTCTATCAATCAGCTATCTAAACTTTTAATTATCTATATACAAATAAATCTAGGTTGATTTTATCCTAGATTTATTCTATACTATAAGTAGAGGTTTTATTATGATGGTAAATACACAAAATATCATTGCAATGACAGAGGCTAATCAGAATTTTTCAAAAGTCGTTCGCCTTGTCGATGAAAACGGCATGGCTGTTATCTTACGGAACAACAAGCCTAAATATATTCTAGTCGACTTCGATGAATATGACGAAATCCAAATGCTACGCGAAAAACGAGCCCAACTCATCTCGTCAACTGCCGATACTCTTATCAATGAAAACCTAGAAGCCTTTTTGGAACTTGCAAAATGATTTTGCTAACTACAAGCGAAGTACTTTCCACCCACAGTAAACTCATCACCAAAACAGGTGGGGCAGATGGCATTAGAGATATTGCACTCTTAGAATCTGCACTCGCAAGTGCAAATACCTCTTATGATTCTATAGAAAAATATCCGTCCATAGAAGAAAAAGCCGCTCGCCTAGCCTACTCTATTATTTCCAATCATGCATTCATAGACGGCAACAAAAGAATCGGAATTCTTGTAATGCTCATGACACTAAAACTTAATAAAATAAATATTAATTATACTCAAAAAGAACTAATATATATTGGCTTATCAATAGCTGATGAGAGTATGGGGTATGACGATGTTTATGATTTTATCATTGAGCATAAAGTCTAAAAATACCTCTAAGCAAAATATTTTTCTGTTTCAACTGACTATCTTTTGGGATTAGATTCTAGGGCGTTTATTGAGGTGAGTGGCTTGACGCCGACTCAGATTAGCTATATACAGCTTGTGATAAATGATGTTGTGAAAGTCTAATATTCGCTTGCAAGCATTAGATTGAGTGTCACGATTTGCAATGGATAGGATTCCATAATTTCGCCTGTATAAAAGACAACGACTTCATCGCCGACGGCGAAAGTCCTTTTTGAGACCGATAAATCGATCTTCACCTTGTCTCCCGACAATAAAATTTTTTTTTCGTCTTGGTTTGGGATGACAATTGCACTTGTACCCGTTATTTCAGCAATTTTGCCTCTAAAAAAGAACTGTAAAGGTTCACTAGCACTGCACTTTGTGCATCCAAGAAACAAACCGAGGCATAATAGTGCCATTAGAATTGTCTTAACTGTTTTTTTCATTATTCGCTCCTCAATTATATATTTGTTGCAAATCTTTTGCAACAAATGGTTTCCATGACTGGTTCTCCGCGACTGCGGATATGAACTTTTTTACCACCTGTTTGCAAAAGACTGATTGGGCTTATTACAGAGTTTTCATCTTCGCCATCCTTGGCGAGGTAAGAAAACTCTGT
>CAYJGX010000123.1:0-5861 GCA_964369795.1 uncultured Spirochaetaceae bacterium
CCCGAAGTGATAAGAACCACCCGATGACCTTGATTTTGAAGGTCTGAAATTTCTGCCACTTTTTGGGCAAGGAAAGAATAATTGATGCAATTGTTTTCGCTAATAAGAGCACTGCCGATTTTAATTAGAATTTTCATCTTAGGTAATTTCCTTATGTGTGAATTTTTTTTCTCCGTTTGCGTAAGGAGCTACTTTTGCTCCCTGCCCAATAAGCTTATATTTATATATCGTTAATCCTTCTAAGCCAACTGGACCCCGAGAGTGGATTTTGCTAGTGGATATTCCTACCTCTGCTCCAAAGCCATAGCGAAAACCATCTGCAAAACGAGTAGAGGCATTGCACATAACAGAGCTTGCATCGACTAAGGCAATAAATTGATTTGCTGCCTCTTCATTTGTTGTGCAAATGGCCTCGGTGTGGCGACTTCCAAATTCATTGATATGATTAATGGCTTCTTGCATACTAGAAACAATTTTTATCGATAAAATAAGATCGTTGTATTCGGTTGACCAATCCTCATCTGTGGCTAGGTTGATGTTGATGATTTTACAGCTTTTGCTATCGCCACGTAATTCTACATTTTGCATTTTTTCTTGTAGTCGGGGTAAAAATAGAGGCGCTATATTCTCGTGGACGAGTAATGTTTCGATCGCATTACAAACGGCTGGATATTGACACTTAGAATCGTAAGCTAAATCTAATGCCATCTCTAAATCGACACTATCATCAACATAAAAATGACAAATACCATCAGCGTGACCTAAGACGGGAATTTTGGTATTATTTTGAATATATTGAACAAGGGCATTAGAACCGCGTGGAACCATAAGGTCGATGTATTTATCTAAGGAGAGCAGTTCGTTTATATCGTCACGAGTTTCTGCAAGCACAATACAATCTGTAAATTCAGGACAAACATTAGAGATTGCCATATGTACAATTTGATAAAGGACCTTGTTAGAATGAGTTGCCTCTTTTCCACCTTTTAAAATGGCACAGTTTCCGGACTTAATTGACAAAGAAGCAATTTGAATAAAGGCGTCGGGTCTTGATTCGAATATAACCCCGATTAGACCAATTGGAACACTATAACGAGTTAAAACGAGGTTTTCATCTAGTTCCCGCTTTAATTGAACCCTTGATAGAGGGTCAGGCAATAAGGAAACTTCCTCTACCCCTTTTGCCATTTCTTGAATTTTTGCAGATGACAATTCAAGTCGTTTGATCATGGCAGTACCAAGATTATTTTCTTTTGCTGCAACTAAGTCTAATGAATTTGCAGCCATTATTTGATCTTCTTCTTTGACTAAGAGCAAAGCAATTTGGCGTAAAATCTCGTTTCGTGTTTCTAATTTTGAACTTGCAAGTTGATAGCTTTTGTCTTTGGCTGCAATAGCTAGTTGTTTCATTGTTGGCATATTATTTTCCTAACTCTTCACTGCGTTTTGCTGCTGCGTGAATGGTATTTTTAATTATTTGATTTATAGTAGAAGATTCTAGAACTTCTCGCCCTGCAACAGTCGTTCCATTTGGACTGCTAACCATAGCAACGAGTTCGTCTGGAGTGAGATTTTGTTTTTTTAATAAATTGGCCGTTCCAGAAAAAGTAGCTAGAGTGAGTTGCATGGAATCTGTAGACGACAGCCCTAGTTCGATCCCAGCATTTGCAAACGATTGGATTAGTCGTGCCACAAATGCAGGTCCAGACCCACTTAGCCCTGTAACGGCATCCATTTGACTTTCTGTAACCTCGATAGCCGTTCCCGCATAAGATAAAAGTTGCATTATTTCGTTCTTTTCTTCTTGAGTCACATTAGCAGAAAAAACACATCCAGCTGCCATCTCTTGAACAAAGCACGGAGTATTTGGCATAACCCTTATTGTCTTAGATTCTGGCAATGCAGATGACAGCGTATCTAATTTAATACCCGCGGCAATGGAAATAACGATTTTATTATAATCTTTTAATTCGTTTAAAACCGTTTGCATAACTTGAGGTTTAACAGCTAAAAATAAGATATCTGCCTCTTCACTGAGTTTATTGATATCTGTGTAGATTTGTACACTTTTAAAACTTTTTTGAAAGAGAGAAAGTCGTTCTTCACTAGGATCGTAGGCGCCAATTTGGACATCAGGGATTTGTGCATCAAAAGCACCAGCCAAAGTATAAGCCATGTTTCCAGCACCAATAAAATGTATCTTTTTCATATATAGAGAATAACCTTTTTTTGAATGCTTTTCAATATTAAAAAATTGTAAAATTTTGTTTTGTATGCTATAATTTTTATAGGAAAATTTTATGAAAGCAGAATTTATAAATCCATTTTTATCAAAAACTAGAGAATTATTTTCAACGACCTTCGATCTTGAAGTACAGGTACATAAACCCTATTTATTAAAATCTGTTAATAGTACTTTATGGGAAATCTCAGCAGAAATGTTTTATTCAGGAGACTATGAAGGAGCTTTTGCAATTAGAATGTCAAAACTTTTATCTCAAAAACTGTTAAAAGCTACGGATATTATTTATAAAAATGAGTATGAACGTGTTGAGCTTTTAGCTGAAATGGTTAAGGAATTAGCAAATATTATAGGTAGCGCTGTAACAGAAGAGAACTTTTCCAAAGATATAAAAGTCTCCGTACCTATTATTATTCAGGGCAAGGAGGAACCCCTCATATGGCCTCCCAATATTACTACGGTTTGTATTCCTTTTGCTACTCAATTTGGACCCTTTATTGAAATTTTTTGTTTGAAATACTAATATATAGAAATCGGAGGAATAATGACCCTTTATAAAATAGCACTTGCTACCCCAGAAATCTCTGTTGGGAATATACAAAAGAATACAGAAGTACATAAAGACCTGATTCAAACAGCGATCAATGATGGCAATGATTTTATTTTATTTCCTGAATTATCGTTATCGGGTGTGAGTTGTGCAGATCTTTTTTATCATTCTTCCTTACATAAAGCGGTGCTTATTGCACTCGAAGAATTAAAAGATTTTTCTTCTAAGCATAAAATTACCATTATTTTAGGAGCTCCTCTTCAGTATAACAATGAATTATATAATTGTGCACTTGTATTAAAAGAAGGATCTTTTATAGCGGCTATTCCTTCAAAAAATCCAAACCGCTGGTTTTCAACTAATATTAACAATACAGAAATTGATTTATGCTCCCAAGTTGTTCCATTTGGAAATACCATTATTTGCGACGGAGCACTGCAATATAGTTGCCAAATACCTAGCTCGAATTTTAGCAATCTTGTGGATTTTCGAGGAAATTGCCTTTTTGTATTAGGTTCATGCGAAGCTTCTTTTGGCAATTCAAAAACCCTCAAACAAACACTTAAATCAATTTCATATAATAATAAAATAGGACTATTCTACACGAGTTCAGGAGCTTGCGAATCCACAACCGATTTTGTCTATGATAGCAACCACCTTTCATATAACAGTGGTATTATTCAAATCGAAAGAAATTATCTATCTTTATCAAATAAATATACTCAAACTGAATTTCACTTAGAATTATCACTTAACTTAAAAATTAAAAATCAAACTATCAATAACCATCAATCAAACTGTCAAATCATCAACCTCCAACATCCTACAACCCCAAAAAGCTTAAATTCGAATATTAAACTGACCCACAGTCCATCGCCATATCCGTTTATACCCTCGGATCCAGTAATCCGCAATGAAAAATCATCGCATGTTTTTCAAACCCAGGCAGTAGCGCTTGCAAAAAGGTTAAAACACATTGGTAGTACCAAAGTCATTCTTGGTATATCTGGAGGACTCGACTCTACCCTCGCATTGCTTGTCTGTAATGAGTCTTTTAAAATTTTAGAACTTCCTCCAGATAATATTATTGGCATCACCATGCCAGGATTTGGAACGACCGACAGAACCTACGAAAATGCCTGCAATCTTATAAAAGAATTAGGCAATACATTAAAAGAAATATCTATTAAAGAATCATGTCTACAACACTTTAAAGATATCAGTCATGATCCATCAACAAAAGACATCACCTATGAAAATAGCCAAGCAAGAGAAAGAACTCAAATATTAATGGATATTGCTAATTCCCAAAATGCATTAGTTGTAGGAACAGGCGATCTATCGGAATTAGCACTTGGTTGGGCAACTTTCGGGGGTGACCACTTGTCTATGTATGGAGTCAATGCGGGTTTGTCAAAAACTCTAGTGCAAACGGTTGTTAAATACATTGCAGAAAATTCCAACAAGACAATACAATCATTATTACTTGATATTTTATCGACTCCTATTAGTCCAGAACTTATTCCTGCAACCGACAATGGTGAAATAGCACAAAAAACAGAAGATATAGTGGGACCTTATCCTTTACATGATTTTTTCTTATATTACACTTTGAAATATTCATTCACACCAGCAGATATTTTCATTTATGCCAAGCATGCATTTAAAAACGAATATAGCGATGAGACCCTTTTGCATTGGTTAAATACTTTTTTCAAAAGATTTTTTTCTCAACAATTTAAACGTTCGTGTATGCCAGACGGACCAAAGGTAGATGAAATATCTCTATCACCGCGTGGAGCACTTTTATTACCAAGCGACATTGACAGCCAATTGTGGCTACAAGAAATAGAAAACTTAAGGAGAAACAGATGATTCAATTATCAAATGACAAATGGAATGCAAAAATTAAGTTAAAAGGTGCCGAACTTTCATCTCTTATCAATTTAGAAACTGGAAGAGAACTAATTTGGCAAGGAGACTCGAAATATTGGGGACGGCAAGCGCCTATATTATTTCCTTCAATTGGCGGATTAAAAAATGATCAATACACCTTAGATGGAGTTTTGTACAAAATGGGCAAACATGGTTTTTGTCGAGATGCTCAGTTTACACTCATCAGCTCTACTGAAACATCTGCCATTTTGCAGTTTACTCAAACAGAAGAAACACTTAAACAATATCCTTATCATTTCGCTTTTCGCGTTATTTTTGAATTAACTGACAATGGTCTTATCAACCGTTTTGAAATCCAAAACAACAGCGAAAAACCACTTTTTTATTGCTTAGGAGGACATCCAGCATTTAATCTTCCAATGGAAAACAATCTTCAGTTTGATGACTATAAAATCCGATTTGAAAATAGCGAAACAGCTCCACTATACTATTTAGAAAATGATCTGCTAGCAGGAAAAATTGACAACTGGCTTAATAATCAAAATGAGTTTAATCTTGAAGTCTCCCTTTTTGATAATGACGCTCTTATTTTTCATAATCTTTCCTCAAAAAATATCTTTATAGAATCAAACAAAGGAGAATCCTACGTTAAATTTAATATGGGCTCCTTTCCAATGGTCGGCATTTGGACAAAAGAGGGAGGAGCACCCTTTTTGTGCGTAGAACCCTGGTATGGCGTAGATGACGACATAAATACCGATGGTGATTTTACTAAAAAGTGGGAAGTTCAGAAAGTAGAAGTTGGAAGTACTAATAGCGCTTGGTTTTCTATTTCTGGAAAATAAATAGCTAAATAAGTATGCTTCGCCAAACATAGCTACATTTAAGATTCTTCAACTTCTTCAACATCCGCCTCTTCAATATCATTCTCATTCATTTTTGTATGAATTTTATGTGTAGAAGATGCAGAATTAAATTCATTTTTAAGTTGAATTCGCATTAGTAAAATAGATATTCCAGCTAAGATTAGTTTAATTCCAATAAAAATAAGAATAATTTGCCCTATGGAGGTCAATTTATCATCTGCAATCATTCCTTGCAAAATAATCATGATAACAATAGAAGCAATTACGGTAATCATCCCAGAAACTAAATGATACCAGAAAAAACGGC
>CAYJGX010000124.1:0-5783 GCA_964369795.1 uncultured Spirochaetaceae bacterium
ATCCTAATTTAACCGCTGGCTTAAATAGTATCGATGTTTCAGTCGATGCTACGTCGGGCTTTTTTGCTGATGGCGATGCTGATAAAAATATTAATTTTTCTCTTTCTGCTAGTGGATTAGGGGGTGAAACTTCTTATTCTTTGCCTATTAGCTACGAAGCATCATCCGATTCTAGCGTCGTTTATCGAAAAATGATAAAAAATAATAGCGACGTAGCAAATGAAACCCTTACAAGTGGCTCCGCTTTCGATGCGATTTTAGCAACCACGACAGGAACGTTTCTTTGTAAATATCAACTACCAAATGTTATTAATCAATCTTATGTAATGTTTGAGATTGCCAATAGTGATTCTGGCGCTAATAATATGCCACTGCTAAATTCCTTTCTGATATTTACAAATGTCTCTGTTTTTCAAAGTTATTCCTTCGATAAACAAGTTACAAGTAACGGTGGGCTTTATTGGTCTAATTCTTACACAACCTACTCGGATGCACCTAACTTCCATGCACTTACATGGAATGGACTTGGAACGGCTTTTTCCTATATGGATTGTATAGGAACTACCGTACGAGGTGATTCTTATTCTTATGGAACCTGGGGTAATTATAGTGGTGTTGCAAATTCATATTTAGCAGGGCCTTCAAGCTGGCCTACAGGTAGTGCTTATAGTGCTCCTACGAATATCAGTTTTGGAAAAACAATTTTGTCTTCGAAAACTCCTAGTAGAAGTACTAATAGTAAAGCTTATGTAGGAATTGATGAAGTAGCTGATTTTGAAATGTTTTATTTTGAATACCACAATACAGAACTTACACAGGCAGCTATTGAAGGGCGAGAAACTATTCTTGATCGAATTATGAACCAGCGAGCATTAGTGGAATAGGAGATTACAATGAAAAAAACAATGATTTTATTATTATTTACATTATTATTTGCAAGTTGTGAATTATTTGAATCAAGTATTCAATTAGAACAATTAAAAAAAGATACAGAACCTTTTAACAATAAAATTAAAGAACTAGAAGTCGATGGAAAAATTTTAATTTATTCTAATTCCGATTTAGATGTTTTTTTGCCTTATTATGATGGGTATGATATTGCATATGAAACTTCAGAAGATTATCACGATGGAGAAAAAATTGTAGAAGTTGAAAGCGAATTTCTAAAGGTAGAAAATAATTTTTTATTTGCTTATCCTGATACAAAGAGCGATCGACCTGTTATTTTAAAAGCAACTTTTACAGATATTCAAATCGAAGGGGTAGAGGTCGTCTATTATTATAAATTGCTTATTAAAGCGAGTACTTTGTTAACCCTCTCTAAGCCTCGAATTGAAATTTTTAGAGGAGAAACAGAAATAACCGATTTCTATTATAATAATTTTCCGCTTCAAAAAAATGATATTCTTCTTTTTACCCCTCCTCCAGGAGCATCGTGTATCTACACCCTCGATGGCAGCAATCCAAACAGCTCAGAGACTGCAATCGAAGGATTTAGTTATACTATCGAACAATCTGGAAATCAGATTGCTGTTAAGGTTGCCGCGACCCGAGTAGGGTATGTTAATTCGCCTGTTTTAAGTTTTAGTTATAGCGCTAATCTTTCAAAGCCAACCTTAGCTAAGAATAGTGCAACCTATAAAATGCCCTTCTTTACTTCAAGCGATGTCACTTCGATAAAAACGGCTGCCATCGACCTAAACAGTAGTAACATCGATTCTATTTACGAACCGATTCTTGACTCGATCGATTTTACTTCTGGAAATTACGATGATTACTATTTAATGGCTACGGATAATAATTGGGCAGAAGAATTTGATGGCGTTTTTGCTTTTACAAGAACCGATACAGAGACCTCAAATGCAGAGAACCCCTATCAAAAATATTGGCTAATAAAGAAAGAAGAAATTTTTTCAACAACATTACCATCAGAATCAAAAACAAATCTTGTTATTGCTGTGGCAGATGCGTTAGGAACGATTTCTGATCCTCTTACAATTCCATGCTACTTAATACCCTCTTCAAGCAATCTCCAAGATTATCTTCTTTTCGATACATCAACCTATGAAGCAACGAGTGCAGACGGTTATTTTACTGTTACTAACAATGATGATATGTCAGATGGCAATATAGCATCAACAGAGAGCGATCCTTACTTAGAAGATTATATAACTTCACTCGAGGATACGACCATTGTTTTTCGTTTTAATTTTACGTCAATAGATACATTAGGAGCAATTTTTTCAATTCCTTCTGCAACGACTGCAAGTTCGTATTTTACAGTATATAAAAATGCAACGACAATAGGTTATGAACTTAAGGGCGGTCCTACAAAGGGCAGCCTAGGTGGCTTAACCGATGTTTCAAACAATACAACACACCTATTTTCTCTGCGTATAGATTCAAGTTCGGCTTCCTACATAATTGACCGTTTTAGTTTAGGAGCTCGGGTATCAGTAGATTCAGGAAATCATGGAGCCTCCTTTCTTTCATTTCGGGATATGAATGGATTAGGGACACCTAGAGTTGGTTCGACAGGTCGCTTTGGTGCCGCGAATAACGAGAGATGGGAAGCGAGTGGGAAAGCACAAGTAAGAATTTATTCGAAAGTGCTCACAGATGACGAGTTAAATACGGTTATGTCTAGTATGAATAGTCTAGGTGCATTATAGGAGTAATTATGAAAAAGATAATATTTTCTTGTTTAATTATATTGATAGGTCTTTCCTTTTTTTCCTGTTCTGGGTTTACAGAAGAGATTAGGGGAAGTATTTGGTACGGTGATGTTTCTGTTTTTAAAGATGGATTTGAAGGCTATGATGTTCCTCTTGATATCCCGCTAACGATTTATCTGCATGCTCATGGAGCGGCAGAAGTTCATGGAATTCCTAACTTTACTCCCTATCTGTCAGCGAATTGGAATGAAACAATTCAGTTAGAAAAAGGGCTACTCAAAAAAAGAGTAGAAATAACTGGGGACTATGCAGCTGCTAATTATTTGCGAGAGCCCGCATACGTTATGCTCCAATTTGAACGCAATGAAACCGAGATGGTTCTAATCGAAGGCTATGGGCAACGATTTACAGCATCTAAAGATAAGGCTAGTGTATATGAAAAATCAACTTTTGATTTTACTCCTATAGAAGGTGAAGTTCTTGAGCAAGGCTTGTATCACAGAGACTTAGAGGATACAAAATGGGTTGCAGATATTACTTTTGCAGCTCCTGCAAATGATTTAGAGTCAATCTGTCGAAACGAAAATGAGATTGTTAATAACTGCTCTTACCCCCAATTGGAAAAATCCTAAAAATAATTCAGAGGCCTTTCCTGTTGGACAAATTTTATATGACCCAGCTAAGTTTAAAAACTGGAGTGTAACGGAGTCTCATGTTATTTTCACTTCTACCTTAGATGGAGATGTTTCTTTTATTGGAGTTCCCAACAATATAACCGATTTTTCTAAGTTAAATACAATCACTTGTTTAAATGAAGATATTACATTTAAAGTTACAACTTTAAATGAAAATGCACCAGCAGATGCTAAATTAGTTGTTGAGGGAGATCTTATCTTTAAAAAAGATCCGCTATATACAACATCCTATGAAAAATACTAAGGTGGTCATTATGAAAAAATATTTACTTATTTTATTTTGTTTTATAGCTTTCTTCTCGTGTGATAATACACTCTACAATATTCCTTTTTATCAAAATATTGCTTTAGATGGGGTGGTTGTAGAACCTATGGTGGGACTCGTTGGCGAGGATTTTAATTTTAGTGTTGATGCACTTGCATTTGACTCAACTGTATCGCTTTCTGGGGTCATAAAAGATGCTAATGATAATATCATTCATACCTTTGATCCTGTCGAAAATATTACTCGCCCTATCACGTTGTTAAAGCGGCTTACATTCGAAAATCCTGGAGTATATTCTATTACATGGACAATCAATGATGGCGAAACCACGAAGAATCAAACGTTAAATTTTTCTGTTATTCTTCAAGGGGCACCTATTCCCTCTATCCATTTTATTGAAGGAATTTCAAATCTTAAAATTGCAGATACTGTTCAAGTTGATCCACGCGAATCTGTATTAGGTGCTAGTATTGAAAATGCAACTTTGACAGATATCGAATGGGAAGTCGAATATGTGAATGAAGATGGAAATTGGGTAGCACCGCTTTTAGCAGAAGATGGAAGGAAAATTGTTTTTCCAGAGGCAGCTTATGATTTAGAAGTTTCAAATTACTTCTCGATTGTATTGCCTAGATTCGTTGGTTCGTATCGACTTAAAGTGACGATGACAAATAATTATGAATATTCGACAGTTGGATATTCAGAAGTTCTTAATCTTGGATATAAGCCACTTCCTCCCGATGAATCGGTCATGCTTTTTTCAGGTAACAGTTTTATTGGACCTTTTGGGTCGCAAAGTTTGATGGCAGAGAGTTCAACTCGTTATGCAACTACCTTGTTGGAAGTAACAAATTTTGGAGACCTTATTACTAAAATAAATACGCCATCTGGCGAAAGTGCGATTTTTGATCCTAATTTTCTAGGATCAGTTTTGATAATTGAATATAAAGTGGGTTCACTCAATGCTGGTGTACAACCAATATTTTCCGTTTCTAATGGGGATGACCACTATTTTATGATTTATCAAAATGCAAATATGTTAGGTGTCTCTATGCAATCTGGCGAGGAATCTTTTATTAAGCAAGAACCTGTGGCCGGTTTTTCTGTGGGAGATGTTTCTGTCATTGTTGTTACTTATGAATTAGAATCAAATACTTATACTGTCTTTGGTGGGTTTGGAAGTTTTACCTTTACGGGAACAACAAACAACTTTTTAATTGATAGCGATGAATTTACACTTGCTGCTGTAGGTAGTGCGGAAACTCAAGCAGGACTTCATACACTCAATACATTAGCAGAGGTACAAAAAATTGAGCTTTATAATTCTGTTGTTACCGATGATATCAATGCATGGGCAGAATCGAATACGGAAGTAAAAGTTGTGGACCAAACTCCAATATACAATAACCCCGAATTTATTGCCGATTTTAAAATGTTCCAACCTGGAGATGAAACGGGAAGTCAATATTTTAGAATTCCAGCTCTTTTGACATTAAAGGATCAAGAGGGTAACTTAACCGATAAAGTTCTTGCTTTTGCTGATATTCGATATTCTGGAAACTCGGACTCGCCTGCAAATATCGAAATTGGAATGAGAACTTCAGAAGATGCAGGAGCCTCTTTTGGTCCAGCTAAACTGATTCCTTCTCTTACTTTCGATGACAGACCACGACTTTCGGGGACAAGTAGTAGTTCTGCCTCTTTTATTGATGCTTGTGTCGTTCAAAATCACGAAACTGGACGAATCTTTGTAATGCCAGATTTATTTACCTGGGGTGGGGGACTCATGGGTGGTAATGTTGGTGTCGGAAGTGGTTTCATGGAAAAAAATGGAAAGAAGGTAATGCGTCTTACACCTACTGCTGCTGTGACTAGTGGCACTGCACCTACAACCGACACTCCATATTCTGTTGAGGCCTCATCAACAAATGCAACAGTACCAGGGAATTTCTGGGTAGAAGATACAGATGTTTATCCTCAATACGACACAACTGTTGATGGTGCGATTCGCTATCATAGTAATGGCTATCCAATTTTACTAGAACCTTGTAAGCGAAAAATTTATGATGATACAGATTCATATACAGGTTATTTTTTAAACGAGCGTTTTGAAGTTTGTTATGATGGCTCCGACCACGATGATACATC
>CAYJGX010000125.1:0-5717 GCA_964369795.1 uncultured Spirochaetaceae bacterium
GCTAGTCAATGGGCAATAATAAAGTGCATTTACAGAAAAATCTCTTCGCTGAACATCTTCTTCGATTGTTCCAAATTCGTTAACAAAATTATCTGAATTCAAAGACCGAAATGTACTGACTTCAAAAATTAGACGATCATAAAAAATATGGCAAAGTTTAAATCGTTTTCCAATTATACGTGAATTTTTAAATCTTTTTTTGATGGCGGTGGGTGTTGCATTTGTTACGATATCAAAATCTTTAGGGGACTTTGATAAAATAAGATCTCGGACAGCCCCACCCACTAAATAGGCTTCGTACCCTGCTCGTTTAAAAACATTACAGATATGAAAAACCTCTTTATAGATAGCATCATTATCTATTTTGTGTTCATCATGAGTATATATAGTTGCGATTTTTTTTTGCTTTCCAGTTTTTGGATCTTTTGAATAACGGTACAACATTTTTTATATTTTATCTTTTTTTTTGATGGGATACAATACTAAACCTACTTGAAAGAATAAAAAAATTAGTCCATTATAGAGAAAAGGAGTTTTTATGTCAAATTTAATTGAAGCTAAAATTTTAAAAGGATTTCGTGACTTTAAACCAGAAAACGAAATTCCAAGAAAGAATATTATTAGAAAACTAGAATCTATATTTGAAAGCTTTGGTTTTTTACCCATTGATACACCCGTCTTAGAATATACCGATGTCCTTTTAGGAAAAGGAAGTGGTGAAACCGACAAACAACTCTATCGTTTTAAGGATAATGGCAAACGAGATGTTGCTATGCGTTTTGACTTAACAGTCCCTTTCGCACGCTTTATGGCAATGTACAACCATGAGTTACCTCTTCCATTTAAACGCTATCATATTAGCAAAGTTTGGAGGGGAGAAAACACACAAAAAGGAAGATATCGAGAATTTATGCAATGTGATTTTGATATAGTTGGTTGCGACACCCCCGAATCTGACTTCGAAATATTGAGCATGATGGATGGTTCTTTTAAAGCTCTCAATATCGATAATGTAACTTTTTGTATTTCTCACAGAGCTCTATTTAATGACTTTCTAACCGAACAAAAGATTACGACCGATCCTGTTAATATTCTTCGTACCGTAGATAAACTTGCGAAAATAGGAGAAGAAAAAGTAAAAGAAGAACTTTCTCAATGGTGTAGCTCCTCTCAAGTAGATGCACTTCTTTCTTTTATTTCAATAAAAGGACTCTTAGATGAAAAAATATCAGAAGTTCAAAAATTAACATCACCTAACAACGAGGCAATTGTACGACTATCGGAAATCGCAAAAATTGCTAAAGGTGTAGGCATTATCGATAAATTTATTTTAGATATGTCAATTACTCGAGGACTTGACTACTACACAGGTATTGTCTATGAAACCTTTATCAATGAACTTCCAGCCATTGGCTCTGTTTGTTCGGGTGGAAGATACAATAATTTAGCCTCATTATATACAAAAGAAGAACTTCCAGGTGTTGGTTCCTCTATTGGCTTAGATAGACTTTTAGCTGCTCTTACGGAATTAGAAAAGATAAATAGCCCTAAAGGATTAACGAACGTGATTATTTTTAATATGGGCTCCCAATATAATGCTCATTATTTTAAATTAGCTAGCGAACTTCGACAAAAAGGAATCGTATGCGAAGTCTATTTGCAAAATAAAAAGATGAATATCCAGTTCAAATATGCAGAAAAGAAAGCTATTCCTTTTGCGATTCTTCTTGGCGAAGATGAAATTACCTCTCAATCTTACACTCTAAAGAATTTAGAGACGAGGGAAAATTATAATCAACTTTCTTTTAATGAATTAATTGCTAAATTATAGTTTTTTTAGTAGCATAATATAAGGTTTCCCATTATCATATAAGTATGAACTATCAAAATTTACCCGTATATCAACAAAAAGATCTTATATTAGAGGGATTAGATAAACATCAAGTTATTGTAGTAGAAAGCCCCACGGGTTCTGGTAAAACCACCCAGATTCCAGTTATTTTGCACGAAGCAGGCTATACCGAGAGTGGAATGGTTGGAGTCACGCAACCAAGACGTATTGCAGCTCTTTCAGTTAGTGAATTTATTTCAAAACAGCTTGAAACCGATTCAAACATAACAAACTCTATTGTTGGCTATAAAATGCGATTCGAAGATAAAACAACACCTCACACATTATTAAAAATAATGACAGACGGGATTTTACTCCAAGAGTTAAAAACAGACCCCCTTTTATCTCGTTATTCTGTTATCATGGTAGACGAGGCACATGAGCGCAGCTTAAACATCGATTTTATCCTTGGCCTTTTAAAACAGATATTAAAATCACGCCCCGAATTTAAAGTAATTATTTCCTCTGCAACGATAAACTGCAAAATATTTTCAGATTACTTTAATCAATGTCCAATCATCAAAATAAGCACCCCTATTTTCCCAATTGAATTAAAATATGCGCCTATTCCTTCTAATCGGGATGAATCTGAACTTTACCACCAAATTTGTAGTATTGTTTCTCATTATTTACGCAAGAAAAAAGAAGATACAACAGAGAGCCATCCTAAAGGGGATATTCTTATCTTTTTGCAAGGTGAGAAAAATATTAAGGATTGCACAAACGAGCTTTTGCATTCACCTTTTGCTTCTGAATTAAAAATTATGCAATTGTATGGACGACTTAGCAAGGAAGAACAAGAAAAAGTATTTACTCCAACACCAGAGGGAAAAACAAAAGTTGTTATTTCTACTAACATTGCCGAAACCTCGGTCACAATCGATAAGATTTCGTTAGTAATCGATTCGGGTCTTGCAAAAATGAATTACTATAGTCCCTATACCTTCACCTCCTCTTTAATAGAGCAAAATATTTCTAAGGCTAGTGCCAACCAAAGAAAAGGACGCGCAGGAAGAACGGGCCCTGGAATTTGTTATCGGCTTTATTCGTCCGATAATTTTGAACGCAGAGAGGAATTTACAACAGAAGAAATTTATCGTACAGATCTATCTGAAGTTATACTGAGAATGAGTGACTTAGGAATCACCGACTTTGAAAATTTTGATTATATTTCAGCCCCTAAGAAAGAGGCCATTATCGGAGGCATTCAAACACTTGAACTACTTGATGCTATAAATAAGGATCGACATTTAACAGAGGTTGGAAAGCGCATGGTCTATTTTCCGCTCATGCCCCGCCACGCCCGAATTTTAGTCGAAGCCATATTAACCTATCCCGATGTACTAGACGAAGTCATTATTGCCACCTCTTTTTTATCGACGAACTCCCCTTTTTTACTACCACAAGGCGAGGAAATTGAAGCAAGACTCGCCCATAATACCTTTCGCGACCGTTTTGGTGATTTTGTCAGTTATCTAAAAATTTACAGAAGTTTCCTTCAAGCAAAAGACTCCGAATCCTTTTGCAAGATCTATTATCTTGAACATAAAACAATGACAGAGATTGTTAGCATCAAAAATCAACTTGAGGAGATGATATCGGGTATGGGAATTCCTCTTACCGGTGGGGGTGGAATTCGCAACTACCTTTTAGCTATTGCGAGAGGACTGATTCAATTTGTTTGTGTCAATGATCATCAGTATACCTATCGGAGTATGACAGCAGAAAAAATTTCTATTCACCCAGGGAGCGTCCTTTTTAAAGAATGCCCTCAATTTGTTGTTGCTGGAGAAATTGTTAAAACCTCTAAAATGTTTGCTCGGAGTGTTTCTCCTTTAAATAAAGAATGGTTAAATCTTATTTATCCTAATTTAGAAAAAAAATTAACCGCACTTATTCGCACCAAAAACGATAGAAATAATCCTAAATATGAAAAAATTCGCGATCCAAGAGCACTAAAAAACAACCGACCTTCCTACAATGAAACCCATCAGTCATCAACAAAGGCTCACGACAAAAAACGCTCTAACACACTACTCATATCTGGACACGAAATAGAGCTCATTCCATTTAAAGGGAAAAAAATTGCTAGTTTGCAGTGGGCTGTAGCAAAACAGATTGCGAATACAATATCGATTAACGAATTTTTTAAGTACAATAAAATCCGGGCGACCATTGTTTATCAGGGTAAAAAACTATTTTTTGACCACAAACTGCCTAACTTAATTATTGGAGCTAAATTTGTCGATCCAGATCGCGATTTTATTGCCAATGTAAACCTAAGCAAAAATTATGATATTATCGAAAACCCAAATGAGTTGTTTGATAAACTCGATCTTATTCTAAAAATTACAAAACTAAATAAAAATGAATTAGCACCTATTGCTCTAGTTCAAGGGAACAGTGGAATTTTTTATTTTAGAACAAACCCATCTATTATGTATTGTTTAGATATGAGTTTAAATAGCTTAGAAGAAATATTAGAAACGGTTTATACACAAGCAACAAAAGAACAAAAAGATAAACTAAATAGAGTTTATAGCAGACTGACACAAATGAGCCAATTTAGGCATAGCCGAGGTTAATTTAAGGTGTTTCTAAAATTTCTTGGACCATCTTTTCTGGAATTGTTTCTACCGCGGTCTCGCCAATAGCTTTTTGAATTGTGAATCGCAAGTTATTTCCAACTTTCTTTTTATCGTGTTTCATGGCTTCTATTAGTAGGCTGGTATCTTTGTCGGTGAAATCGAGTCGATAATTGTAGTGCAAGAGCATTTCTTTAACAAAGGATAAGTAGTCTGGTGTAAGGTCATAGAATTTTGTTGATAATTGAGCCGCCTTATATATTCCCCAGGCGACGCCCTCTCCGTGAGTAATTCCGCCTAAATTTTCTAAGGTCTCTAAGGCGTGGCCAAAGGTATGTCCTAAATTTAGATAGGCTCGGATTCCTCCCTCTTTAAAATCATTTTCGACAAAGTAACCTTTCACTTTTAAACAAGATTGAATAACCTCTGTCATAAGAGGAATATCGCGCGCTAAAATTTCTTTAGATTGAGTAAGCAAAATTTCTGAGAGTGCTTTATCTTTTAGGAGTGCCGTTTTAATGACTTCTCCTAATCCGCTTAAATATTCACTCGTTGGAAGAGTTAATAGAAAATCGGGAGCAATTCTTACTTCTTCTGCAGGGAAAAAGGTACCAACCTGGTTTTTATAGTTACAAAAATCGATACCTGTTTTTCCGCCAACGGATGCATCGACCATAGAGAGCAATGTTGTGGGGCAGAGAATGAGGCGGGTTCCACGCAGGTAGATAGAGGCTGCAAAAGCAGTCATATCGCAAATAACACCCCCACCCACTGCAACAAACAAGGCTTTACGGTCTAACCCTAGCTCTACTGCTTTTTCTAAAATTACTTGTATTGAAGCAAAATGTTTAGCTGATTCTCCTGGTGGTAAAACCAATAATGAATAACCTTCGCTTTGAAACAAGGATTGGCAATTTGAGTCTGTTACAACTAGCGTATTTGTCTTAGGAATATTTTTTAAAATTTGGTTATTATTATAAATAGATACTGCTGTATTCGTCTCATTTAATCTAATATTTAATATATTCATAAATAAATTTAGCATATATTTATTTTTTTATCTAGTTTGATTTGACCTTTTTAAGATTTCTATATAAAATTAGAGTATGAAAGGAGTTTAAAGTGTATAAGTATTTACTTTTGACTATATTATTTTTTATCACAATTTTTTCGCTATCAGCACAAGTTGACAACTATTTTATTCAAGACAACGGAATAGAAATAGAACGTCAATCTCTTCC
>CAYJGX010000126.1:0-2029 GCA_964369795.1 uncultured Spirochaetaceae bacterium
TTTTACCTCGTTGGGGGTTGGGCCTTTGCAATCGGGACTGCGTGCTAAACTCTCATTAATACCCCAGCTTTTCTTGTTGGCAACCCTCATATTATTAGTCATCGTCCTTGCAAAGCCAATTAAAAACCCCCAAGAAGAAGACTTACAACGCGATGGCATTGCCATCGAATTAGTAATAGACACCTCATCGAGTATGTTAGAACAGATGTTAGACGGCATGCAGATCACGACCAAAATGGATGCCGTTAAAAAAGCGGCACTCAATTTCACCATGGGAAGCGAAGAGGTGCAACTCTCGGGACGATCATCCGACCTACTTGGAATCATTACTTTCGCCCGCTATGCAAATACCGTATATCCATTAACTTTTAACCGAAATCCATTGCAAGATGTCCTTTCAAATATCAATGTCGCCTCACGAAAAGACGACGGTACCCATTTTGGTGCGGGACTACAAATGGCTATTGCCCGCTTAGAAACACTCGACTTAAAAAAGCAAAACAATATCAAAAGCAAAGTGATTGTCTTTCTTACCGATGGTCAAAACCGTATCGATGAAATTGACCCTCTAGAAATGGCAAAATTAGCCAAGGAAAATAATATCATTATTTATACCATTGCCTTTGCCACAAGACAACAACCCTTACTTCAAACTCTTTCAGAAATGACTGGCGGAAGGAGTTTCGAAGCGACCAATTCTAATAGCTTAAAAGAGGTCTACGAAGCCATCGATACTTTAGAAAAGGCAAAAATTGGAGACAAAGGCGAAATTGAAGGCGAACCCGATAGTTTTAAATACTTATTTGCCGCGCTCATAACCCTATCTATCTATTTATTTCTCTATTTAACCCTCTTTAGGAGGTTCCCATGATTTTCTTTAATTACCCAGAGCGACTTTTCTTTTTATTTTTACTCATTCCACTTGTTTCACTCTTTGTTTTTGATCACTTTAATCGAAACAAAGTCATTAAATGGTATCCCGTTTCTAAAAATAGTTTTTTTCAACATACAATTTGGCGTTTTATTGCCTACACGGCAATGCTTCTTTCATTTTCACTAATCGTTTTCGCCTTTGCAGGCCCCTATACCGATAAACACGATATCAAAAAGCAAAAAAGCTCTGGTGAAGAGACGCTTTTTCTTGTTGATGTCTCTAAGAGTATGCTAGCAGAAGATGTTTTACCTAGCCGCTTAGGTCGTGTCAAACTTGATATTTTAGACTTCGCAAGCCGTCATCCTAATTCACGATTTGGTTTAATTGCCTATGCAGGAAGTGCCGTCATTAAATCGCCTCTCACAAGCGATAGTTATTTTTTTAGTTCGGCTGTCATGGAATTAAACCCGACAAGTGTCTCTCTTGGAAGTACGTCGCTTGCTTCGGCATTAAACACAACTCTAAAAATGTTTCCAAATACCGAAACCCCAGTTAAACGAAATTTAATTATCTTTACAGATGGTGAAGACCACGAGGATGACCCTATTCCTTTTGCTAAAAAATTAGAGGCTCAAGGAGCAAGAATGCTTTTTATTGTCCTTGGGAACAATGAAACAGGAGCAAGAATTCCTATTACCGACAACGAAGGAAACAAACGATTCTTAGTCGATAACAACCAAGAAATTTGGTCTAAACCTAACATATCAACAATTGAGGAAATAACTAAACAATCTCAAAATGCGATGCTCGTTCCTGCCTATGACCGAAATTATCACTTGTATTCAATATACGAACAATTTATCGATACCGTTGGTGAGGCAAAAGTTTCTTCGGCTTCAGAAGGAGATACCGATGTACGAGTCGATTACAAAATAACCTCTTTTGCCGTCTTTGCGCTTCTTTTTGCCCTTTTATCTATATTCCTTTTTCAAATTTCTAAATGGAGGCTTAAGTTTGATGAATAAATCGATTTTATTCTTACTTTTATTATTTTCTTTACTCTTTTCATGCAAATCAGAAATCAACAAAGCCATAGAAGATATAAACAATCCCAATTCTATCAAAATCATCTTAGAACATAAAAACAAGGTGAAG
>CAYJGX010000126.1:2039-4027 GCA_964369795.1 uncultured Spirochaetaceae bacterium
ACGAGGGAACTGCCTTACTACAAGTTGCCATAAGGATTAAAGAACAACTTAAAAGCAATCCTCCACAGGAAAAAGAAGAGATGCAAAAATTAAGTAATGACTTAAATCTAAGTATCGTACAGGCAACCCTCTGTTTTCATGAAGTAGAGCGGATTGCTTATCAGCACAATCTTAAAAGCCCATCAAAAATCAATAGCGAAATTGCCCATCAGCTTTTAAATGAACTTAAAAAAGATCAACAAAATCAAGAGCAGAATCAAGAACAGCAAGATCAACAAAACAAAGATCAGAATCAACAAGAGGGTAATCAACAGCAAAATCAAAATCAGCAAAATCAAGAGGGCGAAAACCAATCGCTTACTCAAGACGAGCTAGACAAGATTCAAAATGCCCATCAACAAAACCAAAGCAAAGAAAGTTTAGATCCAGAAAAAGAAGAACAGCTCTCCCAAGAGGCACAGGAGCAACAACAAGAACTTTCTCAAGAGACTTTACAAGCCATTCAAGAAGAAATATTAAGACGAGAAGAGGCTGCTAGTCAAATTCAAATGCAAGGAGATAATAACCATGTCGAAAAAGATTGGTAAAATAAAATTCGCAATCCTAGGGCTACTTTTTTGTATGCCGGCCCTTTTAAATGCCGCTCCCTTTGTCACCGTATCGCTTGAAAAACAAAAAGTAATGAAAAATTCACCTGTTACCGTACAGTTTCTCGTAAATTCAGAAGAGGAACCCGATTCGACCCCTTCTTGGGATCTTTCTAGCAAAGGGATTGAAACGCAATTTCAGATGATGACTCCTAATTTCAGTCGTTCGGTTACTATTGTAAATGGCAGACGCACCGAAGTCAAAGAGAGCCGATTCACCTATACCTATCAATTTAAAATATCAGAAGTGGGATTTTATCAGCTCGTTGGACCCACTTTTTATATTAATGGGCAAGCGGTTTCTTCTCCTGCATTTCGAATTGAGATTACTGAAGTCGAAAAAAATCCATTTTATGCATTAGCGTTAAAAAACTTCGAATCTCAAGTTTATGTTGGACAGCGATTAGATTTAGATTTACATTTTAATTTTTCTCAAGGAGTTAAAAATTTATCTCTTCACTTAGAGGGGTTAGAAAGAGTCAAACATCAAATTCGTACTCGAGAAACATTCACAAACCCTCAACAAATCACCTTAAATAACGCCATTATCGAAGGGGTGGTGCGTACTTCAAATGGGAATGCAAAAGAGTTGTACATACCATTAACCATCATTTTTGATGAAAGTGGCACCGTCAATTTTGATAAAAGTTATGCAGCACTAAGAGGGGCACCTGTTAATCCTAGACAGAATTTTTTTGGCACCTACGAAGAAGAAAATTTAATTATCTTAACCGATCCACCACAAAGTAGTGTTCAAATTCTTCCTTTACCCACACCAGCGCCTACTCAATTTTCTGGATTAGTCGGTAAAATTAATCTCGAAGTCGATGTCAATCCTAAAGAGGCAAAAGTAGGGGACCCATTAACCCTTACTGTCAAAATGACTAACATCAATGACTTCACCTATGAATTACCGCTTTTGTCAAAAAACAAGGCCTTTACCTCTTTGTTTTCAATCCCAGCAAATCGCTCTCCAGGTAGAATGGATAAAGGTGTCAAAGTTTGGACCCAAACGATTCGCCCGTTAAATGAAGGTAGTTATACCGTTCCACCGATTGAAATCCATTATTTTGATTCTGAGATTGGGCAATATTCTGTTACAAAATCTAATAGTCTTATGTTAGAAATTGGTGAGGCTGTTCAATTAGGAGAAGCTGACCTTATCTATAATTCTGCAATAGGAAAAGATCTTGCGATAGAATACAATGAAAATCGTCAATTTCATAATGCCGCTGTCACATTCGATTCAAAAAATTTAAGAAGCCCCCTGCAAAGTTTCTCTGCAACGACTATTTTTATAATTGTTTTATTAAGTTTGATGATTTTGATGCTAATTGTTGT
>CAYJGX010000126.1:4062-5369 GCA_964369795.1 uncultured Spirochaetaceae bacterium
ATTTTTTAATGGATTTTTTGATAGATGGAAGCAATCTTCTTCAAATTATTTGCAAATTTTACAAGATATGAAACAATTTTTAGAAAAAAATAAAAAAATCTCATCACAAAAGCGTTTTGAAAGCTATAGTTTGTGCAGAAATGAAATTTTATCGTTAAAAAATGAAAATCATACTCCGTTTTTACAAAAATTAGATACCCTTATGTTTAAAGAATTAGAAAATAGTCAAACGGCGCTTGTTTTTTTTGAAAATGAAATAGAAAATGAGTTAAAACGGATTAAAACCAGTAAAAAACAGACGAAAAGAAAGAGCGTTGTTCTCTTTTTTACGCTCTTTCTTTCTTTTTTGGTTGTAGGCTGTCAACAAGAAGAAAATAGTGCTGTTATTACAGATATCCAAATCGACGAATCCTTGTCCATGGGACAAGCCTCTTTTACACAAGCTCTTAAACTAATGGAAACCAACGAAAAGTCGCCCATTGCCGATTTTAACGATGCCTACAACCATTGGAATTATTTGAGTTTAAAAGGGGTCAAAGACGACCGTCTTGAATTTAATTTAGGCAATGTAGCCCGTTTTCAAGGAAATGAGGCGCTCGCATTGTATCATTATAAAAAAGCATTGCTTATTAGAAATGAAAGTTTATACAGAGAGGCAATAAACGATATTTTAACTAAGAATGGTTTCGCACATCAAAAAGAGGGAATACAATCCTTTGCTGAAGAATTAGCGTTCTTTTCAAACCATAGCCCACTTGGAGTGAAAGTCATTCTCTTTTTAGTTCTGCTATTTATAACCATTACTTTGTTTGCATTTAGCCATTATCTAAAACGATTTAAAGGAGGGCGCTCGCCTATACTTTTACTCTTCGAATGCTTACTCATTTTTGCACTCATTTTGACCCTTGTTTTTATTGTTTTACAACAGACTGTACCCGCACCTGGAGAAGAGGGAATTATTCTTGAAGACACGCAAGCAAGATTTGGAAATTCCTTTGCCTACGAAAAGGCCTTCGAGCAAAATCTATTTGTCGGACAACCTGTAAATATTATCGAAGAACGAGAAGGTTGGACCTATATCAAACTGCCTAACGGCCTAATGGGCTGGATTCCTAACGAAACGATAAAAGTTATAGAATAATTAGCATATTAATTTGTTGACAAAATTGTTTTCACTGTATACAATGTATATATAGGAGTAAATCATGACTTCAGCAGTAATATCAGCAAGAACTAGCCTCGAAAATAAAAACAGATTAGACTTATTAGCTAAAGCAACAAAAAGAAATGTAGGCTTTTATATCAAT
>CAYJGX010000127.1:0-5347 GCA_964369795.1 uncultured Spirochaetaceae bacterium
CAGTTCCTCGGCTCTCTCGCTTTAAGATAGCTTGTCCAATATCACTCTCTAAATAGGCTTGCAGATAGTAAGGATCAAAACGATCATCAATTTCTAAAATATAGAAGTTTCCAGCAATTAGTAATTTTTTATTTGCGAACTCGGGTCCCACTACATAGCTCTTAACTGGGATTCCCACTTTAGAAACGACTATATTTCCTACTGCTGCATAACTGCGCACAAGATCCTGAGTCTCGCTCTCTAATTGAACAAAAACTTCTTTGGGAATCACATCGCTACTAGAAAGGGTCGCAGAACTCAAAATGTAGCATCGCTCCGTTAGGCCCGTATCTTCCGTTGTAATTTGATTTTTAGATAAATGATAACCGCGTCGAATTTGCAAATAGATTTTTTCCCCCGCTATGGTTTCTCCTGGATAGGTGAGCTTAGGGCTTAAATAATATTCTGGGTCTATATTAAAATTTTCTTTAGCAATTATTTCGCGAGTTACTTGCTTACAAAAGCTGGATTCCGCCCCGCGGATTGCTTTTATTTCTTCTATATTGCTAAAAGAAATCATTTTTCGTGTTCGATAATCGGTAGCGAACTGGCTTGCAT
This sequence comes from uncultured Spirochaetaceae bacterium, assembly GCA_964369795.1. Taxonomy (GTDB): domain Bacteria; phylum Spirochaetota; class Spirochaetia; order JAFGXN01; family JAFGXN01; genus CAYJGX01. Next base: position 598 of record CAYJGX010000127.1, read on the forward strand.
CCATAAATTCTATTGCTCCCGTTGCATTTGCCGACAAAACGAGCAAAGAAAAAGAAATTCCTGTATACGATAAAACCTTCGAGGGCAAAAGACAAACGGTTTCTAAATAGGGAAGCAGATACTCACGAACCGACGCCTCCTGACGGCTAGATAAACTGCCCGTTCGCACTAGGGCGACTAATTTCCCCGTGGCAGTTAAAAAATTTAGTGCATTAATAACAAAATGCCAGTCTGCAAATCGTAATCGTGAAAGTAGACCGTCTATTTCTTTATCTATCTTAATCTTTTTTGCAGATAGCATATCTGTAGCCACACCAAGAGGAGTATTCATAAAGATTTTTTCATGCTTTTTCGGATTTTTTATTGTTAGCACATCGTCTGCAATTATTTCGCTCTCTTGCTCTAAGTATTTATTTTTAATTTCTATGATGATGGCATTGTCGCTATTGATTTCGATGGCTGCATAGCCATAGCGTTTTTCATCGGTATAGATATTGCGAGAATAAGAGAGCAATCCCCCTCGTCCTGCACATAAATCCAATACGCAATCATCCTCGTTTAGATTTAAAAAAAGCTCTGCTAATCGGGATAACGAATCCGAGGAATAGTCCCCACTTTCACGGTCATTAAAACTTGTAAAGTATTTAAGAAATAGAATTATATTATATTTATCCTCAGATCCAAATTCGGATACAATTGAATCTAAATTTGATAATTTTTCTAAGTACCTTTTAAGAAAACTAGCAACGCGAGAATCTTCTACACTAGCAATCACCTCTTGCAAATCGATATGCCCCTTTCTTAATTCCAAATATTAAGCAAGCGCATATGCAACATAATCTAAATCGTTTTTTGCAACGACACAACGAAGAGTTTTCGATATTTTGCTTTCTATTTTTTGTAAATTTTCAAAGTTGTTATTCATAGGCACTCATTATTTTAGCATTGAATTCTATTAAGAACAATAAACCTCTAGTAATTCTTTACTATATTTTTTCTTTAGTTCTGCTAACGCCTCTTCTTTAATTTGTCGAATCCTTTCTATTGACACTCCATGAATCTCTGCTAACTCACGAAGTTTTTTCGGAGTCCCATTTAGTCCATAGTAGTCTCGTAATATTTCTTGTTTATGCTTTTGCAAATTCGAAATGCATTTATTTAGCACATAACATTGATATGACTCATTCTCCTGTCGAGCATCGGAGTCATGATCCATACTGCTACCAAGGAAATTGATAATTCTTTTTGGATCTAGGCATTCGCCCCGTGTTAAAAAATTTCCATCTAAACGACGAATAGGCTCATCTAAAGATTTAATGAGCATTTTTCCACCACGCAAAGCAATACCTTTTTTTGAAGAGAGGCTAGGCAAACGTGATATTCCATCGCCCTTGTCTATTAGCACCTTTAATCTATCTCTAATCGCCCACTCTAATTTCATAGAAAAAACTTGGTGTGGTAGATAATCGGCAATGCACTTTAAAACGACTATCTGGCATTCGCTTATATAATCATCAAATGTATAGGCGCAGTTACTATACGAATTTAGATAGATTTTAATCAATTTACAGAGTAACCCTTTGTATGCACGGATAATTCGCATTTGAGCAATCTCATTGCCGTTTTGTGCCTCTTTGATAAACTCTAATTGTTCTTCTTTTGAATTAAAATAATCTCTTGTTTGCATTTCACCTCCTCCTTGTATTGGTATGACAATACCAAAATTGCTTATTAGGCCAAAAAACTTCCCTGCGGAGGGTTTTTGATTTTGTTGATGATTTTGGTATTGTCATACCATATTTATAATATCGAGTATTTTTGATTAAAAGTCAAGTTTTTTTTGTTTTTTGTTTGTAACTTTTTTTGTCCTACATTTGTATGACAAAAAAAAGAAAGAAGTTTTTTTGCTGTATTTAGAACCGTTGCTGTATTAAAAAACTGCGCCACCGATTGAAAGGGTCGCTTTCGCAGTGCAAAAGCGAGTTCCTTGGCAAGGCCAAGAACCGAAGCCCTGCAAAGCGGGATCTCTTAAGTTTATGCCAAGAAACTTAAGAGAGGCGCCCAAAATCGACAAAAGAGCAACCGCATTAATAAAAAACCCACTTCCGAAATTAGAAGTGGGTTTAGTTTGGATATAGGATAGGTTAAAATTGTATTTTTTTTAGTTGTCCTGAGTCTCCGCCTCGGGTTGCGAAACGATTGCCAGACCCAACTCTTGCATTTGCCCTTCGTCCACAAAGGCAGGGCTTTCGTCCATAGGAGAAGCGGCCATATTGTTTTTCGGAAAAGCAATAACCTCTTTAATGGAAGTTTGCCCAGCCAAAATCATGACCAACCGATCCAATCCGGCCGCAAACCCACCGTGAGGAGGGGCGCCATACTTAAATGCGTCGAGCAAAAAGCCAAACCGACGCTGAGCCTCTTCCGGATCAAAGCCAACCACATTAAAAATGCGTTGTTGCAATTCGGGATTATGGATCCGAATCGAGCCCGACCCGAGTTCATAACCGTTACAAACGAGGTCGTAGAGTTCACCTATGACGGGTCCTGGATTGCTCTCTAATGTTTCTAAAAATTCTTCTTTTGGCATAGAAAACATATGATGCGCTGGATCCCACTTGCCTTCTTCCTCGTTGTATTCAAACAATGGAAAATCTTCGACCCAACTAAAGTGATAGGTGTCGGGTTCAATTAAGCCAAGGTCAATCCCAAGCCGAGACCGTACTGCCCCTAACGCCGTACAAGCTCGTTGCCACTTGTCTGCCATAAACAACAATAAGTCGCCCTCTTTTGCCCCTAGCACCGATAAAACTTCGTCCGTCATTTCAGTAAAAAACTTAGAACAACCACCATCGAGGCCATTTTCAGTCACTTTCATCCATGCAAGCCCTTTTGCCCCATAGATTTTAGCCACCTCTTCTAATTCGGTAATCTTTTTTCGAGAGTAGTCTGCTGCAACACCCTTAACCACAAGAGCCTTAATAACCCCGCCCTCGTCCAAAGTGCCTTTAAAAACGGCAAAATCCGATTTTTCTGCAATCGCACTAAAATCAATTAGCTTCATATCAAATCGTTGTTCTGGCTTGTCGCTTCCATATAAATTCATGGCGTCGTAGTAAGAAATTCGTGGGAATGGAGTTTCCAAAGTAATACCTTTCGCCTTTTTAACGGCATGAGCCATCATCCCCTCTACGATTTTATAAACCTCTTCCTTGCCGACAAAGGTCATCTCCAAGTCGACTTGAGTAAATTCCAATTGTCGGTCGCCTCGTGGGTCTTCGTCTCGGTAACATCGCGCCACCTGAAAATAGCGGTCAAACCCCGAGACCATTAAAAGTTGCTTAAACAACTGAGGACTTTGAGGCAATGCAAAAAATTTCCCGTTGTGAATCCGTGATGGCACCAAAAAATCCCGCGCTCCCTCGGGAGTCGATTTAATTAAAGTGGGGGTTTCAATTTCGTAAAACTCTTGTCCTGCTAAATATTCCCGAAGTGCAAAGGTGACATTGTGCCGAAGCTTCATTCGCTCTTGCATCCCCCCGCTTCGCATGTCGATATACCGATATTTTAACCGCGCATTTTCGCTTGCTCCCGTTTCGCCATCTTCTACCATAAAAGGCAGAACTTCACAGCTGTTTAGGATCTCTATTTTGCTAGCAACCACCTCAATTTCGCCGGTTGCCATTTTCGCGTTAATCATGGAATCTGGCCGTTTTCGAACCGTCCCCTCTACCGCAATTACATATTCGTATTTTAACTCGCTTGCCACCCCAGCCAACTCCGCTGGCGCATCCGCATCGATGACTACCTGAGTCACCCCATATCGATCCCGAAGGTTAATAAAGTGCACCCCGCCTAAATCACGATTCTGATGTACCCATCCGTTTAAAATAACAATTTCGCCCGCATTTGCCGCTTTTAACGCCCCGCAGGTCGTCGTTCGTTTCATATTTTCCATGCCCAATTTTACCACTCCCGACGAAAGTTTTCAATAACCGAACTCTTTTTTACCAGGCAAATCCGCCCTTTCAAATAACCGTCCAGAAATTTAGGCTAAAGCTAACGATTTAGATAATTTCTTCCCTGTTATTCGAAAGGACAACTTATCTGTTTAAAAAGTTTGTACTTAAAGGAATTTTTTCTTTGGGCGTGCCCCAACTTAAAAGTTGGGTCGTTGCCTCGGCACTCGGTTCTGCGAACTTTCTATAAAGTTCACAGGAACAGCCTCCTTTCAGTCGGCTTGCCTCTGGCAACTCTCGCGTTTAAACCTGTAAGCCGCACATAAAAAAACCGCCTATCGCAGATAGACGGCATTGTTTTCATTTCTTGAATTTTCTAAGTAGCAATTTTTCATTCGCTTTTGAACCAACCCTTTATTTAAAATTGGATTTCACAAAAGCGAAACAAAAACCGAGACACAATCTTTTTTAGCGACTTTTCGCCAGAGAAGATGCCAAAAAATTCCTTACCCCTCTAAATAATGCGTTTTTGGTTCGCTTTTGAAACAGACCTTGAAAAACGGCTAAGAACTTAAAAAAGCACTGAAGAAGCGACTATAAAACCTAGTTTTATTCAGAGCTTCTCTCAGCGTTTTTTTAAGGTAGTTTTAGTCCTTTATTTAAAATTGGATTTCACAAAAAGCGAAACAAAAACCGAATTATAAATTCTCTATTTCTTCTTCCGAAAGCCCAGTGATTTTTGCAATGAGCTCTATATCCACGCCATTTTCTTTCATGCCCTTTGCGTGTTC
>CAYJGX010000128.1:0-5327 GCA_964369795.1 uncultured Spirochaetaceae bacterium
TAAAAAAGATGCCGATAAAGAAACTCCTTATGGAGAACTATTTCCTGGATTTTCAGTTGTAGAAATAAATGACGATGTAAGAAAATACCTAGAATTAGATAAATCCAAAAACGGAGTTGTTGTTCTTAGTGTTGACCCATCAACAAAAGCAGCACGCGGTCTAAAAGCGGGTGATATCATTTTATCAATAAACGACAATAAAATTGAAGATATTCAAGATTTCTTTAAATTTATAAATGAAGATAAGGAAAGATATCTAATCGAATATGAACGAGAGGGAGTAGAATCCTTTTTTGGAATCAAAATCGATTAGGAATAAATATTTTGGGAACAGATTTGTCAAAGGAGGATGAATATGACAGATAAAAAATTAAAGGTGATACTTATTTGCTTGAGTATCGGAGTAGTGCTTTCATTAGGACTATCACTTTGCGGTGCTGCAAAAGGATGTATGCGCAAAAAAATGATGAAAGGCCATTGTCCAAAAACAGAAATGGTCTGCGAAGAAAAAGGCGAGCAAAAGGGCGAACCAGCTTTCATGAACTCACCACAATTTCAATCTCTAACAGAAGAAGAAAAAGCTGCTAAAATCGAAGAATGGAACAGCTTAAGTGACGAAGAAAAGAAAGAAATGATGTCTAATATGAAAGGACGAAAAGGAAAAGGTCCAGATCGAAGAATGGAATAGTTTCTAAACAGGATAGCGAAAGCTATCCTGTTTTTATATTTAAGGTAGTATATGCAAAAAAAAGAATTTTTAGATCCAGTCGTTGTTCGCGACAATACAATTTTTCTAGCTAATCAAATGATCGACAGTGGCTATTTCCCAGATATTATTTATGTCCTTCTTCGTGGCGGGGCTTATATGGGCAATATTATAAGCGAATTTTATTCTTTAAAAGCGCCTAACCATAAATTTAGGTATGCTGGAATTGTGACAAGATCGTATATTGGACTTAATCAAGTATCAAAAGTTCATATCGATGGATTTACATTGAATCCAGAGGGTTTGCCAAAAGAAACTCAAATTTTAATTGTCGATGATATTTTTGATAGTGGTAGATCTATTGAGGCGGTTGTGCAAAATTTTCAAGAGGTCGGTATTCCTTTAGATAATATAAAGGTAGCCGTTCACGATTATAAAATTCGAAAATATTGCACCCATCAACATAAAATACATCAGCCTACCTTTTATTGTAGGAAACACATTATCGAGTCCGAAGATAAAGAAATTTGGATTCATTATTTAACTCATGAATTATTAGCTCTCACACAAGAAGAGAAACAAAAATGGTATTACGAGAAAAATCCATCATTATATTCTTGTTTAGATGAATAAATATTGATAGAATAGGTTATGGATAAATCATTTAAACTATTATTAGAAATGGCATTAGAAGAAGACTTAGGACTCAATGGAGATATCACATCAGAGGCTATTTTTACAACTCAAGAAGGCAGTTTTGCCTTATATTCAAAAGATTCTGGCATCTTTTGCGGAAAAGAAATTATTGAAGCCGTATTTCATGCAGTCGATCCTAATGTGGTAGTTACTCTTTTTAAAGAAGATGGAGATAGTCTTAATCCTGGTGATTTTATTGCAGAATTCCAAGGTTCTGTTGTCTCTATTTTAAAAGCAGAACGCACAGCAATTAATTTTATTGGATTTTTATCAGGAATAGCAACTGCGACTGCTAAACTCGTAGACCAATCGGGTGGAATCACCATTTTAGATACTCGTAAAACATTACCCGGATTTAGAACGCTCTCTAAATATGCCGTTCGTTGTGGCGGGGGAAGTAATCACCGAATGGGGCTATTTGACATGGTCATGATCAAAGAGAATCATGCAGATGCTGCTGGTTCCATTACAAATGCGGTTAATGCTGTGCGAAGTAAATGGGGCGACCGTTTTCAAATAGAGGTAGAAACTCGCTCTTTACCCGAAGTGATTGAAGCCGTCGAGTTAGGCGTAAACCGAATTATGTTAGACAATATGTCAAATGAAACAATGAAAGAGGCTTGTGACTTAATTGCAGGGCGTTGTGAAGTCGAGGCCTCGGGCAATATGAACATAGAACGATTGCCAGGAGTTGCCGAAGTGGGCGTCGATTTTGTCTCTTTTGGGAATATCACTCATTCGGTTAAAACCTTCGATTTTAGTTTGCGACAAAGAGTGAATGAAAATGAATAAGAATTTAGACGAAATGAGCATAGAGGAATTGCAAAATTATATTCTCGTGGCTAAAAAGAAATTGGGCAAAGATTTAATTATCCCCGCACATCACTATATTCCTTATGAAGTGGTGCAAGTTTCCGATTTTCTAGGCGATAGTTATAAGCTTGCAGTCGATGTTTCTCGCACCTCTGCTAAATATATTGTATTTGCCGGTGTTAGTTTTATGGCAGAAGGGGCTGCAATCTTGGCAAACGAAGGGCAGACGGTTCTTTCGCCCGATTACAGTGCGGGTTGCCCAATGGCAGATATGATTACGGCACAAAAGGCGTTAACAGCTCATAATTTTATTTCCTTGTTACAGGGAAAAGAGGCGGTTCCCGTTATTTATATGAATTCCTATGCGGATTCAAAAGCCTTTACAGGTGAAAAGGGGGGCTCTGTTTGCACTAGTTCTAATGCAAAGCAAATTGTATCGTATTACTTAAACAAAAATAAAAGTATTTTCTTTTTTCCCGATCAACATTTAGGAAGAAATATTGCAGCACAATTACCTTTAAAAGAAGAGGAACTCGCTCTTATGCAACAAGATTTTACGATTATCCTAGCGAGTGGAAACAAAATAAGTTTAACCGATTCGTTAGAGGGGATTTCGTCGGATCTATTATTAGAAGTTTCAAAAGTTAAAATCTTCTTTTGGGATGGTTTTTGTCAACTTCATAAAAAGTTTTCAAATGATGATATTTCTAAAATGAAAGAAAAATATCCTCATTCCTATTATATTGTGCACCCCGAGGTTCCAAAAGAGGTAACAGACAATGCAGATTCCTTTGGTTCAACACAGCTCATTTATAATCGAATTAAAAACGAAGAGGATAAAAATGATTGGGTTATTGGAACGGAACTTAATTTTGTTTACAGAATTGCAAAAGAATTTCCGGAGAAAAGAATTCTTCCATTGCATCCTATCGCTTGCAAAACAATGAGCCAAATCACACTTCTTAAAGTCGCTAAGACCATCAGCATGCTCCTTAATCATATCGAAGAGGGAACTCCGTTAGAGCAAGTTGTCACTGTCGATAAAAAAGTGGCTGGCGATGCGGCGAAAGCCTTAAATAAAATGATAGAGATTGTGGAGGCATAGATGCGTTATCAATACGATGCAATTATTATTGGTTCGGGAACGGCTGGCTTAACGGCAGCAATCTATCTCCACAAGGCAGGAAAAAAGGTTCTTGTATTAACAAAGGCTCAAAAAATAGAAGAGAGCAATAGTTATTATGCACAAGGTGGTATCATAGCGGCAAAAGAGGGCGATACTCCTAAAAAATTGGCAGATGACATTCTTTTAGCTGGAAATGAAATAAATTGTATCGAAGCGGTTAAGCATTTTTCAAATTCGGGTCCGCAACTTGTCTTTGATTTTTTAATCGATCAAGCAGGGATCGAATTTAGCAAAAACGAAAAAGGTGAAATTGATTATACCGAAGAAGCGGCCCATCAAGTTAGACGAATTGTGCACTATAAGGACCACACAGGTGAAATTATTGAATCGGGTCTTGTTAATTATGCTAAAAAACTAAAAATCGAAATTAAAACTCATACTACGGCAATCGATTTAATTACAAATAACCATCATTCTAAAAATTTACAGGAAATTTATAAAGCAAGAGAAGTGCTAGGCGTTTATGCTTTAAATAATAAAACGGGAATTGTTGATGCCTATTTTTCTAATTCAGTCATATTAGCCACTGGCGGCGTCGGGAATTTATTCACTCATTCGACAAATCCCGCTATTGCAACAGGGGATGGTATCGCTATGGCTTCGCGAGCCGGAGCGGATATCATTAATTCTGAGTTTGTTCAGTTTCATCCGACTGCATTATTTCACCGTGCTATAAAACGTTTCTTAATATCGGAATCCTTGCGTGGCGAAGGGGCAAGACTCATTGACCATCATGGGATTAAGTTTATGTCCGAATACCATCCTATGAAAGATTTAGCACCGCGCGATGTGGTTGCAAGAGCCATTTACGATCGTATGGCACAAACGGGCGAAGAATATATGTTTTTAGACCTTGCAAATTATTATACAGGGAAAGAGGCAATAAATGAGCGTTTTTCCAAAATTTATAATTATCTTCTTCAAGGTGGAATTGATATTTCAAAAGAACCCATTCCCGTTGTGCCTGCCGCACATTATTTTTGTGGGGGCATTAAGGTCAATGAGGTGGGTGAATCTTCACTTAAACGATTATTTGCTGTGGGTGAAGTCAGTTGTACTGGACTGCATGGCTCAAATCGGCTCGCTTCTACCTCTTTATTAGAGGCAGTACTTTGGGGAAAAAATTGTGCTGAGTTTATTTCATCTTCTGTTAGTGATCAAATTCAATCACGATTTAATTCTATTCCCGATTGGACAATACCTGCTAAAAGTGAGGCATTTGACCCTCTTTTAATCGATCAAGACATGAAGGCAATCCAATCGACTATGTGGAATTATGCAGGAATTATTCGAACAAAAAAAGGTTTAGATAGAGCGAAGTCGGATTTGAATTATTATTATCATCGGATTATTAAATTTTATAAAGAGGCGGAACTCAATCCATCCATGATCGAATTAAGAAATGCGGCAGAATGTTCTCAGCTTATTGTCAATGCGGCCATAAGAAATCAAACCTCGACTGGGTGTCATTATGTCAGGAAGGAGATAAAGCTATAATGAAAAGAATCATTTTACTTTTTTTGTTTTTCTTTTTGCTTTTATCTTGTTCTGGTAATTCACCTAATTTTAGTCAATTACAACAAATACTAAAGCAGTTAAATGATTCGAAATTGCAACCCGAAGTTATTGAAATATATAAACCCGAATTATTTGAGGGGAATTTGTCTATTTACAAATATAAAAAAGGGGAATATAATTTAAAAGTAGGCGCAAAGTTACCGCATAAAGATTATAAAATTGCAAAAATAGAGTTAGAAGGTTATTTGCGTGGTGAATCTAAAGAGATTATTTACTATCTTTTAAATAATAAAATTATTTTTGCTTTTGATTATCATCAAGATACAGATTCGTTAAGTTTTTATTTAAAAGAAGGGAAAAGATTTTATCTTTCTGAAAGTGCAGATTTTAATAAAACGAAAGAAATAA
>CAYJGX010000129.1:0-321 GCA_964369795.1 uncultured Spirochaetaceae bacterium
TTTCTTTTATAATACCATAAGGAGATTCTTTTAGAGGACTTTTGGTATATACAATATCAGCATTTTCAACTATACGGTATTTTTTTAAGCATTTACCTGCAAAAGAGCGGCCTAAAAAAATAATTTGATTTACACACCCATACTCTCCAGAAACAGACAGAACATCATCTTTCGTGTATTTCAAATTAGCATTTGTACTTTTTATTTCATATAAAACCTCCCCCATCTTCTTACTTTCCCACTCCCCACTCCCTTCAAACTCAGGAAACCGCCACTCTGGTACCCTTTGCCCTTCTTTAGGAAAGAGTTTCTGCATAAGAG
>CAYJGX010000129.1:331-5176 GCA_964369795.1 uncultured Spirochaetaceae bacterium
TCTTCAGCTGTAATTAATTCATCAAGAGAAGAAAGACAGTCAGCAATTTTTTCTTGCTCAGCTTTGCTACTAGGAAGAATTGCTGAAACATTGTTTAAAGTATCTACGGATAAACCTGGCTGTGCTTGCCCTGTTGCATATTTATTTAATTTCAACAAGTTTAACATATGATAGAAATACAAGTTCGAATGTTTATTTTCTATTTCTACAACTAATGCGTGTTCAGTTGCATAAAACTTATCATTCGCCAAAGTAATATTCCCACATAATGCCCCTTGCCTACCTATCAATGAAAATAATCCTTCTTTATTATATTCTTCTACATATCCTCTTAATCCATTCCCACCATAACAAGGATAAAAATCTGGTTTATCCTCATCAGAAATTTTAGATGCGGGAATAAATTTGCCAGCTTGCATACGACAAATTTCCCCTAACTTCTTCTCTTCCCACTCGGGTGCATCCTTAAACTCGGGAAATCTTAATTTTGGTACTTTTTTATTTTCTTGCATAATTACCCTTTTCACTTTTACTTTTTAACTTACCCAGTAAATATCTTCGCCCACCATGTTCTTTTGAGGTCATAAATTGTGACCTCAAAATTGTTTCATATTCTTCATGAGTAATTATTTTAGATTTTATATAATCTGTATTTAAGAGGACAATGTCTGTATTACTCATCTTTCTTTCCTTTTGCTATCTTTGCAATATTTTCAAGATATGCTTTTTCAACAGAAGAAATGGCTATTACTTGATACTTTCAACTCCCAATAGAAAAAAGATCTCTTATCCTATCTAAAAGCTCTTTCCAATAGTGACCACCCCCATTTCCTTTTAATCGCTCGTCGTCTATCGTGAAGCCTTTGACAATGTATTCTTTAATTCGCTGGGTTGCCCATATTCCTTGCCTAGATTTAACTCTATAACCAACAGAAATAATTACATCTAAATTATAAAAGTTAGTCGGCTTTGTAGAAAATTCGGAATTTCCGAATTTTCTCATTACAGTTTCTTCTTGCAATTCTTCTTCTGCAAAGATATTCTTAATGTGTTCATTTATTGTAGATACAGATTTTTCAAACAAATCTGCCATTTGTTGCTGGCTTAGCCAAACCGTTTCATCTTGCAGTTTAACTTCAACACAAGCTTTTCCATCTTCTGCTTTATAAATAATAATTTCGCTCATTTTACCTTCCCCCCTCATAGGCGCTTAGTCCCATAATTTTTTGGCCTCCGCTTAGGGTGTTTAAAAGGGGAAGAAGTTTTTCCATAAGTTCTAGTTCTTTTTTGCCTCGTTCTTTCCAGCCAAGTTCCAAAGGTTCTAAAAGGGCAGAGAGTTTTTCTTCGTTAAAGATTCCACGTTTTATAATAGCGTTTAAGAAGTCGTTAAGCGACTGGAGGCAAAGTCCAAAGTGGGTTGCGATGGCGTTTAGTTGCGATTGAATGCGTGCACTTTTGAAGTTTTGCAAGCCCTCTTTTACTGCGTCTATGTCTAATCCAACATCTTTTTGCAAGGAGTTAACATAGTCGATAATGAGCTCTTTATCGTCCATGAAGTTGGAGTGTGAGCGAAGGATGTTGATGAGTTGTTCGCGTTTCATTTTTTGAGTTTTTGGCTCTTGCTTGGTGTATTTAGAGATAAGATTCACGATATAATCGTAATCTATAATTGCCGAAGAAAACAAAACAAACTCGAAATCTACCTCTTCAACTAAATGGCTAGCCTCCTCTCCCCTCTTTTTGCCTTGTTCTAACCGTAATTTTTGTGCCGTCTCTAAATAGACGCCACGGAAAGCGGTGTAAATTTCTTCGGGTAAAATTTCGTCTATGCGCATTTCCTCTTGCACAGCCATGTCGGTATATTGGTCTAACTGAGTTTTTAAACGCTGAATTTCTTTAAACTGACTAATAAATTCGATTTTCGCACTATCGCCTTTTAAATTAAAAATTTCTTCTGGCACACAATTTAACTCGTGAGCCTTCATAAAATCCTGCAAATTAGAAACAGCAGCATCTAACTTATCAACAACGACAGGAGCTGGATCCACTAACCAAATTTGTTTGGACTTCTCTTTTTCCTTTTCTCCAGAAAAAAGGGCAATCGCAGAATCGACCTCGTTGGTAAGGGCTCTAAAATCGACAATGTTTCCATAAGGCTTGGTATCGTTTAAAACTCGGTTGGTTCGCGAGAATGCCTGAATAAGCCCGTGGTATTTTAAATTTTTATCCACATACAAGGTGTTTAAATACTTAGAGTCAAACCCCGTTAAAAGCATATCCACCACAATGGTAATATCGATTTTATTTTGATGAGGATAATCTTTATTAGAATACTTTTGGTCTTTTATTCGCTTTTGGACATCTTGATAGTAGCGGTCAAAGTCGGTTATGGTGTGACTTGTGCCATATTGGTCGTTGTAATCGCTAATTATTGCCTTTAGAGCCTCTTTCTTTTTGTCTGGCTCGTGCATGTTATCGAGCTTTTCTTGATCTAAATCTTCTTGCAGTTGTTTTACATCATTATTTCCCTCGGCCGGTGGAGAAAAAACGCAGGCGATATTCAAACCGTGCTCTGTACTTTTAAATAAATCGTAGTATTCGATTGCATCTGCAATGCTCCCCGTTGCAAAAATAGCATTAAAGCGTTTTTGGTTGGTTGCAGAGGGATGCTTTTTTAGAATGGCTTGCACAATGGCGTTCTTAGAATTAGCCGTAGCCTTTTTATCTTTTTCGGGCTTAAAGTAGTCGACATGAAAACGAAGGACATTGCGGTCCTCTATTGCATGAGTAATCGTGTAAGCATGAAGTTCATTTTGAAAAACATCTTTAGTCGTTTTTAGGCTAGCGGTCGTTCCTTCTATTTGTCGTTTCGTTGCATTTTCTTCAAAAATAGGCGTTCCTGTAAAACCGAACAATTGTGCCTTAGGAAAAAACTCTTTAATCGCCTCGTGATTATCTCCAAATTGCGACCTGTGACACTCATCAAAAATAATAGCCACCCGCTTATTTTGCAAAGGCTTTAATTTTTCTTTATATGTTGCCTCGCCCTTAGCTAGCTTTTTCTTGTTTCGTTTGCTGTTTTCGTCTAATGCAATTCCTAGCTTTTGAATGGTCGTCACAATAACTTTATCGCTCTTATTATCGGACAAAAGGCGTTCTACCAAACTGTGTGTATTGGTATTTTCCTCGACACAGCCCTCTTGAAATTTATTAAATTCTTCTCGGGTTTGTCGGTCCAAATCTTTTCGGTCTACGACAAAAAGACATTTTTCGATATTTGGATTATCTTTTAGTAAGGTTGATGCTTTAAAGGAAGTGAGAGTCTTTCCGCTTCCTGTCGTATGCCAAATGTAGCCATTACCTCTATTTTCCTCGATACAATCCATAATGGCTTTAACGGCATAAATTTGATAGGGTCGCATAATTAGCAACTTTTGCTCGCTCACAACCAAAACCATATAACGACTGACCAACTTTCCTAGCGTGCATTTAGAAAAAAAGAGATCCGAAAAATCGTATAAATTGGTAATTTTTTTATTTTTATCGGTCGCCAATTGATAAACGGGCAAAAAGCGTTCGTCCATATTAAAAGCGAAGTGTTCTTTATTGTTATTGGCAAAATAATAGGTGCTACTTTCGTTACTAACGACAAATAGTTGCATAAAGGATAGTAAACTATTGGTATAGCCATTGCCTGTATCGTTTTTGTAAGCAACAATTTGTTCCATTGCCTTTTTAGGAGAAATCTGCAACGATTTTAATTCTATCTGCACAATAGGCAAGCCGTTTATCAAAATAATAACGTCGTACCGATGATTACTATTTTCCGTATTGATTCGCAACTGATTAATAACTTCGTATTCATTTTTGCACCAATCGTTAATATTCACAAGCGTATATTGAAGCGGTGTATCGTCTTCACGCATAAAAGTATTAATTTCACGAAGTTTCTTTGAACTCTTAAAGACATTGGCTATAACCACTTCTTCCTTTAACCTAGCAAACTCGCTCTCGCTTAAAGTTACCTTGTTTAGGCGTTGGAAATGATCCCTAAAATTTGCCTCTAAGGAGTGCCTGTCTACAATATCTTTTCGATAAATATATTTTAAATTGATGAGTTTTTGAATGAAGCGTTCTTCGATCTCTTTTTCTTTTTTCATGCCCTATTATAACATATTTCGGAGATTTTCGCCAGCAAAATCGGGTGAGCTGGCAGAGCCTAAATACGCCATCCTTGGCGTTGGCTCTGCATCAGAACATCCGTGTCCTAGTCCCGGCAGGTCGCGAGTGAAACGAGCGAGTTCACTTGCTTTGCCATAAGCAAAGCAAGTAACCGGAGCGAAAGCGTAGCCTAGAGGAGAGCGACGGCGACTGAAAGAAGCCGGCACCACAAATGTTCATCAAAATTGCATTACTTAATTATCTCCCAATACCCAGACTTTTTAGAACCAACACGCTTTATTAAATTTTTTGCTTTTAAGGTATCTAAAGTTCGTGAAACCGTACGATCTGAAACATTTAGTGACTCTATAATCTTTTCTCTTGTAAGAGTCGGATTTTCATGCAAAAGAGAGAGCAGTTCTTTTTCCTTTTCATTTATTGTGTCATTTATTGTGCCATTTATTGTGCCATTTATTGTGTCTTGGGGAGCAACATCAAACAAAAAAGTTACGACTAAAAAGTTTGGTGTAATTTTAAAGATGGTTTTGTCGTAGCTCTTAAGAATCCGTTCCATGCCAGAGCCTAGTTGCTCTACGAGGTCTAAGTCTTTAAAGACGCGCATAATTTCTCGGTTGCGACACATAGAACGGCAGTCAAAAAAATCTTCTTCGCTAAGTCCGTTTA
>CAYJGX010000130.1:0-5171 GCA_964369795.1 uncultured Spirochaetaceae bacterium
TTTTCTCATTGTAAACTCCTAATTATTTACGAAATTATTCAAATTATACAGGATTTAGACTATTTGAGCAAGTCATTCTATACTTAAATACAGAAGCAAAACCCCACAAAAAAAAGTTCTTCGCCGTGAACGAAGAACTTTTTTTCCTTAAATCTAGATTTAATTCTGAGCCGAAGAGAGGTCAAGCAGAAAGCGATATAAATTTGGAGCGAACTTTATCTTAAACGCAGTTTAAGCGAAAAGTTTCCAGCACTAGGAGGTGCAGTGCAGAGTTTTCTTACTTCGCCATGAGGGCGAAATAGAAAACTCTGTTAAACGAATTTTAACTCGCTTTAGGTATGACTTAGTTTTCAATACAAAAGCGAAATCCCCATAAAAAAAGTTCTTCGAACAAAGTCGAAGAACTTTCTTACCTTAAATATAGATTTAATTTTGTTTCAAGAATAGTCTGTTGTAGTAGCAGATTAAAAATTGAGGGGAAATTATCAAATGCATAAAGGAATTAAGCATTTGCCAAATTTTCCAGCAATTTTCTCATCTGCTATTTTTAAAAAGACTATTCTTCGATACAGAACCTAAATCCCGTATTATAAACTTTTTGCCATGGATAGAATAATTGTCGGTTACTAACACCAGATCTAAATTGTCGATCCATAAAAGAACCACCCTTTGCAAGAACTCGGCCATTTACAGGTGAACCAACAAATTCTTGAACGTTACCATGCATTTCAGTTAATCCAAATGGATTAGGTCGATATGTTCCTACACCCGTAGAGACCATCCGTCCATCTTTTGCCATTTTATCTCTTGGTAAAAAGTCTGTATAGATGCTTCTAATCCAAGACGCTGGCTGTGGGTCAATTCCAAAAACGGCCATATAAACTAAAGTATAGTCTGCAAGGTTTGCATGGAAACCGTAGTTATTAGGAGTGTCGCCAAAGTAGAATTCTGAAGTAGTGCCTGCCGCTGCCGCATACATCCATTCATCTTCTGTTAAAAGTCTAACCTTTTTACCAATTTTTTCTGATAACCACTCACAAAAAAGTTGTGCTTCGTGCCAAGAAATTTTGACTACAGGTTGTGTAGGTCGGTTTGCTGGATATCCTGGGCCCACGTGATCTTTCCATTGTTGGTCAAAATACCTAGAATCGTGCTCTGGGTTATACAAGTTATAAAATTGATTGGTAACTTCGGTTGTAGCAACATAAATATCTTTTTCTAAAGTAACAGTTCTACCTGTCTTTTTAAAAGTGGTGCTTCCTGCAGGAATTTTATTAGCTTGCATGATTGCAGTGCCATTAGAAAGAACAAGATTTCCATCGATATCTTTTACATTGATGGCAACATCTTCCTTATTTTCATACATCTTAAGTCTTTCGATGAGTTCTTCAACATCATAATCTTCAGAATCATTTACAAATCTAGAAACCGATTCTGCTGTTTCTAGACGATCAACCGTTGCTGGGTCGACGCTGTGATCTACAACATAAGCATTGTATCGATCTCGAATTTTAAATGCCTTTTGCTCTACTGCATCATACTCTTCTCCTCGTCCAACAGCAGCAAAGTATTGTCGATAATTTGGATAATAAGGAACATTTAAGTCAATCCAGCGAACAAGTTTTCGGTATGAAAGTGGATCAAGTTCGACTCCATAGTGTCCATCGTCTAACATTTGCATAAGTTCACTTGTATTTGCATGGTATTCCATTGGTGCTAAAACAGCGAAGTCACTCTCTGGACCTGGTCGTCTGACATATGGATGAAGGTCGTGATAAGATCTAGAAAATTTATGTTGACCAACAGGTTTTGTATCTTTTAAGTTAGGAATTCCAGGTTTTCCGTTGTGACAAGAGATACAATGTTGATCCCAAATCGGTTGTATTTCTTCTATGTAACCAATACCTGTGGGTTGTTCAAAGGTCCAATCGAGTTGTTGTGGTTCTTTTCCAGACGCAATGGTTCGACTATATTTAGGTACGTCGTGGCTTCGTTCGTGACAACCAATACATGAAACAAATTCGCCAGGCATCGCAGTAGTCCAACTTCTCATGAGCTGGATTGCAGAACCATTTTTATCTAAGGCTTGAATGGTAATCGGTAAATTTGCAGGCATTTCGAAGATACAAGATCCATCTTCTTCCACGTCTACAGTCCCTAACATAATTTTTCCATCCCATGCAGATTCTACACCTAGTAAATCGTGGTTTCCTAAATTTCGAAGTGTATAGGCATAGGTAGAAATTCGAAGTTGTTTTACCATACCGCGAGGAACGTCTTTAAGCCCTTCGCCAGTATAAAGGTCTTGAATATAGACAATAGCATTTTCTTTCGTGTCATCTACTCGAGAAGGAATTACTGGTGGTTTTTCTCGTTTTAAAACAGGAACGGGTTCTAGCAAGTGGAAATCGGCGCTTTCTTTTACAAGCATACGAGTTCCATAAATATCCATTAGGTAGATACCCCATTTAGAATTTGCATCGGTTTTAGAAGCGACAAGGAATGTATCTTCTGATAGCGGATAAGGATGTAAATATTGAGGCCAAATGCCATCGACTAAATTATCTCGAACGGTGATCCGTGGTTCCATGTTAGCCGCACCCATTCTAAGGACGGCTCCTTCTCCCTCAATTTCACCCTTTGCAGTGTCAAACAGATATAATTCCCCAGCTCGTGCGACACCGTGGTGTCCTGTAACAATAGCAACAAACTTAGTATTTTGATTTGGAAGCTGTTTTGCGTAAAACATAGAGTTTGGCCAATAAGAGTTACTTCCATAAAGTGCTTTTTGTTCCGTTCCGTCTGGGTTCATGCTCATGAGGACACGAGTAAAATAGTGAGAGTTGTCTGTGTATTCCCATCGTAGGTACATGACTTTTCCACTATTCATGACATAGGGATACCAGTCGGCATCTTGTTCATACGTTAGTTGTCGCATATTTGATCCATCTGGATCCATAACATAGAGATTTGCAACGTGATCATAGCCCCAAACACAAGGGACCCCTACCATAGTCGCAGTCGAACAGAAAAGAATTTTACCGTCGGGCAAATAGACCCCGTTAAAGTTGTCGATATCTTCAAATTCGGGCTTAGACACTTGTCGAATACTGCTACCATCCATATTAGATTCAAATAATTCCCATTGCCCACTCGGAGCAATACTAGAATAGAGAAACTTATCTGCTTCATAATTTGGAACAATATCTCCTAAGTAAGCATCTGCCATCATTCCATTTGAACCTGGTTTAAGGACTGTCTTTTCACTAGCTGAGTCTCGCATTTCAAAAGAGCGAATTTCGTTGTTGTAGCCAGTTCGCATCATGGAGGAGTTCCCTACCCAGTTTGCGGGCATACTATCGTTGACTGTCTGGCGATAAACAACATCTTTAATAGTGTCGAGTTCTGGATTACTTAAAAGCACCTCTTGTTGAAGGGTGTAAAAATCTACTAAAACATTTGCAGGCACAGTTGCTGCATTGATATGACTTTTAAAAGCACTAATTTTGGTGAGAACTTCGTCTCTGTTAATAGAAGAAGGATATTTTTTAGAGCGTTCTATAACAGCTTTTTCTAAAGCGGTGACCTGAACACCCAACCAATGACCACTTTGGACATTAATAGATTCTTCTTGCGCGACCCCTTTAGCACTTTCTTCTACTTGCCAGGAATAGGCAAACTCTGCCTCTTTAATTCCAGCACAACTTGCTATAAAGATAACAAGCGTAGCTAACAAAATTTTAATAAAAAAATTTTTTTCCATATTAAACCTCTTTTATAGATTGTAAGACTATATTTAAAATTTGTCAAGCATTGTCAGGAGGGCAAATAGATGCTTGTCACAAAGTTTTTATATATTCTCGCTCCTTTTACCAAAACGAGCAATAACAATGAATGCGAATAGAACAAAGATAAACGAGTAAGCTTGAGGTGTTAAAATATACCCACCTATTTTAATTGCATCTAAATCTAAAAGTATCCCCTGAAGTGCGGGAAATAACGAGCCACCGAGAATTGCAAAAATAAGACCTGCGGAGGCAAGTTTAGCTTCATCGCCCATTTTGTCTAGGGCGATACCATATATCGTCGGAAACATGAGAGACATACATCCAGAAATAGCAACTAATGAAACAAGTCCAGCCCAAGCAAATCCATTTTGTACAAAACTTCCCTCTTTTGCAAGAAAACCAAACCCAGGCAACAAAATAACCATAAGGGTTAAACCCGTCGCCACTATTGCAAGAATTTTTAAGAGTTTTCCAGCAGAAATAAATTTTAGCATAGCTGTACAGATGAAACGAGAAGCAAAGAAGAGAACCATCGCGACAATATTTATATTTTGAGCTGCTGCCGCACTAAGTGGAGCCCCGTTTGCCTTAACTAATCCAGTTGCATATTGAACGATAAAAGTCCAACACATAATCTGTGCCCCCATATAGAAAAGTTGTGCAACAACACCTTCAATATAATTTCTATTTTTTGCTAGTTTCTTCAAGCTCGCTTTTATAGCTAGTTTTTCATCACTTGCATTCTTTGGAAGTTTAGAAAAAAGAAAAAGAGCAAATACAGCTAAAACGACCATGCCTAAAATAAGATAAGGAATTGTCACAAGCTCTAAATCTGCTTTTTTTTGTGCAACGGTTATTAATTCTTTGGTTTGATTGTTTGCCGCATCTACTGTTGCAAGATTTCGCAATACAGCAAAACTTGCGACGCTCATTCCAAGAAGAGAACCCATTGGATTAAAGGCTTGAGCCAAATTAAGTCGCTGGGTTGCTGTTCTAGGATCGCCTAACGATAGAATAAATGGATTAGCTGTAGTTTCTAAAAAGGCAAGTCCTATGGTTAAAATTAGAAACACTGGTGGAAAAAACCAAAAAGCAGCACTTGTGCTAACACCAATATTCGTAACTTCATTCATGCCTTCAATATAATTTCCAGCTAATAATTGCGCTGGATAAAAAAGGAGTGATCCCGTCGCAAAAAGTCCTAGTCCGACTAAAATTCCAGCCTTGTAACTAAATTTTCGTATGAATAAGGCAGCAGGAATAGCCATTAGTGCATACCCACCATAAAATGAAACTTGAACAAAGCTGCTGACAAAGTTACTTGTTCCAAAGATCTCTTTAAATGCTTTAACCATAGGATTTGTTAGGTCACTTGGAAACCCC
>CAYJGX010000131.1:0-5145 GCA_964369795.1 uncultured Spirochaetaceae bacterium
GATATTATCGAAATAGTCAAAAAGAAAATTCCTAAAAAGATAATTGTCCCTCCTAAACCCAAAGAAGAGCCCCAACTTCCTCAAGAAATTGTCGAAGAGGCGACACCCGAAGAAGAAATTCTCGACGCTGCGCCCCAAGAGGGCGATAGCCAACAATCTGCAGAACCCGCTCTTGGTCTCGAGTTTAAACGCACTTATATAGGCGAAGTGATTCAAGTATTAGCAAACAATAAATATTATCCTAGAGCAGAACGAAATAGGGGACGAGAAGGGGTGGTAAAAGTGGCCTTTACCATTTTGCCAAGTGGAGAGGCAATCAATATTAGTGTCCGTAAAAAATCGAAATATCCTAATTTAGATGCGGCTGCTATCGAAACGGTTAAGCGATCTTCGCCTTTTCCTCCCTATGAAGAGGGGGGCGGTAAGTTACCAATCGTTTTATCCATAGATTTTAAACTCGATGAATAATTAAGATTTAGACTTTCTTTTTTTCTTTAAATAGGCTTGAACCGCTTCTTTCTCTTCTTTAGATAAGACAAATAGATACGAACAAAGTAAAAGCAAGAAAATATAACTTAAAATACTAATAAATATTCTATAGGTGGCTACTGGGATAAGAGAGGTCATTCCAGTCACTACTAAATAGACTAGCAAAGTGGTACTAAATAAAGGTAAAGCCACCGTTAAGAAGAAGAGTCTAACTGAAAATTCAGGAATGAGTTTTCGCAAAATAGAGAGTCTAGCAATAAATGAAAATCCAGTTAAAACAATTGCAATAATCATAACTGCATAGGCAGGGGCTCCAAAGTGGATGGCAATCCATGCAATAGGCAGGTTTAAGAGCAATATTGTTCCTATAACAGTATGGTAGAGTTTAACGCGCCCCGTCGCCTGTGCACTTGTCATAAGCGGATACGAAATAGAATCGATTAGTGCGTCAATTAGTACAAGCCGAGTGAAAATAACGGTGTGCTCTGGAACTTCTTTTAGCCACAAGGTTAGAATTTGCGGCATTTCAATTATTATGGGTATAGCCGCTAACGATAAAAGAGTAAAAGTGAGTTTTGAGCTAGTAAAGACGCTTTTGACCATTCCTGTGTAATCTTGTGCAGCATAACGTTTAATAATCTGAGGGCGCACAGCAGTTGTAAAATTTTGAGAAAAGCCCGAAACAATTCCGCTTACCTGGCTTGCAACGGCTCGTGCCGCATTGATTGCCAGTCCAAAAGAATTATTGAGGATTAAATTAATTCCTTGTACTTTAAAAACACGGCCGCTAGCACCAATCAAGTTCCATGAAGTGTAGGAAAGCATTTCTTTAAAAATTGATTTATCCCAAGAAAATTTAATCGTTAACAACTTAAAATTAACTTGAGTATAAAATAAATAGAAGCAATTAGACAAAAACAAGAAAAGGCTTTGCGCGGCTGCATAAAGAATGAGTTTGTCATGCTGTAAATAGGGTAATAGTAAAATAAAGAGTAATTTAACGAGAGCATCGAGAATGCTAACAAAAGCGTAAATATTCATCTTTTCATAAGCAAAAACCAATCCAATAAATGGCATGCTCAAAAAGGAGATGGCAAAATTTAGAACCGAAAATTGGTAGACCCAAAGGGCAGCGGTTATGCGCTCGGGGGGAAGGGTAATCTTGTTTAGAACAAAATATAGGCCTATTGTCTGTGCTAAAGCGAGAATAACGAGGCTAAGTAAAAGATAAGAGAGTATTGTTACATCGAAAGTGCGTTTAAGTAGCCCCTCTTCTTTTTTGCCGATTGCAAATGAAAAATAGCGCTGGCTTGCATTTGCCATAGCTCCCACCACGAATGCAAACATCGTAACAATTCCTCCCACTACATTATATAAGCCATAGTCATCTGCACCTAGAATATTGAGAATAAGTCTAACCGTATATAAATTGAGTCCAATGGCAACGATTTGGCGTAGATAAAGAAAGAAAGTGTTTCTAATAACTTGCTGAGTAGGGTTTAGCATGGCTAGAGTATAGGTAATTAATAAATAAGTTACAACATTCACATGTTAAATTTGTTAAAGAAACTTGACATTTTATTAAAAATTCTGTTTAATGAGTTTAACTTAAGAATATTTAACTTGGAGGTTAATATGAAAAATAATAAACTAATTCTTTTGCTAGGAATTTTTCTCGCATTGGCAATCTTTTTTTCTTGTGATGATTTAGGTCCAAATACAGGTGATGATAACGAAACGGATACAGTTGCTGCTCTTTTTTTAGGAAATGTAGTTAATAAATATGCTGAAGGCTCTATGGGTGAAAACACTATGGTCTATGAATGGAATGTAGATGGTCGAACTTTAAGCCTAAATGTAATTGCTCCCCCAACTCCAGATGCAGGTGTTAATGCAACCGCAGAAGAGATAGAACTCTTTATGGGTGGAGCTACCATGGGAGATTATCGATTTGTAAAAGCAGAAAGTGGTGTAAAAGCTTCATATAAAGATGGGGATACAATCGTATGGATTACTTTAGCGGGCAGTAAAGGAAGCATGCAGTTTGCAGATGATTCTGGCGAACCGACCGGAGCTGGTATTGCCTTTACGTTTAAAGAAAAAGAATAGTTTGTATGAAACGAATTTTTTTCATTCTAGTTTTAGTGAATTTTATTTTCTCTTGCGTTAATCCTGCATACGAAGGTGTAATTTCCCCTGCGGAATACGAAGAAGTTAAGCTAGATCGTTTAAAGGGGCTTGTTTTTCCAACAGCTCCAAGGGGAAATCCTTCTTGTATTCAATTTACCAAAGAAGGGTTTACAATTGTTGAAGATAAAAGCTCTAAAGATTGGCATCTATATACTGTGGATGCAAGCTGGCGTTTTTCTTCTAACTCTGGTTCCACAGGAGTCTATTTAAGAAGTCATGGGCTAGGGGGTGTCAAAGTTTTTAAAGATGTCACCTTCGATTCCATTAAAAGTATCAGCCACACCGAAGGCCTCGTTGGGGGGGATCCTAACTACTGGGAAATTGATTATTATTGGGATTATGCAGGCTTTGCAACATTTAATCATCTGACCTTAAATGCCTATTTAACAGGTAATGTTGTTTCTTGTCAGTCACACTCTCCGGATTTTTTAGAGGATCCAAGTTTACAGGAATTTATCGAACTCCAACATGAAGAGCGGCATCCGGGAACAGATTTTTGCGATTGTTGCCCTTATCATTTGTTAGATGAATATTCAGATGGGGTTCACGCTTCTGCGGAACATTGGAATACCGCCACCGATTCTCGTAGTGAGACCTATTTGTTTGAATTTGAGGGAACCCAAATGTCCTCGGGTCTAGCTTATCAAGCGGGATCTCAATTTATCTTTATTGTAAAAGATGGAAATGGAAAAAATTATGTTAAGCTTCAGCCTATCGAAATTGGAACGGATGGTGAGGGAATGACATATGAAAATCGCGTTTATACTTTTAAATACGAAATGGCTACCGAAGATGGAAACTTCTTAGGAGAAACAGAATGAAAAAACAGCTGTTGCTATTAATTTTCACTTTTTTTTCTGCTATAATCATCTTTTCACAGGAGTTGGCAGTCGAGATTGAAGATGAAATTGAGATAGAGATAGATTTAGATCTTGAATCAGAGATTGAAATTGAACTAGATTTAGAAGATGAAACGTCCTCTCAAGAGACTAGTGAAGAGGACGCAAGCAATATTGAATTGCAAGTGGTTGCCTCTAAAGTTGCTAAAAGAATTTCTGATACTTCTGCCGACGTAACGGTTATCGATCAAGAAGATTTAGAGGGTAGTGCAGGCTCGACCGTCACAGATGTTTTGCGTGAAAATGGGATTGTTGCACTCGATGGCTCAGGATCTCGGAAAAATGGTGATAGCGTGATGGTTCGGGGCCTTTCTTCCGATAAATTGCTTGTTATTATCGATGGTCAGCGTGTAAGAGATGGCACAATGGGAGGCATTTCTGCTTTAAAACGACTCCCTTTATCATCAATAGAAAAAATAGAAATTATCAAAGGACCTAGTAGCTTTCTTTGGGGAAGTGATGCCATGGCTGGAGTTATTCACATACAGACAAAAAAAGGCACAGGAACCGATGGTGTTGCCGGAAATATAAGTACAACCTACCGAAACAATCCTTATTTCGATAACGATAATCATTTTAGTCAAAGCAATATGAATTTAAGTTATGGTTGGGGTGGAGGAAATTCAGCATGGATTGGAAGTTCTCTTGAATATGGGTATACTTGGCTTTCTCCATATACGATTATGTCTATTCCAGTAGAAGATGGTGATTATAAAGTCAAAAATGAAAGAGATGACTACTTTAATTTTGATGTCTATGGGGGAACAAATATCAGTTTTGCTGAAATTCATAACATAGAGGTAAACGCAAAATATCAACAAGAAAATGGACCTATACAGGTAGATTCAACCCAGGTGAATGAGTTCAAAAAGTTTATGACTAATTTTAATTATAAGGTTTATCCTCTTGATAACTTAGATCTTAATTTTACGACTGGACTTTCCTATGACGCAGAAGAAAGAATTTCCCATAATCAAATGTTAAACGATTATTACATTTTTAATAATAATGAGTTTATGTTTGTATATTATCTAAATGATATTTTTACTTTAAAAGGTGGATATACTGCTGACGTCGAGTTTTTTGAAGAAACACATAATAATCAAAAGCAATTTAATCAACATACCCATGCCTTCTTTTTTGGGACCGATGTTGATGTTGATACAGAAGTGGGTGTTGATATTGATGTCACCGCAGGTTTAAGATATCAGGTGACAGCAAGAGATATCACCGATTTCAAAACTCCAGAACTTTTGCATTCAGCTTCTCCAGAATTAGGACTTGTTATTAAACCAGCGGAATGGATTGGAATTAAAGGCCACGTCGGACATAGTTTTAAAGTGCCCGAATTAATAACTGCTTTTAGAGATTACTTTGATCATACTTGGTTTTATGTAGGGCCTAATCCAGATCTAGAGCCTGAGAGCGGGTGGGGATACAGTGGAACTCTTGAATTTTATCCCATGAAAAATATGACAATCGGTGCAGGAATTTTTAGAAATGACATTAAAAATCTTATCACTTATCAATCTACGGGAAAAACTTATCAGGGATTACCTCTTGAAAC
>CAYJGX010000132.1:0-5142 GCA_964369795.1 uncultured Spirochaetaceae bacterium
TACGCAGTTTTTCTCTAAAGTTATAACTTCGAGTCTAATAGAATTAGAAAAGGCTATGTCACTCATTGCCGAAACAGGAAATATGAAAATAGAAATATCGAGTTCTCTCTACACCAAAGACGAAATCGGGCGTATTGCAAGTGTTGCGAATAAGATGAAGAAAATGTTATTAGAATATTCGTTTAACGATGCACTAACTGGGGGGTATAATTCAAAAGCCTACCACGAGGAGTTACACGATTTTTTTCGTAACGAAAGTGAAATTAAAAAAATCTGGTGTATTATTGCCGATATGAACAATCTTAAATTGATTAATGATTACCTTGGGCATATGGAAGGGGACAATGCGCTTCGTAACTCATATTATGCACTCAATGGAAATTTGAGAAAATATGGTAAAACTTATAGGGTCGGAGGAGATGAATTTGTATCACTTCTCACAGGATGTACGCAAGAGGAAGTAGATTTAATGATGGCAAAAGTTGTGGAGCAAGTCGATAGTGCAAATAAAAATGCCGTGCACAAATATTCGCTAGCAATTGGAACAGGTTATTTTGAGGGATATTCATTACTCGAATACAATGATTTCTTTAAAACTGTAGACAAAAAAATGTACGAAAATAAATTAGCGAGCAAACAATCAAGGATCGATGCAAGAGTAGAAAACAGTTAATAATCCAATTGAAAAAGTAGAATTGATAGTATATATGGAGGGTCTAGAATGAATAACGAAGAAAAAAAGCCTAAAGATTTTGAGCCCGATTATAATGTTTTTTCATATGAGAAATTTTTATTAGATTTAAAATTATTAAAGATTGATAAAATATGCATGACTCAAATTATGAACTCAGAAATAATGATTGCTACCTATGGGATAAAAGACTATGCTGCAGCCTGTAAAGAGGTTTTAACCCGGACAAAAGAAGATGTAAAAAAGATTGGATTAAGTCATTGTGTCATTCACTATATGTATGATCATGACCATTTCATTGTTGCAGGAACAAATGAAATGAGCGATGCAGAATTCGAAAATCTATTGAGAGTGACCTACGATGAATATATGTTAGCGTCGGCAGATGAGGTAGGACTCAATGCCGTATCTCGCTTTGTTTTGGTTTTTGGGAAAGATGATTTAGTCGAGAGGGCAAAGCAAGCTTTTTATCTTCATCGGGAGTCACAAAATAATTTTCTCATCGCAACCGATGAGAAAGAGATCATGAAGCTTAAAAACTCCGAGTCCGCTAAAATTTTTAATTTATTAAACTTTGCTATCAACAATGATACAGTGATACCATATTATCAGGTAATCTATGCGAATCAAAATGAAGAGGTTAAACGATATGAGGCTCTCATGAGGATTTATGACGAGTATGGAAATATTTATCTTCCGCATGCTTTTTTAGAGATAGCCAAAGAATATAAACTATACTACATTCTAAGTCAGATAATGATAAACAAAGTTTTATGTGATTTTGATGAAAAGAAAAGTGAAGTCAGCATCAATTTAACATTGCTAGATATCGAAAATGAAGAATTTGTAACTTGGTTCATGAATAGAATGAGAGAGGTAGAAAACCCTAGTAAATTTACCATAGAGTTTGTAGAAACCGAAAATTATAATCAAGGCGAGAAATTGTATGCTTTTTTAAATAATGTGCGAAAAATTGGATGTAAAATAGCCGTTGACGATTTTGGTGCTGGATTTGCGACATTAAATTCAATCATTTTATTGCGACCCGATTATTTAAAGATCGATGGACAGATAATTCAAATGCTCCCAACAAGTGAAGACAG
The DNA here is from genome assembly GCA_964369795.1 of uncultured Spirochaetaceae bacterium. Classification (GTDB taxonomy): domain Bacteria; phylum Spirochaetota; class Spirochaetia; order JAFGXN01; family JAFGXN01; genus CAYJGX01. Next base: position 1,795 of record CAYJGX010000132.1, read on the forward strand.
TAGAATCATTGTGGAGTCAATCTGCTTCATGTCAAAATTGATAAACGCTAAAGTTGTTGCGGAATTTGTTGAAAATGATGAGATTCAAGAAATAGTAAAGCGCAATAATATTCCTTATTCACAGGGCTTTCTTTTCGCTAAACCATTGCCACTTGTAAATCTTGAAATCGTATAATTTTTATCTCACCTCGTGAAAGACATAAGTCGATTTGCCTTTATGCTTAGCTTCGTAGAGAGCTTTATCTGCCATATTGTTTAGAATCATGTAATCGGTAGAGTGCTCAGGAACCATTACCGCACCTACACTGATCCCCACGATATCGAGATTCACATTTTTGATGGATATGGCATTAATATTTTCGATAATTTTGTTGATGATTGACTCGGCATTTTCTTTGCTAGCAATATTATTGAGCATGATAATAAACTCGTCTCCACCTAATCTTCCTACAATGTCGCCTAATCGGAGACTACTTTTAACCGCACTCACAAATTCTAATAAATAGGTATCTCCAACTTGATGCCCATAGTGGTCGTTTATTTGTTTGAAATTGTCAACATCGGCAATCATGAGGGTGTGTACATGGGTATTGTTTTCTTGCTCGCACAGCTGAAGAATTTCTGAAATTTTTTCTTGGGCAGTTGCCCTTGTGAATGTATTCGTGAGAGTGTCTGTTTCGATAGTTGATTGCAAGCTATTGGTTAAGTAGTAGCTTGATGCAAGGGCTTTTTTAAGTCTATTTTCTGTTTTGCGGTTTGTATAGACAGCAAAAAAGAGATAAATCGCATATATTGTGATTATAAACGAAGTGAAAAAATAGGTTGTGACGTTGATTGTATCTGCCATTTGAGTGGTAACATCGTCGAGGATAATACTAACGACACACCAATTTGTTTCTGGTACAGTGACCATGACCGCTGTTCTTTGGGTGTTTCCAATTTTATATTTTAGGAGCGAAGTTTTTCCATTTTCCATATCCTCACGTAGCGATTGTGGGGTGTGCCCGTTTAGTATATCTAGCGAGCCAATAAAAGAATACATATCACCATCAACAAAAAGGTTATCATTATTTCCACTTAGAATAAGGGGTACTCCATCGATTTGGCATAGATGATAGAAGGCTTCACCTCCAAAACTTTTGATTTGCAAAACAGAAGAAAAGTTATCGAGATAGTAAATGCCATAGATGGTGACTTGTCGCGAATCGCTTAGGGTGAAGGAAGTCGCTAGTGCAAAAATCTTTCGACCACTACTGACTTCGGTAACAGGAGGTAGAATAAGAACTTCATTTTCGGGAATTTTACCTCTACTTAAAGGGGTGTCGGTCACTAACACGTTGCCATCCTTGTCCTGTGGGGGGAGGTCATCGGCGGTGATATAGATATTGTCAAATTCATCGAGTGTTGAGAATCTTTCTAGAACACTTGTAATCGACTTGATGTCTGGATAGTGCGAAAATAGAGCAATATTCGTCGCTTTTAATAGATTCTCAGAATTTTGCATGAGCGAGGAGATCTTATCGGACATGTTAGTTGCAAGCTCGACTAAGAAGGTGTCGTTTATTTCTTGAACAGTGGCTAGGTTTTTTGTTGAAAAAGCAAAAACAGCCATGAAAAAAAGTAGAGAGGTTGCAATCCCCGCCCAAATAAAAGACCGGGTTTTAGATTTATTCGTTAGCGTTCGACCTAAAAAGGTTTCTGTATGCTTCTCTTCTGCTGGGTTACTTTTTTGAACCTTATTTTCTTCGGCTACAATATACAGTTGTTCGATTGGCATGGGGCGAGAGAAAAGAAAACCTTGTGAATAGCGAATTCCGTGGTTTACTAGATTTTTTTGCATTGCAGCGGTTTCTACCGATTCGGCGATAAGCTCGACTTGCATTTTCTCACTTAAGAAAAAGATGCTTTCTAGGATTTGGTCGTAACTAGTATCGGTTCCTAGAAGTTCGGTAAGGGAGCCATTTATTTTGATGTAATCAATTTCAAGATTTCCAATTTCGATAAAATTTGAATAGCCAGAACCAAAATCGTCAATTGCAATCTTTACTCCGTATTGTCGTACTTTTCGTATAAATTTTCGTAAAGACTCTTGCCCTGCAAATTTTTCTGTTTCGACTAATTCAAAAATAAAATGGCCTGGATTCTCCATTTTATTAAATTTTTCATAGATGGTAGCTGTGAACTCTGGTGAGTTTATGTCGAGGGCGGAGATATTAATGGAGATTATTTCGGATCTGTCTGCAAATAAATCAAGAACTTTGCAAATCATTGCTCGGCTTAAATCTAAGTAGAGATCATGTTTTTTTGAAATCTCTAGGAAGGCCCCAGGAGGTAGAATTTCCCCATTGGCAGTTTGTAATCGCATGAGTGCTTCGTAGGCAAAAAACCGGTTCGCTTGGCTGTCGTAAATTCCTTGAAAATAGGGGATAACTCTATCCGAATTGAGTGCGGTTTGAATAATTTCTACGATTTTAAATTCTTGTTGTAAATTGTTTTCTTTAAGAGAATTATTATCACAATTAAAAAAAGAAGAGCCCTGATTATCTGCAAATTGGTTGATATAGTCTAATAGCTCGCGGGGACTCTTGCCATGTAGAGTAATTGCAAAGTCTATGATTGTTGTTTCTTCTGCAAGCAACTTAAAGTTATCAAATAATTTCTTTACGGAATTCGTGAATAGCATGTCTGAGATAGATGAATCTGTTGCAAAGAAAAATGAGTTTTCATCAAAGTGATAAAAATGTAATGCGAGCTTACTTAGAGAGGCGTTTGCATAATTTCGAATATCATTCATGAGCGAGTGACTTGCATTTTCTATCTGGCTATTGATTTTTACAACACATATTTTTAAGCTTTTCCCAAGTTCCCTTTGTTTAAGAAACATTCCCATCGTATCACTACCAGCTTGCATCCGATCAATTGCCCGTTCTTCATTTTTGATGGCGTTTTCTAGGAGGGTGAATGTTTCGCTGTTATCTGATAGGCTGATGAGATTTTTTAGTGTTTGAGTGATTTCGCTGTTTGTGTCATCGAGTTCTTCTATTTTGTCGAATAGACGTAAATCGGGTCTAATGTAATGTACTTTTTCTGCCATGGTAAAAATAGCACAGGTCCCGTTGTAATAGTAGGTATTACCATTTTTTGTACCGATCTCACCAAACATAAAAGCGCCGCAAACTTCTTGCCCCTTAAATGGGTTCATTTCCCACTTTGAGAGATTATTTAAGAAGAGTTTTCTAAAAAGACAACTGTAACAGAACATCGTTTCGACAGGTGTATTTTGTAGGTCATAGCAGAGATTTTGCCACTCTTCGACACTTTTGATAGGGCTAACATACCCAATTCGGA
>CAYJGX010000133.1:0-4986 GCA_964369795.1 uncultured Spirochaetaceae bacterium
GGAATCCTACAGAGACAGAAAACAAGATTGCCTATCAAATTTTAAAGGAAATATCTGCTAGACTCTCTTTCTTAGAAAATGTTGGACTTGATTACCTCGCACTCGATAGACGCTCTGGAACTTTATCTGGAGGTGAGGCACAACGGATACGTTTGGCAACGCAAATTGGATCACAACTAATGGGTGTTCTCTATATTTTAGATGAGCCATCAATTGGTTTGCACCAAAGAGATAATGAGCGTTTAGTGGAAACCTTAAAGCATTTACGAGATATTGGAAATACTCTAATTGTGGTCGAACACGACGAGCAAACATTACGTGAGGCAGATTATATTGTCGATTTAGGACCGGGTGCAGGTATTCATGGCGGATATATTGTAGCGCAAGGAACACCCGAGGAAGTTGCTTTGGTGCCAGAGAGTTTGACAGGACAACATTTAGCTGGAACTCTTGTTATCAAAGATAGAGATGAAAGACGCAAAGGGAATGGAAACTTTATCGAAATTAAAGGCGCCACTCAAAACAATCTTAAAAATATCGATGTTAAAATCCCTCTTGGTACATTTTCTGTTTTAACAGGTGTTTCTGGTTCTGGGAAATCTACTTTAATGTCTTCTATTTTATATCCATCGGTTCATAACATTATTAATCGTAGCTATATGGAAGTGGGTAAACATAAATCGATACACGGAATTGAGCATATCGATAAGATCATCAATATAGACCAATCTCCAATAGGAAGAACTCCGCGTTCAAATCCTGCTACCTATGTGGGACTTTTTACTCCAATTCGTGATCTTTTTGCATCTTTGCCAGAATCTAAAGCTAGAGGCTATCAATCGGGTCGCTTTTCATTCAATGTTCCTGGTGGTCGATGTGAAAATTGTAAAGGCGATGGTACATTAAAAATTGAAATGCACTTTTTACCCGATGTCTATATCACTTGTGATCAATGTAAAGGGAAACGATATAATAAAGAAACTTTAGATATCTATTTTAAAGGTAAGAATATCAATGATGTTTTGGAAATGTCGGTAGAAGAGGCTCTATTGTTTTTTGAAAAAAATCCTATGATAAATCGTAAATTACAGGTATTATATGATGTAGGTTTAGGCTATATCAAACTCGGTCAATCGGCGTTAACTCTTTCTGGAGGGGAAGCACAGCGTGTGAAACTATCAACCGAATTGTCTAAACGAGCTACAGGAAAAACACTCTATATTTTAGATGAACCCACAACGGGGCTTCATTTTGCCGATGTTAAAAAATTATTAGAGGTCTTACAGCGATTGACCGATAGTGGAAATACATTGCTTCTAATCGAGCACAACCTAGATGTGATTATGCAAGCAGACTATATAATTGACTTAGGACCAGAAGGCGGAACTCGTGGAGGTCAGCTGGTTTGTTGTGGTATACCCGAAGAAGTGGCAAAAGTTCCTGAATCTTGGACAGGAAAGTTTTTAAAACAAATGATAGAGAGGAAATAATAGCGCACTTGATAAATAAGCAACTTACATTTTTATGTTTATTATTAATATTTATATCTCTTTTTCCTATTTTTGTTTTTTCTCAAGAAAATAATCCAGTTCTTGGGGATCCTACGCTTGATTCAAATAACAATACAGATGGAGTAGACGGCGGACTAAATGATCCTTCAGAAGCAACGGCAGAAGAAACACCAGAAGCCGAGCCTGAAATTATCGATACAAGACGACCCGAGGACAAAATTATAGATGATACCGTTCTTGTTGATATTCAAACCGCCTCTTATCAAGATTTAGTCTATTGGTCACGAAGGTTAGGGCTCGATTATTCTGGATCAAAAAGCGAACTACAAGATCGACTCAAAACCCTTTATGGAGTGTCGGGTTCGACAGGTGCATCTTCTAGTGAAAATCAAATTCAAATTGAATCGGCAGAAAAGACAGAATATTACAAAATAGACGAAATCGAAGAAGATTATATACGTATTATAGGAAATGTTGCCGTTGTTTTAGAAGAGAAAAGTTCAACAGGTGGAAGCCCGAACTCACATAAAATAACATCGGACTACATTATTTTTAATAAAAAAGAACAACTCATGACAGCACATGGAAATGTTGTTTATGAAAAAAAATCTGGAGAGTCCACCGATTACTTCAGTGGTAATAGCCTTGTTTTTAACATTGAAAACTGGGAAGGGGTCATTTATAAAGGGGTTAGCCAAAAAGAACAAGAGGTCAGCGGAGAAACAGGCACTGGTGCCTCATCTCATACTTTTTATTATTCAGGCGAAAAACTTATAAAAGGTAAAGACGATAAATTTAAAATGATTAACGGGAAAATTTCCTCTAGTGCAGGCGATTTCCCAATTTATAGTATTTCCGCAGAACGAATTTGGGTTTTGGCGCCAGGTGAATGGGGAATTCGAGGGGCAACCTTGCAAGTAGGGGAAGTGCCGTTGCTCTATATTCCTTTCTTCTTAAAAAAAGGAGATAATTTTGTATTTAATCCTGCGGTTGGGATGAATGATGATATTGGAAGCTTTTTGAATTTAACTTATTATCTTTTAGGCAAGAAAGATGAAGAGGAATCTGGAGGGGATTCATTTAATTTCTTAGACCCAAGTAGCGGTAGTGAAAATGCAGAAGAATGGGTCGATGGACTTTATATTAGAAAAGGAAATAAACCAGAAGAGGAAGAAGAATCGGAAGCAACCGACTATCAAGCAGAACCCGAACCCGAAAAAGAACTCACCGAGGCTCAAAAAAAATATCAAGCATGGAAAAAGGATATGGATGAGCAATGGAATACAGTCAAAAATAATGAAGAGACCTATCTTAAAATCATGGCTGATGCCTATTCAAACATTGGTCAATTTGTGGGGATAGAAGGAAAAATTGCAGGCTTAACGAATGTCACTAATTTAGATTTTAGGGCTGGGATTGGTTTGTCATATTATGGGATTAATAAGGATACCTTAAACAAAGGAATGGAAGTTCAATCCTTGCATAAAATGATTGATCCAACATTAGGTTTAATACCCGATAATTTGATTTCGTATTACGGGATGGTTCCAGATCATTCATATTTTTTCGGTTTATTAGTTCCATTTAGATATGGATTAGAGGCGAACCTCACTTATTCAAATTCTGCAACCTTTTCAAATACTAAACTTGAATTAGACTTATATTCGGATTCATTGTATCCAGAACATTTTACAAAATATCGGCAAGAAACCTTTAATTTTGAACAAGCCTTAGGTTTGACAGAAGAAAAACCAATCTACCAAGATGCAACTCGGATATCGCGTCTAAATTGGTATTTTGAAAATTCATTCAATGGTCTTAATAAACTTTTTGATGAGAATGTATCTCCCTTAATTTCTTCTTTATCTATTACTAAATTAAACTTTAATTTTGAGTTTATTAGTGATGTTTTTGAAGATACAATGCTAAATTATTTAGGTCCTAATCTAAATCAAGTATCAACAGTCAATAAAGAATATTTCGTTCCCTCTCAAATGTTATTACCAGATATCAATTTAACCTTTAGCGGGACATTGTTTAATACAAAATATGATATTTATGGAAATAGATCAGGATTAAATACCTTAACCGAAAAAAAAGCAGAAGAAATTATAGATAATTCTCATTCTGATAAAATTAGAAGTCCATGGGCAAAAGAGGAAAAAGAAGAATCGATAGCATCAAAAATTAAAGCGAAACCTCTTTTTTCTGATGTCAGTGTAAGCGAACTCAATATTTCTAACATATTTACTCATCAATTAGATTATAATTTTAAAACATTAAACCTACAGCTTTTAGGTAATTTCATTCATGAAACCCCAGAAACGCCCTCACTTTTTCATCAATTAGGATCACAATCAGAGACTGGACTCCCTCAATCAATCATCAACTTTCAATTATCGGAACTAACTTTAAAACTTAGCGGTGATGCCGATCTTTCATATAAAGCATCTATCTTAGATAGTATGATATCAATAACGAACAACACCTCATTTACTAGTAGCTATCAACATAATTTGCTAAGCAATCAAGTAATGGACGAAAAAGACAGTGAGGGAAATATTGTAACTGATAAAAACGAAGAAATAGAAGAGGCATTTTATAAACAAGAGGCACGTATAGAAGATTTTAAAAATAGTAACTTCCGTCTTAACAATAATTTTAGTGTAAAAATCAATCCATTTAAATTTGTCGATTCATTAAAGAATTCTAGTATCTCTTATAATTTAGCAAATACCGTATTAAACTATCGTTATGATTCAGACGAGGAAACCTATTTGCTTGATGCTGCCTTATGGGATGCTTCAAATATTACAACACACTCTTTAAATACAAATCTTCAATTTGAAATGTTAGACCAGAATCAAACACTTTCACTTAACTTTATTTTACCACCAAAACAAGCAAGCGCAACCCCGTCAATCGATTTAAAACTAGGTATGTTATCAAACCGTTTTTCATTTTCTTTTTACAAAAACTTCTATGATCAAACAAAACTAGATGATTATTCTACATCGGACTTACTTAACGGCTACAATGAATACCGAAATAATCAACTCGAAGATATTTTAAATGCTGGTAAGAAAAACTGGTATGTTAAAGATATTTCAAACAATGCCTCTTTTTCATTCGATAATGGAATTTCCTTTTCAAATACATTTCAATATAATGTTTTAGAAGATGAACTAACAAATTTAGATACAAAATTTAGCGCAAACCTACTAGATAATAATATTACATTCAGTCAAAATTTAAGAGTTATCGAAGAAAACAATGAACTCATTCCAGACCGAGTGAGTTTTGATCTTAAACTTTGGTATTTTAAAATTGCATTTAATGCTATTAAAGCACAACCACAGTTTTTCGATTGGGGATCAACAAGTTGGACTAATGATTTATCATTTAAAGAGCAACTAATCCCCCAAACAATAGCCTTTTCTTTAGCTTACGATTATGAATCACCTCCATTATGGAA
>CAYJGX010000134.1:0-4813 GCA_964369795.1 uncultured Spirochaetaceae bacterium
AAAAAATAGAGCCCATAGCAGAAATTGCCAGAGCATCGGAAACTTCAACCATATCAAACATATTATAATAGGAGTAGTTTCCGATTTTACCGCCTGCACCTAACCCAATTGCAATCACATCACCAGAAATTTGTCGAACTTGGATATATTTATACTCGTCTAATCGTTCACGAATGAGTTTAGTAAATTCAAAAAGTTCAAATTTATTTTCTTTAAGTCGGCTAACAATTGTTTCAAATTGTTCATATTCCCAATTTATATCTTTCATTTTTAGCAGTTCGTCTTCTGCCGTATTGCGCTTCATGGGCGATTTATCATTTAGCATAAGCGAATAAAAACTGATCCCAGCAAGCTCTAAATCGAGAATCGTTTGTAAATCGTTATTTAGCATCTCCCTAGTTTGGCCTGGATTATTATAAATTAAATCGATATTAACATTAGTAAATCCTTTTGCTTTTAATTCTTTAATTTTAGCAATTGCAGCTGCCGATGAACCTCTTCTTCCTAGTTTTTTTCTAAGACAGTCATCAAAAGTCTGAATCCCGATACTAAGACGATTTACGCCCCCTTCCCACAAAGCATCAATCATTTCAGTAGATAATTCCGTAACAGAAGTTTCTACACTGACTTCGCAATCTGCTTCTAGGTTAAAATTTTCATGAATCGCTTTTAAAATGGCTGCCATTTGAAAAGGTTCAAGGGATGTAGGCGTCCCCCCGCCAAAATATACCGATTGAAAAGATTGCTTTAGATAAGGAAAATCTTTAATTTTATTGATCTGCTTGATAACTATATTATGATAATTTTTCTTTAAATCGCGATCCCCCTGTGGGAAACCGCAGAATCGACATAATTTCGTACAGTAAGGAACGTGAACATATAAAGCTCTAGCTCCTTTTCCTTCGGATTGTAGGAGGTTTGTAAGATACTCTTCTTTTTCGAGTTCGCTTCTGTAGAGATCTTTTAATCGCATAGAGGCTTGATGGTGTGACTTAAATCTTTCTGTAAACACTGCCCTTATTCTCCGCTCGGATAGAAAATATCAAATAAAAGCTGATAACTATCATCATATCTAGAGTGTGGACGATAATGAAATAGTCCCGAATCTAAAAAGTAAACACGATTATTTTTAACCGCACTAAGACTATTCCAGAGTTTGTTATTGCTATAGTCCCTTTCCATTGCAAGTACCGCGGTCTCGTCGTCCATCGACTGGATAATAATAATATCGGGGTCTATAGAAATAATACTTTCTAAATTCATTTCGATTCTGCCATCCTTGCCTTCATCTGCTTTATCTGCAACATTTATTGCTTCTAATTGTTCAATCATGTTACCAAGAGCCGTACCTGAAAGACTAACCGTAATTTTTCCAAAGGCAGAAAAAACAGGAAGTACAGTTGGGCGAATGCCTTCTGCAGGGACTTTCTCGATAATCGAAATGACATTTCGCATTGTTTGAAGGGCAACACTATCATACAAAGGCTCGGTATTGTTTAACGCAGAAAAAACTTTAAACCATTTAAGGTAGTCACATAGATCATTGTAATCGACTACAATGGTCTCGATTCCAGCACTTGCTAAAGCAGGTACCATACCAGGTTGTCCCATTGCCTGTCCTAAAATGACTAAATCGGGCTTTTCTTTTAAAATCTGCTCTACACTAATAGTATTTATCGTAATCCCATTAGCGACAACGACAACCTCGTCACTTAAAGCTTCTGCGGGGAGCTGTTTTTCTGCTCCTTGAGTATGGACGCGTCCCACTAGTTTACCCCCTGCTTCGTACCAGAGAGCGGTATGCGAATGATACAAACTAATAACACGGCTATAAGCGCCTCTTTTTAGCGTTTTTTGGGTTCCAAAAAAATCGGAAAAGGTAACCTCTGTTTCTGTTACGACGACTTCATCTGCTTTCTCTTCAAAGGGATAGAGATCCGCACTAGCAACCTCTTCCTTTTTTTCTTTTTTAGAACAACCCCAAAAAGTAACTGCAACAAGCAGTACCAATGCAAACATTGCAAATTTTTTCATAAAAAATCTCCTAAATATATTTATTCTTGTTTTTGCGCTATAAAGAAAGGACAACCTGCCCTCTCATCGGTATAGATATCTGAATCGATAGAAAAAACCTCGGAGAGTGTTTTTTTGTCCACGATATTATTTGCCTCTGTGTGCGTATAGACATGAGAATCTTTAATTGCGCATATATAATGCGAATATTTAACAGAAAGATTGATATCGTGCAACACCATAATAATAGTTAGCCCCATTTCTTCGTTCAGCTTTTTGATGATCTCTAAAATTTCGATTTGGTTGTTGATATCAAGAAAGGTCGTCGGTTCGTCTAAGATAAGAATGTCGGGTTGCTGACACAAGGTCATGGCAATCCAGGCCCGTTGTCGTTCACCACCAGAGAGTGTATTTAACATGCGAAAGCGATAATCAGTTAATCCCATCTTTTCGATAGTCTCATCGATAATTTGGCCGTCTTCCTGTGTTAGACCTTTGAATTTATTCATATGGGGATATCGCCCATAAGAAACAAGTGTTCGTAGCTCCACCGCAGGAATGACGTCATGAATTTGTGGTAAAATTGCGATTTTCTTTGCAATTTCTTTTTGACTAAAGTGACGTAAATTTTTTCCTTCAAAAAAAACATCTCCTTTTTCTGGCTGAATTGCCTTAGAAACCACTTTAAGCATACTCGATTTTCCACAACCATTTTTTCCAATAATAGAGGTAATTTTACCCTTAGTAAAGTCAATGGTAACATTATCGATTATTCGTCTTTGTCCAAACTTAATTGATAAATCTTTTAATCCAAAATACATATTCAAAACCCTCAATTAAATTTAGATGCTCGAAGCATATACAAGAAAAAAGGCGCGCCTAAACAAGACATAATCACACCCACTGGAATTTCACCTGGCAATGCAATCACTCGCCCTAAACTATCACAAAGTGTAAGCAGTGAAATACTCATCAAAATAGAAGCTGGAAAAAAATATTTATAATCCCCTCCCACGGTTAATCGCGCAATGTGAGGAACTATAAGACCCACAAAGCCAATAATGCCCGCAACAGCAACAGAGACGCCCGACATAATAGACGATATGACAATCAAAAATAATCGAAACCGTTCGACCTTAAGCCCTAAACTGTTAGCCGATTCATCTCCTAGCATAAGAATATTCATCTGATTCGCAATAAACAGAGAAACAATAATGCCCCCTAATGCGACTAAGCCAATCATTCTAAACTCATTCCAAGTGCTATTAGAAAGACCTCCAACAAGGAAACCTTGAACATTCTCTACTCGCTCAGCATAAAATGTACGAATAATATCGATAAATGCACCCGAGATTGCACCAATTGCCACCCCAGATAAGATCATTCGCATGGGGCTTACTCCCCGACTGTATGCCATAAAGTAGATAATGAGAGTTGTCCCAAATGCACCTACAATCGTAGCAAACGGAAGTAAATAATAGAGTTTAGGCAAAGCAACTAATATAATATATCCCGCGAGACTTGCCCCACTTGTCACTCCAATAATATCGGGCGAGGCAAGATTATTTCGCATAATTCCTTGCAAAATACAACCACTTAATGTTAAACAAACAGCCACACATAAAGAAACTAGAGTTCTAGGCAGTCGGAAATCTAAAATAACCGTTTTATGTATACTTTCTTCCGAACTAAAAATGGCTTGAAAAATTTCTTTAATGTTAATTGGGATGGCTCCTGCTCCTAAACTAATTAAAAGAGAGAAAATCGCAACCCAAAACAAGATAAAAATAATAAGTACATTCTTGTAGTGGCGCTTACTTAAACTCGGATCGCCTTTTTTACCAAATAAGTCATTAATCATTTTACAGGCTCGTAAAGGCTTTTTTAACAGATGCGACTGCATTAATGCAATCTTGTTCGTCTGGATGTTTCGCTGCCTCTTCGTGACGTTTTCGCCTTTCTTCATTCATCGCATGTGGATGACCTTCTGGGAATTGTTTAAATGCAGCGGTTAGTTTTGGATCAATTTTCCCTTGACAACAGCTGCTACCCACAACCTTATTCCCATTTTCTTCTAAAAGAGCTGCGACCTTGTCTATCATGCTCTTAGCATGTTCGCTATCGGGATAGGCACCTAAAGTCCCAAATGCAAAAAGTTCTTTTCCTTTTAGCGTAGCATAAAAATCTAACGATTTTTGATCTGCAGTTCCCTTATCATTCCAATAACACAATACGAACTTATCAAATTCATCAACATTGAAATTGATATCATCAATACTTGCAATGACTGATATTTGATCTACCTTTTCCTTGATGTAGCGTGCTACCTTTTCTGTATTTCCTGTTTTACTAGAATAAACCAATGCTATAGCCATATTTATCTCCTTAAAATGATAGCTGTATTCCCATAACAAATTCGGTCCCTGGACGATCACTATCTCCATCACCATCTTCATCATAGGTTGAGTTCAAAATATTTTTTATTTCGAAGAATAATATATTTTCGATATCTTCTTCGATTACACTCATAGGTGGAACCTCTTGTGCAATTCTTAAATCCAATGAAGTATAATAAGGGGTTCGAGTTTCTTTAAAGTAGTTATCAAACCCTGCAACTGCCTCATATTCATAACCTGGACCAAAGAAAAATCCAGAGAGCTTAAGCGACGTTCCCCATTCTGGCATATGCCAACCAAATGATCCAGATAAAGTATATTCAGGACGATCGGCTAACCGTGGATTCATTTTCTCTGCAGTCTCTACATTGATATATTGGTCTTCTTCTTCTAAAACTTCGTAG
>CAYJGX010000135.1:0-4792 GCA_964369795.1 uncultured Spirochaetaceae bacterium
TCTATTTCTACCCAACCAATGTCTTTAATTTGCATTCCAGCCTCTTTGGCTAGTTTTTCATAAAGATTTTCGGGTTTGAGTTCATTTTGCAAGAAGAAGGTTTCCCTCTCAAAATTTTCTATCGGTGCCATATGAGGGGCAAGCCCGTCGGCAATCATGATTTCTTGTTTTAAAATGGGAGATTGGTTCCCACTCCAGTCAGTCACTTGATACTCGACATTATAACGTTGCCCCGCGATATCGCTTGACTGGGGAATAATAGAGACATTTCCTGAACTCGTGTTATCTGCATTTAGGCGTACATAGGTTGCCTGAATTTGATTCGTTAACAATGTGAAATCGCCCTTTTCTTCCATTACAATTGACGGCGGACTAAAAAAACTATTTTGCTTTACGACTGTTCTCTTTATTTCTTGTTTTGATTCAAAAGAGAGCAATGGTGCCACATCATCTTTAAATTTTATTTTTCTAAATCTGTGGACGGGAGCAATCCCTGTTACATACTCGGAGGGCTCTAGCAAGTAGCTAATTTCATAATGTAATGGAAGCAATTCATCGGGCAAAGTAGAAATTTGCAAATAGGCAACCACCCTTCCAAGCTCCTCTATTTTTAAGCGTATAGTATCCTTGACCGTGACATGTACTCGATTATTTAGATCGTTTATGTAGTCTTGATCGATAATCACTTCGGGAATCACTTCTTCTGCGGTCGATCCTTTTGCAGTATATTTTATATTGCGAATAGTTACGCCAAATTCTTGGTAAGCGGCATACCCTAATTCTAAGGTAGGGTCCGCGGGGCTGTCCCCGATAACGACCGTTTCTGTCTCTATTTCTGTAAGAACTGCATCCTCCGTGAATTTATTTGTGCCAATCTCTTCACTTGGAGCTGTATAAGGATTTATGATAAGCTCTGGAGCAGCCACCCCCTTTTCTAAAACAGTTACAAAGCGGATGGCAATGGCAGATTTTCCTGACGAATCGAGTGCCGTATAACGAATGGTATAATAACCTGGAATGGCTGTAGTAATCGTTGAAATAATGGCACTCGGTTCGGGAGTCCCTCCAATATAATAGGTGGTACTGCGCGACGACATAGGAACTTCGTAATCGTAGTCGTCCTCTACGATAAAGCTAGGATCGACAAAGGGTTGTCCAACGGAAAATTGCAAGTCGGGACTCTCCATAGCGGTAACCGCTTCGCCTTCTTTATTTAGCATAATAATTATTGGAGGGTTGTCGGTTAAATCTGGATTTCCGCGGACAGTGATATTAAAAATAAGAACGCTTCTTGTTTCGCCTTCGCCTATTTCATATTGAATGGAATATTTTCCTGCTTTAGTTGGGTCGAAGAAACCACTTGCAAGTCGAATTTGTTTGCTAACATCGTTTCCTTCGTTGTCGGTCGCTGAAAGATAAGAGAAAAGGTCGATGTTTTGGTTGAGTTCTAATTGTAAATCGAAGATATAATCTGTTTCGGTGGGATAGATAGGAAGTCCCTTCGCTATTGAGAAAGTTGCGTCAAAAGAAGCACCGCATGAAACAATTAAAAAGGGTAAACTCAACAAATATATTAAAAATGTCTTTTTTAACATACTTCTATTTTACACCGCATTTCTTTTGTTGTCAATTTAAGAAAAAGAATGTATGATAAATTGATGTGGGAAAAAGGTCATTACGTTTATATGCTTTTATGTCAAAACGGCTCATTTTATATTGGTTCAGCAAAAGAGCCCGCTAAGCGTTTTGCCTTGCATCAAAAAGGAATGGGAGCTAAATTCACGCGAGCCAATAAACCGCTAAAAATGGTTTACCTCCAAGAGTTTCCAACTTGGTCAGAAGCCCTTAAAGAGGAAGTTAGGCTTAAAAAACTGACTCATTCTCAGAAATTAGACCTTCCGCCAAGCAGTCATAACCTCATCAATCTTAACCCAAACGGAGAGCCAACATGAATCCCCAAAGAATAGTCTTTCCCCTCCTTTTTCTTTTACTCCTCCTCTCGCCATTAAGGGCAAACGAGTTAGAAAAATCAGTTTTTAATCTATCTCCTTTAGCGGGTGCTAAAATACTCACAGGCTGGTCCCCAATAGAGCTTTTTCAAAGCCCGACTCATTTAGAGACGGCCGTTATTCTCCTTAAAAAAGAAGATGAAATTGCTATTACCTATCATTCGCAATTGCTTATACAAGACAAAATAGTCGATTATCAATTTAATTGGACGGGCGATGACAACATTTTTTTATTGCAAATCCAACTTGCAAATAATAAATTCGCATATATTACGGCACACATCAACTCGCCTTATTACGACAAAATTTATGCATACCCTCCTGTAAAGAATCAATTTTCGACCCTTGTTTTAGAAAGCGGAACAAATTTCACCCTTTTTGATGGCAAAATTTATACTCCCCTGCCAGAGGCTCAATCGGTAGAAATACTCATTCGCTCGCAAGAGCAAAATCTTTATAAAATCAATTATAGCGACAAGACAATTCGATTGTTAGAAAATTCTCTTTTAAGCGAACCGCTTGCCGACATCTTAGACTACGGCCTCGCTCCTAGCGGAAAAATTCGCTATCTAGTTAAAACCACAAACCATCAATTTTATTATAAGACGAACCAGCTTGTATCCAAAATTTTTGATAACCCCAACATGGAAAAACAAGATTTTTACTCTCATGCAACGAAAGAGTCGACGCCCGCTTATGCCTTAAATGACGGTTTGTCATGGTGGCTTTATCATCTTGGCGAAATGCTAGGTCCTTTCACATCGGCACCGCGAGCAATACAGCGTTTTACCAATGACGAGCTTTTTTTCGCTCAATACAACCCACAAACGGGAGAATGGGCTTGGATTAAAGGGGATTTAGAAATCACAAAAAGCGAATTTTTTAATTTTGAACAACACGATTATATTAGCAATGAGGAACATTTTGCGATTGTTCGAAAATGGAAAGGAGAATTTCAAGTTTATGCCGATTTTGAAGTCATTTTAACTTTAAAAGAAAAGCCCACTTGCACTTTTGTCGATTCTGACCTTCTTAAAATAGAACACGAGAGGGCTACTCCTTTTTATGGACTTTATCAATTTTCTGCAAAGAGAATTTACACCGAGGGGATGCCAATAGATATTAAGATTTTTGATGACGATTATTTTGATTTTTGGATGAAAAAGCCTGGAGGATGGACGGCTTACCGCGAAGGTATCCCTGTTGGACAGGTTAAAACCGATAAGGACGAAGAGATCATGGCTTTTATCATCAATAACAGTCTCTTTTTCCCAGTGTGGGATAACCGAGATCGTTTAATTCTTCGGGGTGAGGGCGGGACACTCGGTCCTTTTAAATCCTTTTCGCCGCTAGAGCGACCTGAGCGGCGAAAAAGTGATTCCCGCCTCTATTCTAGTTTAATCGGAGAGACATCCGACGGGATTACAGCCATTTATGGCGATTCGATTGTTGGACCTGCCGACTCGATTGCACCGAAGTTTAGCAAAGTGAATCCCTATCATGTGGAGGGGCTTATTGTAAAGTTCGCAGATGTCACCTATTTTTTCACCATCGAAAAGGGGATGATGCTCTATAAGGGAGAAGATAATTAAGATGAGTCAGTCAAAGTTAAGAGTCGTTGTTGGAATGAGCGGAGGCGTAGACTCCGCGGTCTGCGCTTTATTGATGAAAAATGAGGGATACGAAGTCATTGGCGTCAATATGATTGTCCATCCTGGCAACAATGAATCTAAAACAGCAAAAGCGGTTGCAGATCAAATTGGGATTCCTTTTCATACGATTAATTTAGTCGACGAATTTAAAACGAATGTCTCGCACTATCTTCGTGACGAATATTTAGCGGGAAGAACCCCGAACCCTTGTGTTGTTTGCAATCGCCGTGTTAAATTTGGCGCCTTTTGGGATAAAATCGAAGCCACTATCGGAACCTTCGATTTTTTTGCTACTGGTCACTATGCCAATATTGGCAAGACGCCCTCTGGCCGCCTGACAATTATAAAGGGGAAGGACAGCGAGAAAGATCAGGCTTATTTTCTTTCTATGCTGACGCAAGAGCAGATTGCAAAGGTAAAATTTCCTCTTTTTGGTTTGCAGAAGGCCGATGTTAGGAAGATTGCGACAGAGGCGGGATTGGAAAATTCCCAAAAGAAAGAGAGCCAAGATTTATGCACGGGAGACTACTTAGAACACATTCCAACGGGTTCGGGGGTAGGAAATTTTGTTCATATTCAGACTGGGAAAGTTTTGTGCGAGCACCACGGGATTGAACACTATACTGTAGGACAGCGACGGGGACTCAATATTGGGGGGACGCCGAACCCGTTATACGTTATAAAAATAGACAGGGAAAGCAATCTCGTTTACGTAGGAGAGGAAGAGTCTCTTTTGGCTTACGAGATGTGGATTTCTCATATCAATTGGGTTGGCGAAAAAGAACCCGCCCTTCCGTGGGCGGGACGGTTTAAAATCCGCTACCGCGATAGCGGTAGCGAAGGCCAACTGGTTTCCTTAGAAGAGCGAGCCGACCGAGATGGCAACAAAGTTCACTGGGGTAAAGTAGTTTTTCCCGAGGGAGTTCGCGCGGTAACACCAGGGCAGTTGGCCGTGGCTTACACCGGCGAATCTTGGAACTCAGTTGCCTTTGCAGGTTTTATAGAGGGCTAACCCCCTTATTGCTACCTTCATTTTGCATCATACAATCCAATTTCGGATATTACAAAGGGTCGATACTTTGCGCCCTCTTCTTTATAATTAGGCCTATTTTCGACAAAAGAAATCCGAAC
>CAYJGX010000136.1:0-4738 GCA_964369795.1 uncultured Spirochaetaceae bacterium
TTAGCATCTATATTTTCTACTTCTAAAAACAAATATTTGACATCTCTCAAAATAATATTTCTAAGAATTTTAGGCAATGGTAATTCATTTAATAAAACTTTGACTAGTGCAGAGGATTTTTCGACATCAATATAACCAGAAAGCGCCCCATTATTTGGAAGATAACTGTTATAATTATATTGTTCCCCCTCTTCTAATGTGAGACAGGAAGAGAGGACAATAAGAGTTAAAAAAAGAATGAATATCCTAAACATAATGCCCCCCTTAGGCTTTTTTTACAGAAATTCTAATATTTTCGCCTGAACATTTAACTTCTGTCGTGGCTTTGCCTTCATTGATCGATATTGAAGTTGCAAGGGTTTCGTCACAAATATGTTGTTGAAAATATTTTAATGCTTCAAGTAATTCTCCATTAAGTTCGATAGCAAGAGAAATTCGATCTGCCATTTCTAGGTTCATCTCTTTTCTGCAATTTTGGATAGATCGGATAAGTTCACGGGCTCCACCCTCTAGGCGTAGTTCATCGGAGATCTCTGTATCTAGGGCAATGGTTAAACTACCTTCGTTTAATACTTTTAAATCCTCTTTCTCAAAACGCTGAACGATAAGATCCTCTTTCTTTATCTCTAAAGATCCAAAGCCATCAACATCGATACTTAAAACGGCTCCATCTAAGACAGACTGTATTTCTGAACTAGAAAAAGTTTCGATAATGCTTGCTGCTGCCTTCATGTTTGGACCTAAGACTTTTCCAAGCACTTTAAAGTTTGCCTTTGCTTTGTATTCGACAAGCTCTTCTTCGTTCGCTCGAAAAATAATTTCTTTGATATTAAGCTCTTCCATGATAAGCTCTTTCATTGCGTGTAAGACTTTGCTTTCGTTTGAATCTCTAGTGACAAGGTGCATTGCCTTTAGGGGTTGCTTAATTTTGATGGATTGAGCGACACGAAGGGCTCGTCCCATGGAAACAGTTTTTCGCACCGTTTCCATTTCATTTTCCAGGTCTAAATTGCGTTTAGAAGAATCGGCTATTGGGAAATCGCAATGGTGTACACTAAGGGGCATATCGTCGTTTCTTAAATTTTGATAAATTTCTTCGGTAATAAATGGAATAAAAGGCGCTGCGACTTGAACGAGTTTCATAATAACCGTATAAAGTGTCGAATAGGCTTCTTGTTTGTCTGCATCTGTTTCACTCTTCCAGAATCTCGGCTTGCTTCGTCTAATGTACCAGTTATTTAGGTTATCTAGGAAGTTGATGATTGGGTCGATTGCTTTTTGAATTTCGTATCGATCTAAGGCTTCGGTTACAAGCGATACCATCTTTTCACATTCGGAAGAAATCCAGATATCCATTGAGTTTGTTAAATTTGACGGGTTAAATTCTGGTTTTGCATCGTCGATATTTGCATAGGTAACATAAAAATAGTAAGTTCCACTCCAAAGCGGGATTAAAATACTTTTTACGATTTCTAATACCGCGTCGTCGGAGAACTTTAAGTCTTCTGCACGAACAACAGCCGAATCCATAAGGGCTAACCGTAGAGCGTCTGCTCCAAATTGATCCATAATGATGGTTGGGTCAGTATAGTTTCTCTCTGATTTGCTCATCTTTTTGCCATCTGCGGCAAGAACAAGTCCATTGACAACGACATTTTTAAAGGCAGGCTTATCAAATAAAGCAGCCGCGAGTACGGTAAGTGTATAAAACCAACCCCGAGTTTGATCGAGTCCTTCGGAAATAAAATCAGCTGGAAAATTTTCGTCAAAATGTTGTTTGTTTTCAAATGGATAATGGTTTTGGGCATAGGGCATGGATCCAGATTCAAACCAGCAATCTAAGACTTCTGGAACTCTCTTAGCCTGACTTCCACAGTTACAAGGAATAGTTATTTCATCAACAAAATGCTTATGAATATCATCTACCTCTTGCCCACTTAGAGACTGCAATTCATCGCGAGAGCCAACACAAGTTTGCTTGCCACAATCGGCACAGGCCCAAACAGGAATGGGATTACCCCAATATCGATTACGACTAATAGACCAGTCACGAGCATTCTCTAACCATTTACCAAATCTTCCGGCTTGTAAGTGATTTGGAACCCAATTAATTTGAGCGTTTGCGGCAAGCATTTTTTCTTTTACTTTTGATATGTCGACAAACCATGAATCGATAGCACGATAGATTAATGGACTTTTACATCGCCAACAATGGGGATAAGAGTGAAGATAATTGTCTCTTCTAACCAATTTCCCCTCTTCTTTTAAGCGCGCAATAATATCTTTATCGCAATCTTTAACAAACCGCCCTGTATAATCGGTGACATCTTTATTGAATTTTCCCTCGCTATCGATTGGACAAATTGCAGTGATTCCAGTTCCTTTTAAAACATTGTAATCGTCTTCCCCAAAACCAGGTGCAATGTGAACAATTCCAGTTCCGTCGTCGGTTGTGACATAATCTGCAACAAAAGTTTTAAAAGCGCCCTCTTCTTTGTTAGCAGCAAAATAAGGGAACAAAGGCACGTATTCGATTCCGGCTAAATCTTTACCAAGGTATTCTTCTACAACCTTCGGCATTGCATCTTCTTTATAGTAAGCCGAAACTCTTGACTTCGCCATGATAAAATATTCGTCGTTGTCTTGAACTTTAACATATTCGATTTCTGGCCCAACTGCCAACGCCAAGTTAGATGGAAGTGTCCATGGAGTTGTTGTCCATGCTAAAAAAGAGGTGTTCTTTTCGTTGCTTAGTGCAAAACGAACGGTAATAGCTGGGTCATGAACATCTTTATACCCCCCTAAATTTAATTCGTGGTTAGATAAAGGAGTTGTACAACGAGAACAATAGGGTAAAATATAATTGCCTTTATAAATGAGCCCTTTGTCCCATAATTGTTTAAAAACCCACCAGATAGATTCCATGTATTCTGGATTCATCGTTTTGTAATCGTTTTGGAAATCGACCCAGCGCCCCATACGGGTAATTGTTTTTTCCCATTGGGCTGTGTATCGCAATACAATAGAACGACAACTTTCATTAAATTTATCGATACCATAATCTTCAATTTCTTTTTTACCAGAAATTTTAAGCTCTTTTTCCATTTCGTATTCGACAGGTAGTCCATGGCAGTCCCAACCAAAACGGCGCTCGACCTTTTTACCTTTCATGGTTTGGTAACGCGGAATAATATCTTTTATTGTTCCTGGAACAAGGTGGCCAAAGTGAGGCAAGCCTGTTGCAAACGGAGGTCCGTCATAAATAACAAATTCGGGTGAGCCGTCTCGGTTTGAGATGGATTTTTTAAAAACATCGTTTTCTTTCCAAAATTCTAGAACCTTTTCTTCCATTTTTGGAAAATCACATTTTTGTTCGACAGACTTATACAAAGCGTCCTCCAGAGGTGCATTTTGTTACATTATAATAAAAAAGGGGTGCTATTTTCAATATGTATCTAAATAATTTGCAAAGATAAAATGAGGTTGTTGAGAATAATACATCACATGTTGCTTAGCCGAAATTCCATCCATTAGCTCATTTACATTTTTCCTTGAAAAAGTTGCTAGTTCGTAAAACGAAATAGAAAAATAAGGAGCTAAAAAATCTGCATCAAAGGAATAATCGTAACTAGAGGAATGAACTTCTTCACTGCCACCCATTCCATTTAAAAGGGCAAAAGTAAAAAACCCATTGCGAATAATAGAGCTTTCCCAGCTGAGTGTATCTACCGTTGTTGATGTTATAATATGGTATTTTTCTGATTTTTGGGTATTTATATCTACAAAGGGGGTTTTTTGTATTTCGTTATTAAAATCAAAAAAATTATCTAATAACGAATAAGAAAATAAGGAGACCTCCTCATCTTCAATACCAAGAGTTTTGTCGTTTATCTCTATTAATTCGCCAGAATTACAACAATCGATTAAAAGTAATTTATGTCCTGGAAAAAGATCTAATTGACTTTTTAACCAGGCACCCGTTATATTTTTTTCAGAATTATATAATCGATCCCATTCTACATACTGTTGGCCAGTATCATCTCTCTTTATGACATCTTGAGGAGTGTCTCCCATAATAAAAAAAGAATTTCCATTATATTCCCCGCCATGGCCTGTGTAATAAAAGACTAAAACATCGTCTTCTGTTGGTTGCCATTTTTGAAAAGCAGTTTCTAAAGCAACATTAAAATCTGACTTAGTTAATAATTTACTATACGAGTAAAGCGTTTCAATTTGATAAGGCGTATCTAGTTTTGAAAAAGCTAACTCTATATCGATGACATCGTTGTTTGTGTTGCTTAAGTTTTTAAAGGCGACCGCAACATCAGTTTGAGAGACATAATTTTGCAGTCCAACAGCAAATAAAAAATGGCGAGGATCTTTCTCATTATTTGACTCATTTCCAGTAGTGAAAGAAAAAACTTCGGATTCTAAATTTTGTTCAAACCCACCAATTTCTTCTGCACTTTCTAATTCAAAATTTAGAATATCATTCGTATTACATTTGATTCCTCGAGCCAGTACTTTCCAATAATAGGTTGTATCTGGCTCTAAACCAGTGAGTTCTATTGTTCTTTCGCCTAAATTTGGTTGATGACTATATATTTCTATATTTTTTGGATCTTTAGAGAGGAACAAAGTGTAATGAATCATTTCATAAGAACTTTTATTTAGGATGTATTGGATATTCCAAACAAGAGTTTTATTGATGGACACTTCTTTTTCTTTATTTTGAGGA
>CAYJGX010000137.1:0-4684 GCA_964369795.1 uncultured Spirochaetaceae bacterium
ATACATATAACAGATGCAACTGCAGGCAAAGGCTTTATGCATTTAGGCCAGGCGGCGATGGGTGCAGATATAACGCCTAAAGAAAATGTTTTCTTAGATGTCGAAGATGGTGGTTTAACAGGTTATCCTTTTGAAATTGTAAAAGAATCGGATTCGCCTCAATTAACACCAGAAGAAATGTATAAAGCAGCTGTTGGCGGGTTGTCATTTACAAAAGATTCAATCGCCTATACCATTACCGACAAACGAATTGTAAAGTCCGATTATAGCGCCATTGTTTATGAATTAGAGATCGTAAAAAATAAGGATTTAGGGATTTTTGCGAAAAAAGAAGGTGCAGATGCTAGCTTGCCTGCTTTCTTAACCGTTTCTATGAACGATGAAAGCACTGCAAATCTTTATTTAGCAACGAGTAGTAGCGACGCAGAAAATTCGACGACTTTTTTTGAAAGCGCTCAGTTACCGAGTGCAACTACAGATTTTTTAAATTCAATTAAAGAAAAAAGTGGAAAAATTGTCTTTGGCAATATGCCAGGGGAACACGATGTCGCAATAGATGAGACAGGTAGAAGAATTGTTATGATTGTGAGCATGATGTCTAGTCAGCCTATTTTTTACGAATTTATCGGGATGGGCACAGGTGAAAATACGAATAAAGGTGTTTATACTACAACAAATGAAACGGCAAAAGGGATGTTAGGTCTCTATGCAGGATTTGTTGTTAACGTAACAGCAGATAATACCGAGGGCGTTTTTTATAGAGGTATCTCGGTAGGTTCACAAGATAGTGATGGTGGCTCTGGTGGAACTAAAATTGAAGACGAGACCGATTTTCCTAATATTTGGGGAAACTCCCAATACAAATGCACATTTTAATTATTTAGAGTGATAAATGAATTTTAAGCTTATATATTTAGTGACTCTTTTTATTCTCGCTATCTCTTTTCCATCTCTTGCCGCACAAGAGATGGAAATTGAAATTGAACTCGATAGCGAAGAAACTGAAAACGAAGAGTTTGAATATGATATGGATTTTGATTTAGAAGAGGGTGAAGAGGTCGAAGTAGAGATGAATGTTCTCGCTAAGCGAAAGGCTAAATATGCTACTAAGTCTCAGGCCCCAAATGCGACGGTCATTACCGCAGAAGATTTACAAAGCAGTGGTGCAAGTTCGGTTGTCGACATTTTAGCCGAGAATGGGATTGTTGCTATGCAAGAGACGGGTTCTCGTAGTGGCGGAGATCAAATTTATTTACAGGGAATAGATGCCTCTCGGATACTAGTCGTTATCGACGGACAACGGGTTCGAGCAGGAGCAAGTGCTAGCACAGGAGCTATGCAAGGAACCACTTCTGCATTAAAACGAATTCCCATTACCTCTATCGAAAGTATCGAAATTGTCAAAGGACCTGGTTCTTATATGTGGGGAAGTGATGCCATTGGTGGGGTTATTTATATTCAGACAAAGCGGGGTTCGGGAGAAGAGGGCTTTCATGGTTCTGCAGGTGCCTCTTATAAAAACAATTTTGAGGGAGATCCCAACAATAATTATTTTCGTCCTTATTTTAATTTTAATTATGGACTCGACAATGGTTCTATCTGGGCAGGAACCTCCTTTGAATATGGTGACAATTGGCTCTCTGAACATACAAATAATATCCCAAATGTCCGCGACGAATATATCAATTTTGATATCTATGGGGGAGCTAATTTTGACATTGCAGATATTCACACTTTAGAAGTCGCTGGAAAATATCAACAAGAATATTCACCATTAAATAAAGAGGAAGTGAACGATGAAGAGCTACCGTCTCGAACGGCTATGCTCTATGCAAATTATTCGGTTTATCCATTAGATAACTTAGATGTTAACATCTCTTCTGGACTTACCTACGACTATAAAAAAGAGATTCAATTTAAAAAACCAACAGACGACATCAATGAAGATGCCTACTTCTTTAATGACAATCGGTTTACCTTCGATTATTATATCGATGATATTTTTAGTGTCAATGGAGGATATTCCTTAGACCTAGAAGTCTTAGACGAGAGAAACATCAACAAAAAATATTATCAACATAGTCATGCATTCTTTTTTGGAGCTGTTGCAGAAGTTAAAGATGTGGTTGATTTTGATGCAACTGCCGGAATTCGCTATCAATTAGTGGGGCGCGATGGAACCGATGTAGAAGATACCGATGAATTGCTTCACTCATTTTCTCCTGAACTTGGGATTGTCTTAACCCCAATAAAATATGTCTCAATTAAAGCGCATGTGGGGCATGGTTTTAAAGCACCGAGCTTAATCGAATCCTTTGGTGATTATTATAATCATGGCGATACTTTTTGGCTTGGAAGTAATCCCGATTTAAAACCAGAAAGTTCTTGGGGCTACAGTGGAACGGTGGAAATTTTCCCAATGGACGAAATGTCTTTTAGCGTGGGAATCTTTAGAAATGATATCGAAAATTTGATTGCTTATGAAGATAACCCTAGTTCTTCCTATCAAGGGCTACCTGTCTATAAAACAATTAACATCGATCAAGCCTATACTTGGGGTGTCAATGCAGGAACAAAGGCAAACTTTTCTTTTCCAAAATTTGGTTTGCTCGAATATGGGTTTAATTTTGAATATTTATGGGCACGTGAAGTTTTGCCTGAATCAAGCCAATTAATCGATTCTGAAACAGGGGAGCGATTTAACCCGAGGTTAGCAAACCGGCCCGAATACACTCTCTCTGGTTCCATAGGTTGGAAAAAGAAGGAGTGGGGAACTAGTTTAAAAATTTCTGGTTATTATTTTGCACCAGGCTACGAATACCGTTTTGATGGGATAAATAGCGATGGAAATTTTTTGTTTGAGGAGACTCGAACCGAATTTCGATCTTCGCTTGACCTGCGAATAGCACAAGAAATTCCTCCACCAGGAATTTACGATAAACTAAAAACAGAAATCTATTTTGATGTTGCTAATTTATTAAATTCAATATACGATAGAGACGGTGACGGAGATACCGATACCCCAGAACGTCAATGGACCATTGGTTTTAATATGACATTTTAAGTATAAGAAAGGAGATAAAATGAATTTTTTTGAGCAAGTATTTAGTTTTATTAATCAAGGTGGGGCTGTTAGTTGGGTGATTGCCTCATTGTATTTAGTGGTTGCCACAGTTACTGTGGAACGAGTGGTTGTATATATAATCACTTTTTCACGATTTTCTAAAATCGAAAATATACTTAAAACTACTAAAGACCCTCATCAACTTTACAAAGAGCCTATTATTATAAAATATCGACGCTCGCAATCGGTTCAATTATTGCAGCATTATATGCACCATTGCTCTTTAGGGCCTAAGGCATTTAATGAAACAGTCGAACGGCGAGCCTATGGTTTAATTGCCGATATGGAAAAACATATTTGGATTTTGTCACAGGTTGGGCACATTGCACCTTTGTTAGGTCTTTTTGGAACCGTTATCGGGCTAATTGAAGCTTTTCAAATTATGTCGATAGAAGGCGCCACTGCGGATGCCTCCTCTTTTGCTAGCGGGATTTGGGTGGCAATGATTACCACAGCGCTAGGACTTGCCGTAGCTATTCCTTCTTTCTTTATATTCCGTCTTTTTGAAAAGGTTGTGGAAGATAGAAGTGCTCAAATGAGTGCAGTTGTTTCTATTTTGAATGAGATGTCCGACAATGACGATAAACCGGCAATTTCTTTTAATCGGAATCATAAAAATGAAGATAGTCGCGAGGAAGATATTCATGAAACCTTTTAAGCCGATTAAAAAACATTCAGCAGAAATCAATATTACCTCTTTAATCGATATTATTTTTATTTTGCTTATCTTTTTTATGGTCACTTCTACTTTTTTAAAGCCTGCTATCGAAATTAAATTGCCCGTCGCAGCGCACGAAGATAAAACCGAACGAGAAATTATCAATGTTTTTGTCGGCGAAGATTTAACTTTGTTTCTTGAAGAAGAAAAAATATCCATAGAAGAATTACAGGATTCCCTTATTGATGCTTCAATGGCTAATCCTGAAGTGGCAATCATGTTGTTTTGTGATAAAAATTTAGTATTTGAGAATGTAGTGGAAATGATGGACTTGTTTAAGAAGTCGGGTATAAAAAATGTGGCAATCGGTCATACGGGTGGGGCTAATTAGTTATTGGGTAGGCCATTGAAACAAAAATATAAAATTTTTTTTAAAAAGCATTCGTTATCTCTCTCTTTTCTTTATGTTTTACTGTTTCATTTTCTGTTTTTCTTAGTTTTATCGATTAACGCAAACGATAATTTAATCTCCAATAGTCAAGAAGAATATACGAAACTTATCAAGGAGAAAAAAAATCCTGTACGATTTATCGAAGTCGAGCTAAAAGAATTCTTTGCCCTTCCAACAGATGAGGATATTATCGAAATAGTCAAAAAGAAAATTCCTAAAAAGATAATTATCCCTCCTAAACCCAAAGAAGAGCCCCCACTTCCTCAAGAAATTGTCGAAGAGGCGACACCACCCGAAGAAGAAATTCCCGACGCTGCGCCCCAAGAGGGCGATAGCCAACAATCTGCAGAGCCCGTTCTCGGACTCGAGTTTAAGCGCACTTATATAGGCGAAGTGATTCAAATATTAGCAAACAATAAATATTATCCTAGAGCAGAACGAAATAGGGGAC
>CAYJGX010000138.1:0-4675 GCA_964369795.1 uncultured Spirochaetaceae bacterium
CATCAAATCACATTTCAATTGACACTAATATGACTATCATCTAAAATATTTCTATGAATGATTATTTAATCAAAATAACCAATGAGGATATCTCAATATTGCAGCGGAACCTGAAGAGCCTTTTGTTGATTGGCGGTTGGGAAGAAGAGGAATTGGCGGATTACCTTGGGGTTACGAAACAGACGGTGTGGAATCTTCAATCAAATAAATCATCGATGTCGAAGTTGCAGTATTTTGGCATACGACTTTTTGTCGAAAATAAAATTCAACAGCCAAATGACAATCCGGTTTTAAAGGATGTTGTTCCTCTTATTTTTCGGTCGTTGGACGAAGAGACAATCGGAGAGCCAGAAAACAATAATGACCAAGTCGAAAATGCGCTTAAAGCCATTGCCGCATCGGCAAACAGTGGGATTCGGGGAGATTCGCTCGTGCCTATTTCCTCTAGTATTTTAAGTGGATTGGGAGTGGTTCTTCCGGCTGCGGGAATGGCAGCTTTGGTTGGACTGACTATTTGGGGCGTCATGAAAAAACGGTAAGCCAAAGCGGTAAACCACATGGCTTGCAAGAGGACACATTTAAAACATCAATGAAGCAATCTGCCTTATAAAATTGGGGCAAAAATTCGTGCTACTGAATTTCGTAGCCGCCGGATAAATGAATATTTTTTTAAATTTTCACTATTTACAAGGCGGCAGTCTTCTATATCTTCAATAAATTTATTTGCTAACTCTTTTGCTTGAATGGGGTCGTAAATGACCACGTTAGATTCGTAGGCTAAGCGAAAACTTCGAATATCGAAGTTGCAACTTCCAAGGGAGGCGATTTGGTCGTCGACAACAATGGTTTTAGCGTGTAAGAAGCCTTTTTCGTAGCGGTAAATTTTGACGCCCGCTTTAACGAGGGGTTCAAAGTAGGTTTCGGCAACCCAGTAAGGGATCTTTTTATCTGGAACACCTGCTACCATTAGGCGGACATCGATCCCCGTTAAAGCGGCGGTCTCTAAAACAGTTAGCATGGAGTGGTCGGGGACGAAATAGGGACTTTGGATGTAAACTTTTTCATTTGCATTAATAATAATCGTAAGAAAAAGTTTTTCTAAAGCAAACCATTTAGAGTCGGGGCCCGAACTTGCCACCTGTAAGGCGGTGGCGGTGCCAGGTAAAATTGGAGGAAGTTCGGGCCGCAGCTCGATACCCCCAGAGTGTTTCCAGGCGGCGAGAAAAATATCCTTAAAGTAAGGAACGGCCTCACCCTCTACCCTAACGGCCGAATCCCGCCAATATTGAAATTTTTCTCCGCCCGAAATGTATTCATCGCCCACATTAAAGCCCCCCGTGTAGGCAACTCGGTCATCGATGACCACAATTTTTCGGTGATTTCGATAATTAATTAAAAAATCTTTAAAAAACTCATTTGGGTCCATAAAATATTTGTATTTAATACCAGCCAATTCCAACTTTTTCCTACGACGCCGTGGAATTTGATACATGCAACCCACCCCATCAAAAATAAGAGCAACCTCGACCCCAGCTCTTGCCTTTTCTTCCAGAAGACTAAAAATTTTATTCCCAATTTTATCGTTTCGCCATATATAAAATTGCATACAAATTGAATGAGTCGCACCCTCTATCCTTGCAATCAAATCATCAAAAAAATCTTTTCCATCGAAAAAATAATGCGCCGTATTTAACATGGTTAAGGGAGCATTATTCGCTTTTAGAAGAAGACGTATCGCCTTTTTAGAATCGGAATCTTCTTCATTTGAGATCTTTTGCATAACTTCATATTGATGTTCTAACAGCTCATGTTCTCGCTCTAAGCTATATTCTTCTGGTAACTTTTTCATGATACGACGCTTGCGCCAATCTATTCCAGCAAAAAAATAGATAATTATTCCTAGTAACGGCAAAATAAGAAGAATAAAACTCCACGCAAACAAGACTTCTGGAGGTCTATTATCCATGAGCAATTTAAAGAAAATTACAACCACCACAACATATTGAAGAACTATTAGTACTTTAACAAATACATCCATTAAAATCATATTAGTATTATAAACCCTTTTACAAATTTAGCAATCTATTATGTTATTTTATTTCAAATATTTCAAAAAACAACAGGGCAGAGTTTGATCGCACCTCCTGGCAGTTGCCTTATCGGACCTCCTGTCCTAGCAACGGCATCATCGCATCCTTGGCGAAGTCGCTTAACTCTAGGCAAACTTTTGATTTTGCCGTCCTTGGCAAAGTCTGAATCGCACATCATGTGCTTGACTTTGCACTGGCACCTCCATGTGCCTTGGCAAGGTAAGAAAAGTTTGCATTGGAGCATCCTGCCCCTGACATCAACCCATCGCTTGCACAAGAAGTGCTGATGTTAACAACAAGGAAGTTATAATGCAGAATTTCCTCCTTGTGACAGGAGGTCACAATACAAATTCTGCCAAATGGTAGCCCAGGATGGGCGAGAGATTGATCTTCTTGTTTCAGTTATTAGCATTAATCTTTTAAGTTTTGTCATGTTTCCGGAGATTGAGCATGCTCATACGGCTCACATGGTTCATTGTTGCCAAACGAAAGAGGTTTCAAACGACAAGAAGCAAGACGAGAAGGACACGCAGAAGGTCGTGCTGATGGCCAGAGAGAGGCGAAGCTAGAAGTGGCGAAATGTGCATTAAATGAGGGGCTTGATGTTGTAACCATTGCTAAAATCTCAGGACTTACTGAAGAAGAGATTAAAAGAATCGTCTTAAATCCAAACTAGGGATCATATCATCAAAAATCTTCTAACAAATCCCGATGAATTTTAATAACCACTTTGCGAACCGCTTTACCATGTCCTTTTGCCCAGATTTTAGGAGAATGAATTTCCTGCGGTGCAAAAAAAGCAAAGTATCCAGGTTCAATCCAAAGGGAAGCTCCCGTTCCCTCTCCTTGGGTATAGAAAGTCGCATCAT
The DNA here is from genome assembly GCA_964369795.1 of uncultured Spirochaetaceae bacterium. Taxonomy (GTDB): domain Bacteria; phylum Spirochaetota; class Spirochaetia; order JAFGXN01; family JAFGXN01; genus CAYJGX01. The sequence continues at coordinate 2,960 of CAYJGX010000138.1, forward strand.
CAGTTTCGTTATAAGGATTTTTAACCGGGCAATTCGTATAAAAATCGAGTCGCTCTTTCCCAGACAACAGAACATGAACATCTGCAAAAAGTTCATGCGACTCGATGACCGCTTCACTTGAGTCTACAGTTTCATAATCGGATACAATCGCATAGAGTTTTTTACCTGCTAACTCATGAATCCCATTGTGCATATGCGCTTCATCTAACTTAAAAAAATGCTCTATTTTAGGCAAATCACCCTTACTAAAATACTTACTAAAATTTTCGATGTGGTCTAAAATCATGTGAATCTCCTATTGGGGCATAAAAGCAGTCCATAAATCTGCAATTGGCATATTCATTACATTTGGGTCATTAAACATAGCCATCACTTCATCGATTTCACTTTGTGACATATTGGGCTGTACTTTTCTTAATATTGATGGAATTTTCGCTACCTTAAATGTCGATTTTGAAATTAAAGAGTTTAAAGTAGTTTTAGAAAGCACTTCATTGAATATTGCTTGCATTTGGGCTACTTGATCGACAGAACCATATTCCTGGATAGATGTAGCTAAATCAGTTACTTTTTCCACAAAAGCATCGATTCTTGGCATATACAGTGCGTCTAATTCTTCTTCCCAATTTGCGCCGAACTCTTTTTCTAGTAAAGCAAATAATTCTTCTTTAGATTCAAGACCAAAGAAAAGTGACAGCAAAGCATTCCCCTGAACATCATCATCTGCTGAATTCATAAACTGCGTAATCTCGGGTGGTAATTGACTTAGAAAGTTAGCAATAAAGGCATTTGGATCTTGTAGTGCGGGCGATGACACTATCATTTCAATATTATTTAAGAAAGCAATCGCCGCTTGTTCGACAAAAACGGTTCCTGTTTCGACATTTTGATCCATGCTAAAACGAATAAAAGAGGCAATAGATTCTCCTATAGCTTTTTTATCTGTAATTTGGAAAGCCTCAAAAAGAGGTTTTGATACTTCATTATATAATTTAATAGTATTAAGCAATAAAGGTCTAAATAAATTTTCCGCAACAAATTTCCAAGGAAGAAGATTTGCAATTTCATCTATAGTAAATTCTACCTCTGCAAACTTATAAGAAATAAATTTGACTGATTTATCTTCGGTAATTTGAGCAACCGCTTCAACAGGAACAGTATCATCATTTGATATTGTGACAAAATGTTTTCCACCTTCTTCAATATAAGAATAATCAGCTGCATCATCTTCTAGCTGTTCAAGTAAATCCATATCAATATTCAATTCTCGATAGATTTTATCTAGATATTTATTTGCGATAGCGGTATCAATAATAACCATTCCATCGGGGCTATTTAACTCAAATACTACATCTGCTTCCTTAACGTGTTCGATAAAATCTTCTGGAGTGAATTCCGAAATCGGCTTATCTTTACTGCACGCAAAAATCGATCCTATCGCTACAACAATCCCTAAACTCAATATTATTTTTTTAAAACTCATCTTATCTCTCTCCTTTCCTAAATTATACTAGATGAAAATCAATTTCGCAATCTAAAAATCTTCCTATTTTACTATTTATTTTTTTGGGCGCCCTTGCGTCTAGCCAGCACGTCTAGCCGCAAGTCCCGTCTTTCAGGGGTCCCGTTCTTGCAAATTCCATTGAATTTGCAAGGAACTACCTTGTGCATGGATGCACTGGTGCAAAGTCAAGCACAGGAGGTGCGATTTAGACT
>CAYJGX010000139.1:0-4671 GCA_964369795.1 uncultured Spirochaetaceae bacterium
CCTGTTACGCCAGAAGATCCTACTACACCAAACGAGCCAGATCCAGAGCCCGAATTAAAGGTTATTAATTTAGATGGCATTACGGGTCTTGCTACAACTTCGGAATTAGGTGTTGCAGGTATTGAATCAATGGTTTTAGCGTTAGATAATGCACTTTATATCTCGTCGAGCAGTATTACCTTTTCAGAAGATGATGTGACTCAATCAAATAAAATAACTGCGACTAAGGCAGCTATTGCGAATTCTTTTAATGATCCTTTCTTTAGTGCTGGAATTCAACAATTTAGTGCAAGTATCATGACTGTTACCGTTTCCAATGAAAGTGACAGTGCAACCGTTACCTTCGATGGAAATCAACTTGTGGCTAAAGAGGGTTATACTTTTAACAATGTGACTCCTTCTATTGTTCTTTCTCTTACTGGCGATTTTTCCGATAAAGAAGTCACTCCACCAGAAGAGCTAACCCTAATTGATTTAAATGGAGTTGTGGGAACATCTGTAGAAGCTAAGCTAAGTACTGCAGCTCTTGAGGGAATGATTCTTACTCCTGAAGGAACAAACTTTGTTGCTACTAGTAATATTACTTTCTCTGCAGACGACGCCTTAAACACGGCAAAAGTACTTGCTGCTCAAAATGCTATTGTTGCCTCTTTTAACGAAGCTCTTTTTAATGCAGGGGTTAGTCAAATGAATGCAGAGAGTGTCGTTATTGCAGTGGCTAGCGATTTTTCAAGTGCAACGGCTACAATCAGTGCCGATAAACTTACTCCCAAAACAGGCTATATTTTTAGTGAAGAAACTTTAAAACCTTCTATTATTATTACACTAACAGGAAACTTTACCTCCGTTATCGATACAGATGACTTTATTGGAACTTCTGTAGTGGCGAACGATGCTCTTGCGGGAGTAGGGGTTATTAGCGTGGGTGCAAATTCTGCTAACGAAACTACTTTTACAGGTGCCGACATTTTTACAGCAGAAACAAGAGCCGCTGCGGTTAAAGCAATGGCAATTGCTGCTTTTCAAGATAATCTAGCAGAAGATAGTATTACTATTGTTTCAGATAGTGTTAATTTTGTCGAAACTCCGACATCTACAGAAGCCGAACTCTCTTTTGATGTGACTGCTCCCGTAGGATTTACCTTCTTGTCAACAGGAAGTGCAACTGCAACGGTCACAATAAGACTCACAAACGAGTATGGAGCTTTTACAGGCAATCTTCAAGCTATCAATCAATCAGACATCAACATTGCTAATTTGGTTCCAGAAGTCGAAAATGTGATTGTCCTTGGAACAACGGGGTGGGCAATCGAAAATGCTTTATTGGCATCTGGCACACGAAAAATTTTAGCTAGCGAAAGTGCTGGAGTGACTAATTATAATATTGCAGATGCTATTGGTGCTAAAATTGGGACTAATTTGGTAAGTGAAAAATTTTCTTATACTGCCTATGACCCAAATAGTTTCTCAGCCTCTGGCTCTACTTATACTTTCTCACTTTCTTTTGAAAAGGCAGATGGTTACCTTTTTCACGATGGAAACTCAGTCTATTCAATTCCTTTCACTTTTGTTTATGAAACAGGAACACTTACAGTAGACAATGGCAACTTCGAAGAAACCTTAGATATCTTAAAAGATCCAGCTAATATCGACATTCTAAAAGACGAAAAAGATAAAATCACTATCGATATCAAAGAAAACATTAGCAATGTTACTGGCGAAGAAGGAAGTGTGCCTCAGTCATTTGTTATTGAAGCTCCTGAAAATGGAGCACTTGATTTAGTTTTAGAAAGCTCAAGTGGTGCAGAAGTTAGTGGTGGCGGTGTCATTACTTCCTTAGTTGTTAGCGGTCCAGGGACTGTTGTTACTGTGGGAAGTGGTGTCGTTATTACAGAAGGAAATAATCCTGATAAACTCGGAGAAGGTGGCGGTGGTGTCACTGTACAAGATGGAGCGACATTTATCTTAGATGGAGGTGAAATTTCAGGAAACAATAGCATTTCAAATGCTTATGAATTAGGGGGTGGAGCCGTTAATGTTCTTGATGGAAAATTCATTATGAAATCGGGCTCTATAAATAATAATTATGCTATTCGTGGAGCAGGGGTTTATCTTTCTGGGACAAGTGCTTCCTTTGAAATGCAGGGTGGTTTTATCGAAGATAATTATGCGTCCGATCACGGAGGTGGAGTATTTGCATTTGGCGGATCTAGTTTCGTAATGAAAGATGGAGTTATTCGAAATAATAAAGCACATCGCTTAGGCGCAGCTATACTTGTTTCAAGAGGGGTTGCTAATTTTGACGAAATTCAATTAGAGGGTGGTTCGATATATAATAATATTAACCCTCATGGAGTTATTGCGATGGCAGATCCTAATTCGAGTGTTACTATTTCTGGTGCTAGTATTTATGACAATTATGTGGGAATTCCAAATAAAGATGACAATACATTTATAGAAGGTACTACAGTTAGTACGGGTAATCTAGTTGGTGATTATCTTGGTTATGGCGTTGTTATTTTATCTTATAGTGCTAGAATGATTGATGTTTCTTGGACTGCTGGGACTATCAATGGGAATTCGCCTTCTTTAGAACCATAAAATATTCATAGAGCATGTTTTTTATATATTTAATATTATGCTAATGGAATTATAAACATGGAGGTTTATATGAAAAAGTTAAGCTTTTTATTATTAGTTATTATTTTGGCGTTTGCTAGTTGTCGAGATAACACTTCTCCCACTCCTCCCGTAGTGGAACCTAGTGATCCGCCTGTTACACCAGAAGATCCTAACACACCAAACGAGCCAGATCCAGAGCCCGAATTAAAGGTTATTAATTTAGATGGCATTACGGGTCTTGCTACAACTTCGGAATTAGGTGTTGCAGGTATTGAATCAATGGTTTTAGCGTTAGATAATGCACTTTATATCTCGTCGAGCAGTATTACCTTTTCAGAAGATGATGTGACTCAATCAAATAAAATAACTGCGACTAAGGCAGCTATTGCGAATTCTTTTAATGATCCTTTCTTTAGTGCTGGAATTCAACAATTTAGTGCAAGTATCATGACTGTTACCGTTTCCAATGAAAGTGACAGTGCAACCGTTACCTTCGATGGAAATCAACTTGTGGCTAAAGAGGGTTATACTTTTAACAATGTGACTCCTTCTATTGTTCTTTCTCTTACTGGCGATTTTTCCGATAAAGAAGTCACTCCACCAGAAGAGCTAACCCTAATTGATTTAAATGGAGTTGTGGGAACATCTGTAGAAGCTAAGCTAAGTACTGCAGCTCTTGAGGGAATGATTCTTACTCCTGAAGGAACAAACTTTGTTGCTACTAGTAATATTACTTTCTCTGCAGACGACGCCTTAAACACGGCAAAAGTACTTGCTGCTCAAAATGCTATTGTTGCCTCTTTTAACGAAGCTCTTTTTAATGCAGGGGTTAGTCAAATGAATGCAGAGAGTGTCGTTATTGCAGTGGCTAGCGATTTTTCAAGTGCAACGGCTACAATCAGTGCCGATAAACTTACTCCCAAAACAGGCTATATTTTTAGTGAAGAAACTTTAAAACCTTCTATTATTATTACACTAACAGGAAACTTTACCTCCGTTATCGATACAGATGACTTTATTGGAACTTCTGTAGTGGCGAACGATGCTCTTGCGGGAGTAGGGGTTATTAGCGTGGGTGCAAATTCTGCTAACGAAACTACTTTTACAGGTGCCGACATTTTTACAGCAGAAACAAGAGCCGCTGCGGTTAAAGCAATGGCAATTGCTGCTTTTCAAGATAATCTAGCAGAAGATAGTATTACTATTGTTTCAGATAGTGTTAATTTTGTCGAAACTCCGACATCTACAGAAGCCGAACTCTCTTTTGATGTGACTGCTCCCGTAGGATTTACCTTCTTGTCAACAGGAAGTGCAACTGCAACGGTCACAATAAGACTCACAAACGAGTATGGAGCTTTTACAGGCAATCTTCAAGCTATCAATCAATCAGACATCAACATTGCTAATTTGGTTCCAGAAGTCGAAAATGTGATTGTCCTTGGAACAACGGGGTGGGCAATCGAAAATGCTTTATTGGCATCTGGCACACGAAAAATTTTAGCTAGCGAAAGTGCTGGAGTGACTAATTATAATATTGCAGATGCTATTGGTGCTAAAATTGGGACTAATTTGGTAAGTGAAAAATTTTCTTATACTGCCTATGACCCAAATAGTTTCTCAGCCTCTGGCTCTACTTATACTTTCTCACTTTCTTTTGAAAAGGCAGATGGTTACCTTTTTCACGATGGAAACTCAGTCTATTCAATTCCTTTCACTTTTGTTTATGAAACAGGAACACTTACAGTAGACAATGGCAACTTCGAAGAAACCTTAGATATCTTAAAAGATCCAGCGAATATCGATATTCTAAAAGATGCAGATGATAAAATCACTATCGATATCAAAGAAAACATTAGCAATGTTACTGGCGAAGAGGGAAGTGTGCCTCAGTCATTTGTTATTGAAGCCCCCGAAAGTGGAGCGCTTGATTTAGTTTTAGAAAGTACCGATGGTGCAGAAGTTAGCGGTGGCGGTGTCATTACTTCCTTAGTTGTTAGCGGTCCAGGGACTGTTGTCACTCTTGGTGAAGGGGTTACGGTTAATGGTGGT
>CAYJGX010000140.1:0-4611 GCA_964369795.1 uncultured Spirochaetaceae bacterium
GTTGTTGAATAATGGCAACACGTTTGAAATTCTTTTTAAGTTCGTCTACCGAGAGACCATATTGTTCTAGGAATTTTTCATATTCGTCATCGGTAATGGTTCGCCCTACTTGTTGAGACAAGGTTTCTTTGTGGGTTCTAATTTGACCGTCAATTTGGTAATCTTCGACATTGATTTTTTTAGTTTTAGCCTGTTGTAATAATAGTGTTTCTTGAACAATAGAATGAGCAACATCTTTTTTCTGAATGATATTTGGATCTTGTTGATAGATTTTTGCCATATTTTTTTGTTGTTCGACACGATAGTCTAATACTCTTTCTGTTATGATATCCACTGAATCGTATTCAATCTTAATAGCAGGCTTATCGATGACCTGTGAAAAAGATAAAGTTGTTAAAAAGATAAAAAATATTGTAAATTTAATTTTATTCATAAAGCCTCACTTAGTATTATTTTACTTCATTGTAACAAAAAAAACAAGATACAATTTTTTATAAAGGTAGATTTTTAAAGCTAAACTAAAAGCAAAAAAAAATCCCTCAATCCGTAAATTGAGGGATGTAAACCGATTATTCGGTTACTTCGTCCGCAGTAGCTTCTACTGTTTCCGAACTAGGTTGTTCAATAAGTACTTCGTCTTCGTCGCTAAATTCGATTTCTTCGACAACTTCTGACCAAGTATTGGCTTCGATATTATCTGCTGAAGCATCCATTCCGTCGTCTGCCATACCCGCTCGTTTATTGATTCCTGGGCCTACTAAGAAGGCAAATAAAATTGCAATTGTAAAGAATATAATTGCAAGAACAGTCGTAATTTTTGTTAAAATATTTCCTGTTCTAGGAGCGAAAGAGTTACCTCCACCGCCACCAAACAATCCACCAAGACCATCGCCCTCTTCATTTTGAAGAAGTACAATAAGGACCAATAAAACACAAATAATAGCTAAAAAAACCAATGCTAAGATTGCTGTAATTCCCATAGTTTACTCCGTTTTTATTTATCAAAATTTGCAATTGGCATAAAAAGGTCTGCTTTTAATGAAGCTCCACCAATTAAACCGCCATCGATATCTTCCATAGCAAGCAATTCTTTTACGTTACCTGCATTCATAGACCCACCATATTGAATGATTGTTGCTGCTGCAACATCTGCATTGTATAAATTTGCAATTTTAGCACGAGTTGCTTTGTGAACTGCCTGAGCGTCGTCTGGAGTCGCTGTTTTGCCCGTTCCAATTGCCCATACGGGTTCGTATGCAATAACAATGTTAGCCATTTCTTCTGCAGAAATTCCAGCTAAACCACCGGCTAATTGAGTGTCTACCACTTCTTGTGCCTTACCAGCTTCTCTTTCTTCTAGTGTTTCACCCACACAAAGGATGACTTCAAAACCATTTGCAAGAGCTAATTTAGCTTTTTCGTTAATAATCGCATCGGTTTCTCCGTAGTAAGTTCTTCTTTCGCTGTGTCCAAGAATAATAGACTCTACGCCAACATCTTTTAACATAGCCACAGAAGTTTCTCCTGTGTATGCGCCAGAAACGGCAGTTGCACAGTTTTGTGATGCTAAACGGATGTTTGTTCCTTTAACGACTTTAGAAACTGCGTCTAAACAGGTGAAATTTGGGGCAATTGCAACTTTGCTATTTGTATCTTTTAATGCTGCAACTAAATCGGTAGCCAAAGCAACCGCTTCTGTAACTGTCATATTCATTTTCCAGTTACCTGCAATATAAGGTTTTCTCATATAATTCTCCAATTTTTTATAATATACAATAAACTTAGATTATTTACAATCTAAATTTTATAATTTTTGCCAAGGATTGGTTCGAATGAAAGTTTGTTCTCGATCGGGACCAACGGAAATAATGCTAACAGGAGTTTTTGTATACTCTTCGATGAAAGCAATATAATCTTTTGCTTCTTGAGGAAGGTCGTTGTAGGATTTAACCTTTGTTAAATCGGTTTTCCATCCTTTAAAAGTTTTGTTTACAGGGATAGCCGCTTCTAAATCGGACAACTTTGAAGGAAATTCTTTAACTTCCTTGCCGTTAATATTGTAGGCAACACAAGCTTGAATTTCTTCTAGTGAATCGTATACGTCTAAGTGTGTTAGAACAAGTGAATCCATAGAGTTGTTCATGGAGGTGTATCTAAGAGCTACTAAATCTAAATACCCGCACCGTCTAGCACGACCAGTAGTAACGCCCCACTCATTTCCTAATTCACGAACCATCTCTTCTAAATCATTTTCAGATTTACCAAATTCTGAAGGAAAAGGACCATTTCCAACTCTTGTTTGGTATGCTTTAAAAACACCCATTACATTGTCTAATTTTCTTGGGCCTACACATCCACCAATAGCTGCACCAGCGGAACATGAAAAACCAGAAGAAACGAATGGATAAGTCCCTCCATCTAAATCTAGAAGAACCCCTTGTGCTCCTTCAAATAATGTATTTTCATTTTGAACGTTTTCCATCCAGTAAGCAGAATTAACAACCATAGGTTCTAGTCGATCTTTAAATGAATCGACATATTCTTTTTCGTCTGCAGTTAGAAGGCTATAAAATTGAGGATCATAAATATCGCATACACGAAGACCATCTCTATGAGATTTTTGTGCATAAGCAATCCCAATTCCTCGACCTGTTGTGCCAATAGGTTTTCTTCGTTTAAGGTCCATCTCTTTGTCGACTTCTTTGTATTTTGGAAGAACAATATGCGCTCGATCAGAAACAAATACACGCCCTGCCCAATCTAAACCTTGGCTTGTTAAAGTGTCTAGTTCTTGAAAAAACCCAGTTGGATCGATAACCATTGCAGAGCCTAACATGACCAATTTATCTGGAGAAATAATTCCAGAAGGCACTAAGTGCAATTTATATGTTACACCGTTAGCAACAATTGTGTGGCCCGCATTTGCACCACCAGAGAATCGAACGACATTTTTTGCATTATCTGCCAAATAATCTACGATTTTACCTTTTCCTTCATCGCCCCATTGGGCACCAATGACAACTACATTCATGGTTGACCTTTCCTTTTGTCTTTTGTTTTATAGAAATCCTAAAAATTAACCCTTTCGAGAATAATTAGGTGCTTCTTGTGTGATATAATCATCGTGTGCATGGCTTTCTTGTAGTCCAGCACCCGTTATTTTAACGAAATTTTTATACGCCTTTAGCTCTTCGATGGTTTTACAACCACAATAGCCCATCCCTTTTTGGAGACCCGTTGTTAATTGGAGTAAGAAATCTTTGAGTCTTCCTTTGTAGGCAACTCGACCTTCGATTCCCTCTGGAACGGGTGCATCGTTTCCTTTCATTTGATAACGGTCACCAGAACCTTCGACTATAGCGGCAATGGAGCCCATCCCTCGGTAGGACTTGAACATCCGCCCTTCTAAAATAATCTCTTTCCCAGGGGATTCCGATAATCCCGCTAATAAATTTCCAAGCATAACACATGAAGCACCAGCGGCAATCGCTTTTACAATATCACCAGAAAATTTAATACCACCATCGGCAATAACTGGGACATTGAATTTAGCCGCTTCTTCTGCACATTCTAAGACGGCAGAAAATTGAGGCATACCAACACCAGCGACAATTCTGGTTGTACAAATAGAACCTGGACCAACACCCACTTTAACGCCGTCTGCACCCGCTTCTATTAAACGTCTGGTCCCTTCTGCAGTGACCACATTGCCCCCGAGCACAGGGATATCGTAAGTTTTCTTAATTTCTTTAATTGCTTCTATGACACCAATTGAATCGCCATGCGCTGTATCTAACGCGACAAAGTCTACATTATTTGCAATAAGCAATGGAATCCTAATTTTCCAATCATTTGGGCTGATAGCGGCACCACAAATAAGACGACCCTTTGGGTCCTGTGCCGCATTTGGATATGCAGAATGTTTTTCGATATCTTTAACCGTAATGAGTCCAACTAAGCAGCCATTGTCATCGACCACTGGGAGTTTTTCGATTTTAAATTTATTGAAGAGATCATTTGCCTCTTCGGGACGTGCATTTGCCCCTAAAGTGACCACTTCTTGTGTCATAAGATCTTTGACTTTTAAATTAAAGTCGTTGCAAAATTTAATGTCACGACCCGTAATAATTCCAACGAGCTTATTGTCTTTATCGACAACTGGAAGGCCAGAAAAGCCACATTCGGCTGTCACTTGAAGAACTTCTTTTATTGACATTTCGCTATTAACCGTTACAGGTTTATCGATAATCCAATTGAGATAGCGCTTAACATTGCCGACTTGAGTTGCCTGAACTTCTGGAGATAAATTTCGGTGAATAATACCTGCACCCCCTTGCAAAGCAAGTGCAATAGCCATTTTTTCTTCGGTTACCGTATCCATAGCCGCAGAAATAATAGGTGCATTTAGATAAACATCTTTGACCAACCGAGTGCGAATTTGGGCTTCACCTGGTAAAAAGTCTGCATATCCTGGAACCATTAAAACGTCATCATAACTTAATGTTTCACGAATTGTCATTTATCCCTCCAAAAGACTAACATAAAATATGATAGCAAAAAAAGTTTTATTAGTCAATTGATTACAAAACAGCGATATTCTTTTTTGTTTTT
>CAYJGX010000141.1:0-2054 GCA_964369795.1 uncultured Spirochaetaceae bacterium
GTTATCCTTGTCATCGGATGGCCGTTTTCCAATGGTAACTCGTTGTCGAATGTACTTGCCATTTCGATAGAGACCAAACTCGGTCTTTTCATTGGGTCTTAGCCGTGCAACCTTCTGAATGAGTTCATTTGTTCCATCAAATGTTTCCCCATTGATACTAACAATATAGTCACCTGCTTGTAAGCCAGATTTATGTGCTGGAGAATCGATAAAATAGTTTTGAACAAGTGATCCTTTTTCTTTAACCTTATCTAACCCAAGAGACTCTAACATCTCTTCTGGTGCATCGCCAATAAGAACCCCTAGCCACCCGTAGGTAACTTCCCCTTTGTTAATAAAATCTTCGATTACTTTTTTAGCGTTGTTGATAGGAATGGAAAAACCTAATCCAGCACTATCACCTGTTTTTGTTGCTATCCAAGTATTGATACCAACCACTTCACCATTCACATTAACCAATGGGCCACCCGAATTACCGCTATTGATAGCCGCATCCGTTTGAATAAAATCACTAATATTTGAATCGGGTCCTCTTCTCCCTTTTGCACTAACAATACCCGCAGTAACGGTAGACATATAACCAAAGGGACTTCCACAAGCTAAAACCCAATCACCAACTTCTAATGCTTCAGAATCCCCTAATGGAGCGACTGGCAAAGACTCACTAGATTCAAATGAAATTAAGGCTAAATCCATACGAGAATCACGACCCACCAGTTTAGCGTCAAAAGAATCACTGTTTTTTAGGGTGATTTGAATTTCGTCTGCATCTTCGACCACATGATTATTTGTTAAAACATAGTAGGTTTTTCCGCTTTTTTTAACGATAACTCCACTTCCAAGACCAGGGCGTCTATATTCACGTTTTTGTGGCTCCGCTTTAGGTTTTTGTTCGTTTTGTCCTTGTCTTCCACCAAAAAAATCTTCAAAGAGATCGAAGGGATTAAAAGAATTAACCGTTTGTTCGTGAACAATAACCGTATCGACTTCTACAACAGAAGGTAATATTTGATTGACTACATCACGAAAGGAGAAAAAGGAAACAGGATCTGTAACCTTTTGTTCTAATTTTGAATCGGCATGAACTATTTGGATATCTTGATGAGTTGCGAAATACAACGAAGCACCAGAAACGATAAGTGATAATAAAAGAATAGAAATTGAAATTATATTATTTATTTTTCGAGACATGTAATCCCTCCTTATACTAATATAATCATAAAAAACAAAAACAGTTACAAAAAAAATTATAAATTTATCGATTTTCCATCGGTTAAAATAATGGGACCCTTTTCCGTTATAGCCACTGTATGTTCAAAGTGAACCGATTTCTTTCGGTCTAAGGTTCGAACGGTCCAGTCGTCCTCTAAAAGTTCCACCTGATGAGTCCCTAAGTTGACCATCGGTTCTATTGCAATAACCATCCCAGCTTTTAATCGAGGATTGAGACCAAAAGGGGAAAGAACATTAGGTATTTGTGGATCTTCGTGCACACTAAGCCCCACACCATGGCCACAATAATCTGCAACAACACCATATTGTTTTATATTCGAATAGATTGCTTTTGAAATATCTTTAACACGATTATTGACACAGGAGGCTTGAATTCCAGCCATTAAGGAAATTTGAGTTGCTTTTATTAACTCTTCTTCCTCGTTTGTAATTGAGCCGATAGTAAAAGTATATGCACTATCGGATATATAACCCTTATAGTTGACACCTATATCGACACTCACAAGATCCCCAGAGGCAATTTTTCGTTTAGATGGAATACCATGTATTACTTCATCGTTGATAGAAATACAAGCCGAACCTGGGAAACCGCCATAATTTAAAAAGGCTGGAGTTGCTTTATTTTTAGTGATTTCGGTGTAAACAATTTTATCTAATTCTAAAGTGGTCATCCCCTCTGAAATTATAGAGCCCACCTTTTGCATGGTGGCATAAAGAATATCGCCCGATTCTTTAATTAGTTTAATTTGATCTAAGGTTTTGAGTTGAATCATAGTTGCTCCATTTTGATCTTTTTAAGAGACAAAAGAGCATCGATGTTG
>CAYJGX010000141.1:2064-4583 GCA_964369795.1 uncultured Spirochaetaceae bacterium
ATGGCGTCGTCTATATTCGATTTTGCTTCTAAAATAGTTCCTTGCAACGCCTTAACCTTTCCAAAGGCAATTTTTAATTGTAAAGGAGCTAATTCTTTATTTGAGTATAAGGCTGTTTCTGCATTTTGTGCATATTCGTAAGCAATATCTAATTCTAGTAAATATTTACTAATCTCGGCAGCATTGTAGGCATATTCCCAAGAAAAATCATCTAAATACATCATTTTAAACATTTGGGCACTTTTTGTTAAAGATTGATAATCACCATTTAACAACAAGGCATATGACTTATAAAATTGAACCCAATTTGAATTAGGAAAATACTGTTGCGAATGGATTAAGACATCGTCTAACTGGTCTCGTCTGTCTTCGAAACCAATCAAATAATGAGCTAGTGTCATTGGCACAAGTTCATTTGAACTATCATTTTCCATTAAAAAATAGAGCTGACTAATAAAAGAATTGGGTCGTGAAGAGTCGACTAATTTATATAAAAAGAGTTGAGCCTGTGTATCTTCTGGATAATTTTGCAAATAACTGTTGATAAAATTTTGAGCCTCTTGCCGTTTGTCTAATCTTTCTAGTAATTCGGCAAAGGACAAGATTAAATTGATGTCCTTTGTAAATGGATCGGTAAAAGGTGCCTTTTGAGTGAAAATAGGAGAAATGACATTGAATAAAGAAAGATCGTCTAGTTTATTATAATTTCTTATTTCTGGTTTGATCATTTCGACAATGTTTAAGAAATTTTTATACGGGACAATAGAATATTCATATTTGTTTAAAACAAATTCTTTGTAAATTAAAGCGGCCTCTAATAAATTGCCTGTTTTAATATAGAGATCGGCGAGAATTAATTTAAATTCACTTAGCTCTGAATCAGAGTCGTTTTCTTCCATAATTTGATAGAGAACGCTAATTCCCTCTTCATATTGATGATGGTCGACTGCTACTTGTAAATATAGTTCGGGAGCATCCGCTTTTAAATAGGTGACACAAAGGTTCCACGCCTTAGCGTAGTCTCCATTTCCGCAATAAAGTAAAACTAAGTTTTTAATGAGCCTGATATCTGTAGAAGTTTCAATTAAGTTGCTATAATAATCGATTAAAAGATTGACTTTAGACAAATCAAACTCGACTAATGCAATTAATTCCTTATCTTCTTCTGATAGATTTTCGACTTGTTCAAAGTTTTCTAACTGAGAACTGAATTTTAAAAAAGCCTCTCCTTTTAAAGAGGAGTAATCTGGGTTTGTTAGATTTTCGTTTGCAATTTTATAGGCTTGAGAATACTTGTTGTCACGAAGCAAAGCATGAACGGTTAATGCCGCTAAATCTTGATTTGGTTGAAATTTATCTAATAAACTTTGCGAGGTTTTAGCTAAAGATTTATAGTTATTTAGTTCTGTAGCAATGGTATATCCACGTTTTAAATAAGATAAGGCTTGCAAAGGATTAGTGATGTATTTATGATTTAATAATTCGTAATGCATTAAGGCGTCGGAAAATTGACTGTTAAGAATATAGATGTCAACTTGCTCTAGTTCATATGCAATTTGCGCATTTCGCTTGTTAGAAACAACCGTTTTTATCGAAAAGAAGGTAATAACAGTGACAATTGTTATTGAGACAAATGCTATAAAAATAATTTTGAGTGCTTTATTATCCTTTAATTTCTTTTTTACCGACATTTATTTTATTTCCTTTTGCAAAAGCCTCGAGGACTCCGTTTACAAATTTATGAGAATCGTCAGACGAATAATCTTGTGCTAACTTTACCGCTTCATCGATAACAATAGCTGCATCGGTTTCTTGTTGATAAAGAAGCTCGTAAACGGCTAAGCGTAAGATATTTAGATCGATTTTAGATAGGCGATCGATTGTCCATTTTTTTAAATAAGGTGCTACTGCACTGTCTAATTCTGATTGTTTTTCGGTTATATTAGTAAGCATTAATGTGATAAAACAAGACAAATGCATTGGAAGTTCCGGATTTGCTTCGTGAGCCTCTTTTACAAGATCTTCTGTCGCAATAGGATTAAGCTCCCAGCTATATAAATGTTCGATTACAACCGATCTAGCATGATGCATAGTTGAAATCATTTATTCTAACTCCTTGTTATAATAAGTGATAATTGCATCTTCTTTGATTTCGTTTGCTAATTCTTGCATCGCTTCCATAAAAGCACGTTCTGCCGCATCTTTTACAAGAAGTTGCATAATGTAATCTTTCCATGTTGAGTCTACTTGAGGGTTAATTTTGTCATTTATGGATGGGATTCCACCGGGTTCTTTATTCGTCACCTTAACAATATGAAAGCCCATTGGAGATTCTAAAACGGAAGAAACTTTTCCTTTCGCTAAAGACAAAACTTCGAGTGCTCCATCTTCTCCAAAAAGTTGTAAAAAACGAGGGTCTTGCATTGAAGTCCAACCAAGTTGTCCTCCTCGCGATTTAGTTTCCTCGTCTTCTGAATATTTATTGACATAATCTGAAAAATTAGCACCCTTTTGAAGTT
>CAYJGX010000142.1:0-4572 GCA_964369795.1 uncultured Spirochaetaceae bacterium
ATCATGCCCTACCCAGAAACAGCTTCATCATTTTGGACCGAGCCTAATAAAGGAAATCAACAAGCTGCAAATGATCTTCAAGAAAAAAATGTCATTATCAATAAATTTTTTTTTGATAAACACGATATTGATTCAGTCAACATTGCTATAGAAGAGTGTTTAAAAAGAAATTGCGATGGACTCTTAATCGCACCCGTAATCCCAGAAATTTTTGAAGATGCACTTACAGATTACACTAAACCTATTATTACTTTCGATTGCGAAATAGAAGAAAATTTAAAATTTTCGTATTTCATAGGGGAAGATGCCTACCAAGGCGGCAGAATGGGTGCCGATCTCATGCATAAAATGATAGGAAAAACAGGCAAAGTTCTACTTATCTCTCCTTACAATGCAAATAATCACAACGAAGCAAGAATAAATGGTTTTGTCGATACAATTTGCACCCAAACAGAAATTGTATGTGTCACTAAATCCTATCTTGCTTCCAATAAAGAAGAAGGTGCAAGAATGCTTTTTGATACTCTAAAGGATCATATTTGTGAATATCAAGGGATTTTTACAAGTGATGAATCGGGGTGGTTAATTGCAAGTGTCATAGAAAAAATTACAGAAAGATGCATCGGCAAACGCCCTAAAATTATCACCTTTGATCTCACACTTGATAATCGCTATGCCATCAAAAAAGGACTTATCGATTTTATCATTGGACAAAAACCAGATTTGCAAGGATACTTAGGAATCTTAGATTTATACGATTCAATTATCGATGACACCGATAATCCTAAAATTTATACACTACCCAAACGAAAAATCGTTCCGTTAGAGCTCTTTATAAAAGACAATCTCCCAGACGACGAGGATCTATACTAAAAAAAGCGAATATCTAAATAAATGATTCAAACACCATCAGTCTTCTACGATACGAATCGCACCTTTGTCCGCAGAAGTCGTTAGTTTAGCATAAGCCCGTAATGATTTAGGAACATTCCGTTGGCGCGAAATGGGTGTCCAAGCAGCTTTCCCCCGAGCTTCTTGGGCAGCCTTTCGCTTTGCCATTTCTTCGTCGGAAATTAGGACATTGATCGTTCGGTTTGGAATATCGATTTCGATTTTATCACCCTTCTCTACCAATCCGATAGCTCCACCCGCTGCCGCTTCTGGAGATGCATGGCCAATGGAAAGCCCACTTGTACCGCCAGAAAAACGACCGTCGGTAATTAAGGCGCACTCTTTTCCAAGGTGCATTGATTTTAAATAGCTTGTGGGATAAAGCATTTCTTGCATCCCAGGTCCACCTTTAGGGCCTTCGTAACGAATAACCACAACGTCGCCCGATTTAACTTCGCCAGATAAAATGCCCTCGCATGCGTCATCTTGTGATTCGTAGACTTGCGCCGTGCCTGTAAATTTAAATATAGATTCGTCAACGCCCGCCGTTTTTACGATACAGCCGTTTTCTGCAATGTTGCCAAAAAGAACAGCAAGTCCACCATCTTTGGTGTAGGCAAAATTGGTATTTCGAATACAGCCATTTCGGCGGTCGCTGTCTAAATCTTTGTAGACATTATTTTGGCTTCCCATAACTAAGTTGCGTTCCCCGTTACCAGGCGCGGAATTCCATTTGTCTAAGGAAGATTGCAAGATTTCTCGGCTCATGAGGTCGTTGTCCCGAATAGCATATTTTAATGAAAGGGTGTCAACTCGTTTAACACTGGTATCGATAAGTCCGGCACGGTCTAGTTCTCCCATAATGGAAAGAATTCCGCCGGCTCGGTTAACATCTTGAATATGGTATTTTTGCGTGTTTGGCGCCACTTTACAGATACAAGGCACTTTTTTAGAGAGATTGTTGATGTCGGTCATAGTGAAATCGACCTCTCCTTCTCCTGCAATGGCGAGTAAATGCAATACGGTGTTTGTAGAGCCTCCCATAGCGATATCGAGGCTCATGGCATTAAGGAAGGATTCTCTAGTTGCAATGCTTCTTGGAAGAACAGAATCGTCCCCAAATTCGTAGTAGCGCTGCACATTTTCACAAAGAATTTTAACCGCATCCTCGAAGAGTTTAATTCGATTTGCGTGAGTTGCAACAATGGTTCCGTTGCCAGGTAGAGAAAGACCCAACGCTTCGGTTAAACAATTCATGCTGTTTGCCGTAAACATCCCCGAGCAAGAACCACAGCCAGGACAAGCTGCCATTTCAATTTTCGCAACTTCTTCATCACTCACGTTTTTATCTGCAGCGGTTACCATTGCATCAATTAAATCTAATTTTTTATCGCCAAGTCTCCCCGCTTCCATCGGACCACCCGAAACAAAGATAACGGGAATATTGAGCCGCATTGCCGCCATAAGCATACCCGGTGTGATTTTATCACAATTCGAAATACAAATGAGTGCATCGACCTTGTGAGCATTTGCCATATATTCAACACTGTCTGCAATAATTTCCCGAGAAGGAAGCGAATACAACATCCCATCGTGACCCATCGCAATCCCGTCGTCGATAGCAATCGTATTAAATTCGGCAGCGAAAAAACCCTCTTTCTCAAAAAGATCTTTTACATATTGCCCAATTTTATGGAGATGAACATGTCCTGGAACCATTTGCGTAAAAGAGTTTGCAATCCCAATAATCGGTTTTCCAAAATGCTCTTCTTTCATGCCGTTCGCCCGCCAAAGAGCACGCGCCCCAGCCATTCTTCGCCCTTGAGTCGTTGTATCACTTCGTAGTGTGTTCTTATATTTCATATTTACCTCCGTGCGAAATTTGTTGTCGGTTTTCGCTAAACCTTCGGTTTAGATAAACCGTCCCATATTTCTCCGGCGGTAAATCTAAATTCCAATAATTCTGCTTTGATAAAGGAAAAATTTATGCTTTAAATAAATTATAAAAAACTCCTTTGGTTAAGAAAGAAAAAAGGTGTGACTTGCACACCTTTTAAAAGTTTGCACTAATCTTTTGTGCAATAAAAAAGCTCCTAGCAAAAAGCCTTTTTAAGAAATTCAAGATCCAATTCTGGATAAACAGGATATTTATCTAAAAGGACTTTGACTCTTGCTTTAGCTGTTTCGACAATTCCATCAGCAATAACATATTTTGCTTTGCTTGGCTTTCCTGCATTTGCTCCAGATTCGATGATAGCTGGCTTTGTATTAGATAGGACCAATTTAAAAATAGAAGCCATTTCTTTCATTTCTGCTTCGCCCATTCCTAAGGTAGTCACCGCAGGAGTTCCCAATCGAAGACCCGATGTATACCAAGGACCGTTTGGATCAAAAGGAAGCGCGTTTCTATTTAGCGTAAAACCACATTCACGCACTGCACTTTCTGCTTGTCGGCCGTTAAGTCCTAATGGAGTGACATCCATTAAGAAAAGGTGATTATCTGTTCCACCTGATGCAATAGTCATGCCTTCATCGATACAAGCTTGTGCAAAAGTTGCCGAGTTTTTAACAATGTTTGCCGCATATTCTTGGAAAGCAGGAGAATTGGCTTCTGTAAAAGCGATACCTTTTGCTGCCATAACGTGTGGAAGCGGTCCGCCGATAACAAGAGGACAACCCTTGTCAACCGATTCTGCATATTCTTGCTTACAAAGTACCAAACCGCCACGAGGACCTCGCAAAGTTTTATGAGTAGTCGTTGTAACCACATCTGCATAAGCAACAGGGTCATAAACACCACTAAAAGCCTTACCCGCAACCAAGCCGGAAAAGTGAGCCATATCGACCATAAGAACTGCACCCACCTTGTCCGCAATCGCTTTCATTTTTGAGAAATCGATTTTTCTAGGATATGCAGAATAACCTGCCAATAAAATAAGCGGTTTAACTTCCATTGCAGTTGCTTCAATCTCGTTGTAATCGAGCAAGCCCGTTTCTTCGTTTACGTCGTAAGAATAGGCGTCAAACATACGAGCAGAAACGTTGTTTCGGTAACCATGAGTTAAGTGTCCACCTGAATAATAATTAAGCCCCAAAAGTCGTTGTTCACCAAATTTGACCCGAAGTTTGTCAAAATCTTCTTTACTCCAGTGCGCTAAATTAGTTTCACCTAATTCTTCCATTGCTGGCATTTCGATTTTTTTATTTAAAATAGCCCAGTAAGCACACAAGTTTGCATCTGCTCCCGAGTGAGGCTGAACATAAGCATGATCCGCTCCAAAAAGCTTTTTCGCTTCTTCTACAGCATAGCTTTCTAATTCATCGATGTTATCACAACCCGCATAAAATCGGTGATATGGAACTCCTTCTGAGTATTTGTCCGTTAGCAAGTTACCCATAGCTGTTTGAGTCGCCAATGAACAGTAGTTTTCACTTGCAATAAGCTTTAAATTAACGCGTTGTGCCTCTAATTCTTTTACAACCGTAGCTGCAATTTTCGGGGAAACCTCTTTTACCTTTGAAAGGCTTGTTAAATAAGAAAGAAAACCATAATCGATGTTTTCGATCCCTTTTTCCATGATGTAGGATTTTACAATATCCATAATTCACTCCTTTAGATGTTTTTCCCCTGCCCAGGCACGCGACAAGAAATTTCGACTTCCCGGTGGTATTCCACCTTGC
>CAYJGX010000143.1:0-4533 GCA_964369795.1 uncultured Spirochaetaceae bacterium
ACGCGAGGGCTATAATTTTGAAGGCTGGTATAAAGAGGCAGCAGGCACAACAGCTTGGGATTTTACAACTGCTATAAGTGCAGAAACAACTCTTTTTGCAGCGTGGAGTTATTTAGCACCTCAAACACTCGTAGTTGAAGGAGCAAATTATTCATTGCTAGCAGCATTTAACTTCTCTGGAAATGACCCATCAATTCCTGGTGGAATGAATGAGCCAAATTTAGTAATGGAAAAAGGCGTTTTAAGAACTACAAGTGGCGCACTTAATTATTACCCTCTCAATTTTAGAAATTTACCAGAAGGTATTAGTTATGTTGTGGTTCGTGCAAAATATGACTTTCCTCCCAACCTAATTTTAAATTCAAATGATTGGTCGCATAATTTTTTACGTCACAATGCGAATCAGAGTACAGCTATCGTGAATACTTATCCTACTTCAGTTTGGTCAAATACGAATCAAATAACAACTGGATGGTCATATGATGGGGCTACATGGAAGGATTTTGGAGTTTTGAATATTAATAATGTAGTAACATATTATATTGATAGTGCAAACCCAAAAGAAATATCTGGAACAAGCACACTTCCATTCGATAACAGCCAAATTGGGTTGGATATTCGCCATTTTGACGTCGGACAAACTAAAACTGGGGTAGCAGAAATCGAATATGTTGCTTTTTACGAAGCAGCCCTCGAACTGACCGCCCTCGAAATTGCCGGTTCTACCGATTCTATTAGAATAGATGATACAAAACAATTGTCTATCGCCTATACTCCTAAAAACACCTATCAAACAGATGTAACTTGGTCTAGTAGTGATGAAACTCTTGCAACTGTTGATACAAATGGTCTTGTAACTGCAAAAGGAAATGGTGAAGTGACGATTACGGCTACCTCTACAGTAAATGGTGAAATTAAAGATACATTTAAATTTACTGCAGGACAAGGGGTCTCTGCTCCAGTTAATTACAATGCAGCGGGTGCGACATTAACGCTAGTCAAAGCCTACGATTTTAATGAATCAGAAGAAGGTATGCCAGACTGGGGCTTAGATACGAAAGGACAGTTTGTTTCACCTCAAAATGTGAATCTAAATTTCAGTGGTATTGATTCATATGACTGTATGGTAATTCGATACAGACTAGAAAATGCTTGTACCCCCGATTATTATCTTCACAGTGGTGGTATGATAAATTTTTTGAGACCAGGACACTCTCTACTAAGCGTTCAGAAGTTGAATTGGGGAGGTTCAAGAGAAGATGCTAATAATGTCTTATGGCAAGTAGTTCCAGGAGAATATACAGAACAATATATATACCGAGATGGCGATAACTTTTATATCGGGAAGAATGCTGATTATAGAACAATTGTAAATGATGCAATTCCAGTTTTTACACCTACTGGCACTATACAGTTAGGTTTTGAGGGGGAAAGTACTCCTTCCCCAATCGAAATCGAATATGTTGCTTTTTACAAAAAGCCCTAAACTTTTATCAAAGTTTATTTGCCCCCGCAAGGGGGTATTTTTTTATAGGAGGCAATCGAAGAAAAATAAATTGTGTTTAGGGCAATTGAAAGGTTGACTTCTTTAAAAGTTACAGTAAAATAGAAGTATCTTGTTTATGGGGGATTATTATTATGAAGAAAATATTATTGATGGGACTATCTGCATTGTTGCTTGTGGCGTGTATTATTCCTGAAGGGAAGGCTCGTGTGGGGTTTGAATTTGGAACAACGGTAGTAGAGGCAAGAGGGATTGCATCTAGGGGTATAAACGATTTAACAGATATTCCAGTGGTTGGAACAGGTGGAACCCTAATTGGAACGATCACGCTAAGCACTGTAGAAATGCTTATTTCTGAAATCGACATCGATCTAACCGATGCGGCAGAAGATACGTTACTAGGAGAATCGGACATAGAGGGACCTTTTTTAGTCGATCTGCTTACAGGGAAAACGAATCCCGAAATTAAACCAACGATTGTTGACGCAAAAGCATATGAAGAGATTGAGTTTGAGGTTGAACCGTTAGATGACGACGAAAAAAATCAAAATGTGGTAGCAGAGGATCATCCTCTCTACACTCATAGCATTCGTATGCGAGGGGTTTATAAAGCAGATGGACAAGAAGAAACTCAAGATTTTGAGTTCTTAACTAGCGAAGAATTTGAGTTTGAAATTTTAGATGATGAAAATGGCACTAGCCTTGTTATTCCTGAAGGTCAAGAAATTTCTTTGTCTGTTATCTTTCAGGCACAACAATGGTTTAACTTTACGGATCAAGATTTCGATTTTTCATCACTTCCAAGTTCGCAAGCTATTGTCCTTAGTGACGATGAAACCGAAGATGACGAGAAAAAAATAAAAGAATCTATAGAAAAAAATATAGAAAAGTCTGGCGAGCTTGAAGACGACGATGACGATGATTACGACGATTAATTAAAGTTCATCGTACAGCAGTTGCCTAGAAAATCCAGGCTCTCCTAATTAAAAATGGGAGGGTTTTCATTGACAACGCGACAATTTATGGTATTCATAATAAATGAGGAGTATTTATGAAAAAAATTTTTAGTGGTATTGGGTTTGTATTAAGTTTGATGGTGACGCTAGTCGCTTGCGGTGATTTAGGCGATTTTGAAAGTTTTAACGGTCTAGTAGATTTTGAAGAGGAAGAGATCGATGGATTTATTGCAGGTGACGTTGCGCAATTAAATCCACCAAGGGATTTAAGTTTGGCTGAAAAAAAGTTGCAGTGGAGCGCTATTAAAGGAGCCGAAAAATATGAAGTTGCTCTTTATGATTCTGCTGGAAAATTACTTTTCGAACAAGATACGGCCGATTCAGAGCTGCAAATAGAGGATGCAATTGCTTCGCAAGTTGCTACTATTAAAGTCTCTTCTATTGGAAATGGAGCTAGCATTGTAAATAGTGTCGAAGCCTTTTCCTTTTTAATTGGAACAAGTATTCCGTCAAATTTAGAAACATCGGATGAGGTTCCAGAGCCGCTATATCCGGTGCCAAGCAAGGGGCAGCTTGCAAGTCATAAAATGGAGCAATATGCCTTTATTCATTTTGGACCAAACACCTATCAAAATATGGAATGGGGATTTGGAAAACCAGGCGAAGGGGCTGCTTTTAAGCCAAAAAAGAGTCCTGCAGAGTATACCGAACAATGGGTTCTGGAAATGCAGAAAATCGGAATGACTGGAATTATTTTTACGGCAAAACACCATGATGGATTTTGCCTTTACCAAACAAAGACAACGCTACACTCGCTAAGAAATCCAAACTATTCGGGAGGTGGAACCGACGACGTGGTTCGAGAGTTAGCGAAAAACTGTAAAAAACATAACATGAAATTAGGCTTATATCTTTCGCCTGGCGACCGAAACAACTGGGCCTATGTAGAAGAGGAATATCAAATTATTTTCAAAGAACAGGTAGCAGAACTTTTAGAAATTGCAAAAGAAGAACTAGGGGAAGAAAAATTATTTGAAATCTGGTTCGATGGCGCTAATCAAATATCTGGTTGGTTTGGTGGGGGCGAGATGAGCACCCATGCAGACGCACCATCGCTCCCACTTGACGCAGATGGCAATTGGATAGCTGGAAAAAATTATGATTATTATCCAGCAGATGTAAATCCAAATAAATTATCGGATCGTGGAAGTGAGAAAGCAAATAATGACTATTTAGGCGAGATGAAAAAAATGGCAATGGAGCAAATTTTTGATTATAATGAAGATGTTCTCGTCTTTGGTAACAATATTCGTTGGATTGGAAACGAAGAAGGCTGGGCCGGTCGTACCCACTGGAGTTTTGGTTGGGGCGAATATGGGAATGAAGAAGCTGGCAGTTGGCTCCCAGGAGAAGTAGACGTAAAAACACAGGCAGGTTGGTTTCATAATACATTAAACCCCTGGCCTAAGAGTTATAAAAAACTTATTGAATTTTGGTATCGATCTGTTGGGCGAAATGCAAATTTACTTTTAAATTTCTCACCTACAAGAAGTGGTCTTTTATCTAACAGCGTTTTATATGCGGCAGAAAGATATTGGGATACGATTCAAGAAGACTTCGAGAAAAATTTACTAACAGATAAAGCTTTACTTAAATCGATTGAATGTTCTAACATCCGAGGAAATTCATCAGATTTCTCTCCTGCAAACCTTGTCGATGAGGATTATGAAACTTATTGGGCAACTGACGACGTCATTGTCGAAGATGCTCAAATTGTTTTTAACTTTACGGAAGATGTTAGTTTTAATAGGGTTCTAATGCAAGAATATATTCCATTGGGACAACGAGTCAAAAAATTTATAGTAGAATATTCCATATCCGAAAATTTAAACGATTGGCTACCCGTTCAAATGGCAAATATGCCAACCTATATTCATGGGGACACAAATGATCCAGACGAACAAACGACTATTGGGTATAAACGAGTGCTTCGCACGCGAGATACAACCGCAAAACGAGTTCGGATTTCTTTTGTCGAAAATAGGCCTAATTATAAAGAAGAGGGCGCAAAGT
>CAYJGX010000144.1:0-4468 GCA_964369795.1 uncultured Spirochaetaceae bacterium
TGGAGATCCCAGTTACTGTTGCAGCATCACCGTCATTGTTTGATGATGAACTCTTATCAATAATTAGTTCTCCACCACTCAATGACCAATAATCTCCTGGCAAAGAAAGGGAATCATCAGCAGCATCCATATCAAAAGCCTTAATTAACGGAAGGGTTATTCCAGCTGCCGTTGTAAAAGTCGCTGGTGCCTCGGTTGCACGTGTTACCGTAACTGTACAAGTTGCTTGAATTGAAGAATCAACTTCAGACGTAACAGTAATAACAGAAGTCCCTCCTTCGAGCAACCCTTTAATTCGTCCTGTAGTAGAATCCACAGAGACATTAGCAGGTGTTGATGAAGTCCATGTCACTCCTGTTTGTAAGGTAGTTGATGGCGTATAGGTGAGATCTAACGTAGCTATATGGTCAGCCATAATCGAATAGGTAGCAGGAATTGAAAGCCCCGTAATCGCTTCACTTTCTGCAATGTTGATAGTGACAAAATCACTAAGTGCACTATTGTCAACAGCCGTTGCAGTTACTGTAATCTCTCCAGCCGTTGCTCCTGCCGTAAGAACTCCACTGCTAGTGATAGTTGCCAAATCTGCGGGTGCAACACTCCAAGTGACTCCGCCAGTCGCATTTGCTGGAGTTAAAGTTGCAGACAAATTACGACTACTATTAGTAGCCAAGTCTGATGTATCCGCAGTAATAGAAACCGCAGTTGGTGCTAAAAATCGTTTATAGAAACCTACATATTCGATTTCGACATTTCCTACATTACCACCACCACTTTCTTGCATGTTAAGTGCTATGGTTGAAGAAAAAGGAACTCCCGGTGTTTGACTGGTAATTGCCGTTCCTTCATTTAAATAATAGACTGCAGCACTCACTCCATTGTTCATCACTCCAAAGTTATTCCAATCGCTATCTATACTCCACCCGGTAGCAGCGGTTCGATCGCCTTGCCAAGTACTATCGACAGTCCACAATTCACCATTTCCTCGAGAAAATTGATAGTTCCATCCTCCAGTCGTGAAATATAAGTTCTGCGAATAATCTTCTTTTAGACGAATTGAAATGTAATCGTAATCTGGTAATTCAGAAAAATTTATGCCATAGAAGGTATTTGTGTCCGGGGCTGTTTTTAGAACTCCATTTTCCCTTGTAACACCACTTGGAATTGTTAATGTAGAATCCTCTGTTTGGAAGTCATATGCCTTAACAAGTCTAAATTCTTCCTCTCCAAGCACTAAATTATTTGGAGCCATAAGTTCTGTTACAATAGTAATTTCAATAGCATCAGAAATATTTGACCCATCTGTTGATGTTGCTGTTATGACAACAGGTCCACTTGCCTCTCCTGTAACAAGTCCAGAAATTGAAACGGTAGCAATATTTTCATCATTAGATTGCCATGACAAACCTCGTATAGTTGCATTACTCGGAGTTATATTTGCATCAATTTGCAATGTATCGCCAATCTTGACTTGCGAGATACCAACAACAGACAATTCAATTCCAGTAATCTCTATCGGAGTAACTGTAATGATACAGCTATCGGAAATGTTTTCGTTGTCATCAGCTGTTGCAGTAATTGTAACATCGCCATATCCACCCGCAAAAGTGATAATACCATCTTCTCCTGCAATTGCAATAGTGGGATCGCTAGAGGACCAAGTAACTGTCTTAATAGAAGCATTTGCTGGGAGCACTTCCACAGAAAGAGTATAAGGATCTGAACCAATTTGTACAGTATGAGTTTCTGCAGAAAGTTCTACAGAAGTAACTCTTTCGAGCGTACTAACAACCTTAACATCGACTGAAGCGGATATAGAACCTTTTACTGTAGAGGTTACAGTAATTGTTGCAGTCCCTGCACCTTTCGCAGTCACTAATCCAGTATTTTCATCGACAACTGCCACTGCTTCGTTATTCGATGACCATCTCACTCCTTGTTCCGATGTATAAATTGGATTATATTCAAACTCTAAATCGATTGTATCATTTACTAACAATGCATTTGCTGTATCAGTTGTAATGTTTAAAGCTTCTAAAGCAGCATCAGGCAAGTAATATGCAATGTAATCTACTTCCATCCAAGTTGGAAGTCTGTCATGTCCACCTGCAGCACTCGTAAAATTTCCACCCCATCCACCTGTATCGGTTTCTGTTGAAATATGTATATTACAAGGTGTATCCATAATTCCTTTTAATGTTGTTGAATTATATGGAATATAATCTGCTGTCGGTGCAATCTGCGGTGCAATATTTGTATTTACACCGTAACTAGTAGCTATATTTCGAGAAACAGAACCTCCACCAGTAACATTTATTCCTGTGTTATCTGCATTTGCTGTCGTTTCTCGAAATTTAGTTAATGTGTATTCTCCTGTTACAGGATCTTCGTTACCATAGTAATAAATAGCTTTATTCGCATCCCAATAAAATCCTAATCTCCACCAAGTGTTTTGATAATCGACGGGAACTGTATATAAAGTATGAGACCCTCCATTTCCGCCTTCAGAGCCATACGATCCCCATCCGTTGTGCCAGTGTGTAACGCAGTTATTATTTCGATCCTCCGCACCTAAAAACTCCATCATGTCAAACTCAGATAAGACCCCATGCAACCAAATAGCATACCAAGGACCAGCAACAACACTGCCTAAATAAGATTTTTTCTTAACACGTACTCTTGCCTCAACATATCCAAATCGAACCGTATCTGTTGTTGATTGACCTGAGATAACGGATCCATCTCTACCCCAATCTGAATTAGGATCTGTAACTAACATGTCCGTAAAACCTGTTACCGGCTTAGTTTGGTTGGGGCCAATGTAAATTGTGCCAGCGGCAGGATCCGCAGCTAATGTTTTTTGCAACATAAGTCCATTTTTTACTTCAATAGTTCTAGGATCCCACATATAATGACGGCGTCCCTTAGGCAAATCGGGATTCCACATTCTGCTATAAGCAAATGCCTCGGGGTCTGCTGATTCATTGGTGTGTACCGCATTATATGTATCGAAGTTTTTATAATTGAGCCCATTGAAGTGATAGTTAAAGTCATCTGCCATTACTAGAGTATATTTTTTTTCCGTTACAGAGTCACTTTTTAGATAGTTACTATCGAAATAAATAACTTCGGAAAATTCAGGATCTTTATTGATTCTAAAGGTATCACCCCAAAATTGTTTAGCAGGATCAGAATGTTCCGCAGTTCCAGACAAAGTTAAGTTAATGACTAATTTTTCATCTTCATCTGCTCTTTCTGGAACAACGATTGACGCATATTCAAAAGACAATTGGTAATCTTTATCTAAATACAAAGTAAATTCCGTTCGTTTCATATAAGGAGCATTTACAACTGTTGCAAGAGGACTATTATTATCACTATCTGTAAATGTGGCACTCCAAGTTGCTTTTGAGTAATTGTAAAGATTGTAATCTCCGCCTAAAAGATCACGAAGGGCAACTTCCATTTCCGCTCCATAGTTAAAGAGAGCCGTTGCTTTGTTTTCTGGAATACCTCTAGCGCTACTCTTTCGAGTAACACTTAAATGTAATGGACTGATGGTTAACGCTTTTCCTTCTGGTAGCGTTTTAGTAGAGAGAGTAACATCATCATTAATTACTGGTACATTACCAGAATCTAAATCCAAAGTAACTTCAAAAGAAATGGTATAATCTGTATTTGGGTCTAATCCAGTTATATCGAGTGCTGGCAGTTCACCAGTTTCTATATCCCCACTAATAGTGTCTTTGGCTACTCCATTTGCTTTTACAACAATTGAAATCATTCCTAATCCATCTTCTACACCAACTGGGTAGGCAGCAATGACCTTGTCTTGAATACCAAGAAAGCTTAGTTTTAAACTGGTTTGTGTTATATTGGAAATATCAAAATCCGTTGCACTCAGTAGAACTTCGCCTTCATTTGGAAGTGTAAAAATATCTAAATCTGCATTTTCATTCCAAACAAAAGGAATGTTTGTATCGTTAAATTTGAGAGTAAATTCGATTTTTTTAGAATAGGTTTTTCCTGCCTCGCCTGCAATGGCGGTTTCCGTGAAAACAGCACTTGAAAATGAGGAACCAACTGCAAATAGTGACTTATTGCCTTGCAAGAAAGTTTCATTTACGCCATCGGCAAAGAAAACTTCACTAATTAACAAATTAGACATATTGAAAACGGTCCCAACAGGTAAGAACTCACCAACAGCGGAAAGAAAAGCCGCTTCACTGCTAAAAAATTTGTAACTATAGCCAGAGGGAGTCTCTTTACTAATAGTAATATCGTTTGTGTCTAGGACAATATTGCCAGGTAAAACAGTAACAGAAGCTACCCCACTATGACCTTCCGCGTCGCTTGCGGTAATAGTTGTCGTTCCCGGAAAGAGAGCTTTTACAAGACCGTTTTGATCTACTGTTGCCGTAGAGTTATCACTACTTTTCCAAGTAACTCCTACTACATCTACACCTTC
>CAYJGX010000145.1:0-4464 GCA_964369795.1 uncultured Spirochaetaceae bacterium
ATAAAATCGGTGGGTCCTGAATAAATTGCCGTTCTAAGTAAAATACCATTTTTTGTATATTTATGTGATATTCGATTTCCATCTTCGTCCATTTCAAAAAGATATGTTTCAAATGCTCCTTTGCGGCGAATATTTTCTTGAATTACATAATTATCTTCGTTGTACTTATAATCATAGATTATTTTTTCATTTTTTTCCCATCTGATTTTTCGGTATAACAAACCTGACTTAGTCCAAAACTGTTGTATTTTAATTTCATTTTTATAGTCCTCTTCTACCGTTTCATCGATACCGTCAATATACTCTTCTTTATAAAAAAGAATTTCTTCCCCTTTTTGTTGTTTGCTAGAAGTTAAATTTCCACCTAAATAGTTATAGGTTAAAATCATTTCGTTCTCTTGTGCAGTAAATCGAGTTAGATCGTTAATGTCATATTGATAGGCATAGCTTGATGTTGGATTTTCGTCAATTTCTTTTTGGACTCGTGTGAGTCTTCCATTGTTAGCTAGAAGATACTGATTTGTATAAAGTTCTTTTTCGTCGGCATCAGTTACGACCATTTTCGTTAGAATACGCTTTACATAATGAAAATTTCTTATTTCAGATAGTTTGCCTTCGAAAAAAATCTCTTCTTTTTCGATTAAATCATTGTTAACGGTAATACGACTCACTGGAAGATCTAATTCATATTCAGTTTCAATATAACTCCCCTTCCATCGATCGATTTTTTCCCATCGCTTAATCTCTTTGCTATTTTCAAGAAGTTGCCGTATCGTATTTTGTCCATTTTCTTCATATACAATTACATATTCAAATTCTTTAACTCTAGATGAAGAAATCTCGCGTAAAGGAATCCCATAAGGAGTCGCCTCATAATAAAGAATATTAGCTGTTAGTGAAAATGGAATAAAAATGAGTAAAAATAAAGATAAAAATAAGAAAGATTTTTTTATAATCAAATAATTACTCCTTTAAAATTCTATCGATAAAAGATTGAGGTTCAAATAATTTAAAATCGCTGTATTTTTCTCCAATACCCACAAAAGCAAAAGGGATTCCTAATCGTCGTGCAATCGTAATAGCAATACCCCCTTTTGATAAAGAGTCGTATTTAGTTAAAATAATGGCATCTACTCCAACCGCTTCATGAAAAGTTTCTGCTTGATGAATAGCGTTTTGTCCTGTTGTTGCATCGAGAACTAATATTTTTTTTATAATGTAATTATCTGACTGTTTTTCGACTATCCGAGTAATTTTTTTAAGCTCTTCGATTAAGTTGACTTTTGTATGCATTCTACCTGCTGTATCGGCAATCACTAAATCACTTTTCTTGGCTATCGCGCTTTGGACGGCATCATAAATAACTGCAGCCGGATCGGATCCAGGTTTATGGGCGACAACAGGGAAATTTAATCTTTCCCCATGTATTTGAAGTTGATCAATTGCTGCAGCCCTAAATGTATCTCCAGCTGCAAGAACGATATTTTTAACATTTAGCTCATTCTGATAAAAATGCGCCATTTTAGCAATAGAAGTGGTTTTCCCCACTCCATTAACCCCTAAGACTAAATACAAATTTAATTTATTTGGTTCGGGTAACAACGAAATAGATAGAATTTTTTCTTTTAAAATCTGTGAAAAATGATCAAACAATAATGATTCTGAGATGGAGGAATCAAACTTTGATTTATCGATAAAATCTTTAAATTCATCGATAATATCCATAGTAGCAATTGCCCCGACATCACTAGATAATAATAATTCTTCTAACTGATCATAAAAAGAATCATCAATCTTATTTTTAGTAAAGAGTGTTGCTAATTTTTGCCCGAATCCTACTTTTTTATTTTTTTTAAACATAAAGACCTCACATTTTATCGTAGACAGCTACATATTCAATCATGTCTACGAACATATTGACAATTCCAATGCCAAATACGGCAATTCCAGACTGACTCAACAAGGCTAAACTATTACGAGTTGTCGAAATATTAAAATAACTCTGTTGAAATCTATTCCCTAAAATTGGATTGTTCGCAGGAAAATCGGTATCTTGAATCGCTTTCCATTTTTCATCATAGGCAAAGCCAAATAAGAAGAAAGGGACACCCACCACTAGCATCGTAATTGAATTATACATATCTTTTCGCTTTAATTCAAATAAATCTTCGTTTACAAATCGCGATGAATGAAGTTCAAAATTGAGAATAGAATTTTCTATATCTTCGATGCTGCCATAGTAATCGCTAAAATTATCCTTTCGAACGACAAACGGCTCAGAAACACCCGCATTTTCTAGGAGTAATGGAGTTTTTCCTTTCCACTCCGATGACAAATATACATCTGCACCCGAAGGAAACGACTGCAATACTACTGGCGAAGCAATATCTGTTTGCATTCTCAAGGAAAAACTAGCCTCCTCGTTTGGTTGCAAGATAACTTCAACCTCTTCTGCTATAAATCCAGGTGCGTTAAGACGCACTAAATAGGTTGCGGGATCGATGTAAATTCGATTTATGATCCCCACGCCATTTGCGCCATCATTAAAGGCAATAGTGGCAGAGAGTGGAAAAGTTTCTAAAAATAGCGAGGCCCATGGACGGCCTAAGACCATTTCAATGACTTTATTCGAATCTGTAGCATTAAATCTTGAACAGTTTGATAATCGCCACCTCGTCGCAATGAAAGTACGGGCTCATCGATTCCCGCTGAAAATAATTCTATTGTATAGAAGATAAGCCCCTCAATTTGTTCAACAGTACCAGTTAGCAACATATCAATCTTTTTATCTTTCATAAAATCCTGAATATTGATTTCGACAACAGGATATAATGGGTTCTCTTCGCCATTATCTATTATATTACAAGGAAACTCTTTTTCGATTTCGATGAGTTCTAATCTTGTTTGAATTTGTTTATATCGTTCTAATTCAAAATAAAGCTCTCGGATAGAAATAGATTTTGCCTTTCTTGTTTCGTCTGTAACATCACGTTCAAAAAACATTTCATCGTATTCTTTTTGTTGTGTTGATAATGATTTTTGTAGTGATAATATTTTATCTTTATAGAATTCTATAGCAAGAATTTCAATCTCTTTGTTTGTTAGAAGATGAGAATCACAGGGCAAAATACGTTCATATAACATCGTTGGGATTAATTTTAAAAGATGACTTTGGTCTGGAGTGACGCCTAAATCACGAAATTCTGCAACTCCCACATTCCATTCATCTTTAGAAAAATTCAAGTCTAATTCAAAATCAAGCGTTTGAGCATGCAATGCGATGTTCATAAAGAATATAGAGAAAAATAAAAAATGCTTTAAATAGAAAAATAGCTCTTTTATTGGTCTCCTCCCATTTTCCATTTTAAATAACCTTCTAGTAAAGGGTCAATCCCCCCATCCATTACCGAATGAATATTGCCAATATCGTGCTTGGTTCGATGATCTTTAACCATCGTATAAGGTTGAAAAACATAAGATCTAATTTGGTTACCCCACGCAATATCTTTTTTCTCAACGGCATTTTTTTGTTTATTTTCTTCTTGCTCATTTAAAAGATATTCATAGAGGCGAGATTTTAAAATTTTCATTGCGGTTGCTCTATTTTTAATTTGGCTACGCTCATTTTGACATTGAACGACAATTCCTGTAGGAATGTGCGTTATCCGAACAGCAGAATCGGTTGTATTGACGTGTTGCCCTCCAGCTCCTTGTGCTCGGTAAGTATCGACTCTAATTTCATCTGGTTTAATATCTATTTCGATATTATCATCGATGACTGGAGTGACATAGACCGAGGCAAATGAAGTATGACGGCGAGCATTTGAATCAAACGGTGAAATTCGCACAAGTCGGTGAATACCCGATTCGCCCTGCAAATACCCAAACAGATAAAAGCCCGATATTTGAAAAGTAACTGACTTTATGCCACCTTCTGCTTCTAATAGATCAACAACTTCAATTTTATATTTTTTTTGCTCGGCCCAACGAGTATACATTCGATATAAGATACTAACCCAATCACAAGCTTCCGTCCCGCCTGCTCCCGAGTGAATCGTCATATAGACATCATTTTTATCAAACTCACCATTTAGCATTTCTAGTAATTTTAATTCTTCAAACTGTGACTTTGTTGAATTAAGCGACGAAGAAATTTCGTCTACTAATGACTCGTCATTACTTTCTGAAGCTAGTTCAAAAAGAGTCATAATGTCGTCGGTTTCTGATTTACATTTTTTCCAGCCATCTATTTTCTTTTTGTAGCCATTTAGCTCGGAGAATATAGATTCGGCTTTTGCCCTATCATCCCAAAAGCCCGCTGCATTAGTTTGAGATTCTAAGTGATCAATTTTTTTTTGGGTCTTTGATAAGTCAAAGATACCTCCATGTATCTTCAAATTGAGTAACGAATTCTTTTATTTCTAATTTTATATCTGCTAACATAGCTTCTCCTATTTTTTTGAT
>CAYJGX010000146.1:0-4207 GCA_964369795.1 uncultured Spirochaetaceae bacterium
AATTCCTAATATTTTAGCTTCTAATTTATAAGAAAATAATTTTTTCTCTATAAACAATCTTAATTTATTTTATTTAGGTAGAACATTATTTGATATATAGAATTTCGTACTTTACAAATTCAAATTTGTATACTAAGATACAAGTAAAATCGGAGGATAGATATGAAAACTAGATTTCATTCAATTTGTTTTATTTTAGTTACAACCTTTTGCTTTGCAAATTTTAAAGAAGGCAATGCATGGGCAAGGTCGATGAGCATAACAGGGGGACTTTCTCCTATTTCAAGCTCTGCACAGGCAAAAATGATGTGGGAAAGATATCCCGAAATGACAGATTGGTTTATTCAAGATAATACTTTTCATTCGGGCGAAAACAGAAGAATGGGTTACGATTCACGAAAAGATTTCTACAATTACATGCGAAAGGCACGAAGTAATGCCTTAGAAAAACAACTAATCGAAAAAGTTTGCAGAGACTTAGGCAAAGAGGTGCCTAATTTAGATTATCGCCCCCGAGATTACCGCTGGTTTGAACTCTATGCAGAACTCTGTCTAGAAAGAAAAGCAAAACGGCTTGCTCCGCTCATGGAAAAAACCGACAAAATAATCTATGCCACCCACTCCAACATGGGCGACATCTATCTATCAACATCAACAGCCGTTGGCGCAAAAAATGGCTCGCAACTAAAAATGATCGACCTCGCTCCTTTGCG
Organism: uncultured Spirochaetaceae bacterium; assembly: GCA_964369795.1. Lineage (GTDB taxonomy): Bacteria > Spirochaetota > Spirochaetia > JAFGXN01 > JAFGXN01 > CAYJGX01. The sequence continues at coordinate 714 of CAYJGX010000146.1, forward strand.
AGAAGGCAAAAATTCAACTGTCACAACCCTTTTCGATGCAAAAAATGGTATCGTACGTGACCCAGAAATCTCTTTCTGCGGTAAAAAAATGCTCTTTTCATGGCGAAAAACCAATAAAGGATTTGCAACGACCTACGGATTTGCCCCTCTAACTGGAAATTATAAAATTTACGAAATGGACTTAGAGACAAGAGCCATTCGTCAGCTTACCTTCGACGACACCTACGGGGCCGATATCGAACCTTGTTATCTTCCAAATGGCGACATTGCCTTTTCTTCCGACCGATGCGTTCAAGAGGTCACTTGTGGATGGGGCGATGGTCCGAATATGTATATTATGAATAAAGATGGCAAATATGTTAGAAGAGTTGGATTTGATCAGACTCAGACAGCCTTTCCGCACCTTCTAAACGATGGGCGTATTGTCTATACTAGACGCGATTACAACGACAGAGGGCAAACCTATGCACATGCCCTTTTTGTGATGAATCCAGATGGAACTGCACAAACCGAATATTACGGAAATAATACTTGCGAACCAACGAGTTGGCAACACACGCGAGCCATTCCAGGAAGCCACAAATCCATGTCCATTGCTGGAGGTTATCACACAACTCAGGGGGGAAAACTTTGTATTGTCGATCCAAACAAAGGCCGCCAGGACTACGACGGACTGGAATTTTTTAATTGGGACCCAAACAAAAAAATTACTAGCGATGACCACTTTGGACGTGAGGGGGAACAATACGGCTATCCCTACCCCCTAAGCGAAAATGATTTTTTAGTTAGTTATGATTTTACAGGCGGGTATGCCTTTAATAAGGAAGGGCGTGTCCCCGGCTGGGATTGGTTTAGGACAAAATATAAAGTTTATTATATGACAATGAATGGGGAACGCGAAATGTTAGCTTCCGACCCTATTCATTCCTGCCAAAGCCCCGTTCCTGTTATGGCAAGAGAAGTGCCTTCGGTAAAGGCCTCTTCGGTCGATTACCGAATGACAACAGGCACCATGTACGTTCAAGATGTTTACCATGGCGAATGGGTTAAGGGAGTTAAAAAAGGCGAGATAAAGAAAATTCGTGTGAGTGAATTGCATTACAAACCGGTTACCATTGGTGGTGCTTGTTGGGCTCCACCGAGAGACGAAATAGGTCCTGGAAAGCTTTATTCGAGTTTCGGACAGCACTCGGTGACTCCTGTGGGTGTCGCTTCGGCAACCTTTGATGCTAAAACGATTTTAGGTGAAATTGATGTTCACGAGGATGGTTCTGCCATGTTTGAAGTTCCTGCCCGTAAACCGATTTATCTTCAACTTTTAAATAAAGATAACGAAGTTGTTCAAACCATGCGAAGTTGGGCAACTTTAATGCCTAATGAATATTTTTCTTGTGTCGGGTGTCACGAAAACAAGGTTGACGCCCCTAAACATGCTGCAAAAACCATTGCGATGCAACAACCTGCGCAAAAACTAAAACCCTTTCACGATATTTCAGGAAAACCTTTTAGTTATGCGAAAATGGTTCAACCTATTTGGGATAAACACTGCATTTCGTGTCACGACCAAGGTAAATCGGCTTCACATTTTGAACTAACCGACAGAATTGTCTTAGACCGCAAAACAAAGACTCTAAACCCAGATGAAACTAAACGAAAATTCTATGTTTCATACCTAAATTTACTAGATGCCAACCGCTACCGCAAAGACGGACGGCTAGACATCGGCGTTTCAAATAAATGGGTCAACTACTACACTCGATTGCTCACGGTAGAAAAAATTCCTGCCTATTATGCGGGTTCTATTAAAAGTGGGCTCATTGATCTCCTTAGGGACGGACACAAGGGAACAAAACTAAGCGACGCGGAGATCGATACCGTTTCTGCTTGGATTGACTTAAATGTCCCATTTATTGGCGAGTATGATGAACAGGCAGATTGGGATGAAAAAGAATGGGCATATTGGGATAAGAAATGGGCTATCCGAAAAGAAATGGACAAAAAAGATTTAGATAGTATTCAACAAATGATCAATGATGGATATTATGATTAAATATGAAACTAAAAAAACTAGTTGCTTTACTCTATTTTGTGTCCGCCTCGCTTTTATTTGCCAATTATGATGAAGGTTTGTGCAGACTTAAATAAAGACGAACTTGCTATAATAAACGCATGGATTGACTTAAACGTCCCATTTATTGGAGAATATGACGAAATGCACGATTGGAACGAGGCAGATATCGAGTATTACAATAAAAAAATGGATATCCGTGCAAAAATGGAAGCTATCGAAGCTTCTAACATCAAGCAACTAATAGAGAATAATTAAATAATAATTTATTCGCTATTAAAATAAATTAATTGGAGGAAATAATGAATATTTCACACAAAACGACAAAAATTTTAACCCTTTTGTTACTTGCAATCTCGCTAGTAATCTCAAGCTGTAGCAAAGCAGAAAACTTTACAGCAAAAAACTTAATGGTATTAGACCCACTAATGATCCAACCAACCCTCTTCTCCGATCTTGGCGAAGGTTTTACCGTTCCTGACGCACTTGCAATCAATGCAAATGGAGAACTTTTCATGTCGGTGCCTAACTATCTTTCATGGGAAGAAGATGGCTCAAAAATCATTAAATTCGATGGCAACAAACCTGTAGACTGGTGCACCATCCTCCCCTTACACCCCGTAACGGGACAAGTCCACCCAATGGGTATCGAATTTGGTCCCGACGGAAACCTTTATGTAGCCGACAACCAATTTTTTAGTGACACCAATTATATGTCACGACTTCTTCGAGTCAATGTAATAAATGGCGAAGCGGTTTCCGTAGACGTAGTAGTAGAAGGATTTAAACTCGCTAATGCTGTTCGATGGAAAGGAAACGACATTTACGTGAGCGACACGCACATGAACCTTGCCGACATGCCAAACCAAAGTTGCATTTTTAAGATTTCCTTAGACGAAATGAATGCGGGCACCGTCAAACTAGCTCCAGAAGGCAAAGACCCACGAAAAATTATCCAATTTAATGCAAAACCCACCCCAGGCGTCCAAGACACCGACGGTGCAGACGGCGTTTGCTTTGACAACGAAGGAAATCTTTACTGCGGAAACTTTGGGGATGGCGTTATTTCAAAAATCACTTTTAACAACGACGGTTCTGTTAAATCTCAAACGATTATCATCGACGACCCAAGCGTTCTTTGCTGCGACGGGATCTATTTCGACAAAACGACCGAAAAAATCTACATCACCAACTCGAAACAAAACTCAATCCACCTCTACGATGTCAAAGATCACACATTACAAACTCTTTGGATTAATGGAGACGACAACGGCGCAACTGGCCTCTTAGACCAACCTTGCGAGCCGTTAATTAAAGACGGAAAACTCTATGTAGTTAACTTCGACATGACCTTCCCAGGCCTTACTAACACCGAAAATGACCAATACAACACCGTTTCACTCTTTGACATTAGCTCAATTAAATA
>CAYJGX010000147.1:0-4191 GCA_964369795.1 uncultured Spirochaetaceae bacterium
CCATCGACAACACCACCTACCTCGACAACATCGTCGCAGAACTTGAAAAAATGGGTAGCGTAAAAGTCGAAGACGAAAAAGCAATTCTTTGCCTCGTAGGCCAAGGCCTATGGCGAGACCCTGCCTTTATCTCTCGTGTTTTTGGTCGCCTAAAAGACACCCCAATTCGAATGATTAGCCTCGGTTCTAGTGACACCAACTTAAGCTGTGTCATTCCACAAGAAAAGCTAAACGACGCAATTTTAGCTATTCACAACGAATTTTTTGATTAATACAATTAGCCATGAATAGGCAAACTTTCTAAATTTCCTACTGGCCATTTGGCAAAAGCAAGCTTTTGATAATGTCCATTCGTCAATTTAAAAAGTTCGCCTACCCTAATTAAGTTTATTTATACAAAAAATTCTCTCTATCTTGCCAACACAAAGAAGAAGGAAGGTAAAAAAATGAGATTTTACATTCTGTAAAGTCTCATTTTTTTGATTAAATTAAAATACAATTCAACAGACAGCGATACTAAATACAGGATAGAACGCAATATTAAAGAGGTCTAACGAAGATTACCACTTCCTACCTCATAAACGGCAAGTAATAAAAGGGAATCATTTGAACATCGTTTTCTTTTGCATAATCTTTCGTATAAAATAAGTACTTCTTTCCTACTCGGCTAGAAAATTTATCGCAAAAGAGAGAAAGAGATTTATAGGTTTTGTAGCCAGAAGACTTAACTTCTATCGGAATAATTTTGTTTTTTGCTGATAAAATAAAGTCAATTTCATAATTTCGCTTAGAGACTAAATTGCGAAAACTATAATAAAAGAGGTCGTGACCATTGGCAACTAAAATCTGAGCAACGATATTCTCATACAAATAACCTAAATTTACAGGCAGTTTATCGGCTAGCAATTTTTCGTAAACGATGTTTTCGGTAAAATCCTTGTCCATAAAAAGCATCGTTGTAAAAAGGCCAGTATCGGCTAAATAGATTTTAAATAGATTCAAATCTTTGTTATTTGACAACCCGACATTTGGATCATTTGCATGATAGGCAACCAAAACCGTTTTAGAGCCATTCATTTCATCAATTAAACCTAGCAAATCTTCAGAACGAGAATTTTCAAGAACACTAGAAACCTGAAAACGAGAGGCATTTCCACTTAGCTGTGCAGGAATGGCAGAAAAAAGTGCTGCGGCTCTACCTGTAGAATCTAGTTTAATAAAATCTTCTTTGTAAAGATTAATGATATCCCGCTTTACAAGGTCTACTCGCTTAAAGTTATTCGTTTCGATATATTCAACAATGGCTTGTGGCATTCCCCCAATCAGCATGTACAACCTAAAATCACGCATAAGGGTTCGACTTACCCCATCTCCTAATGGCTTTTTCATATCAACAATACTTTTTAATTGCTCTGCAGTAACCTCTTTCCTAATAGCCCATAAAAATTCTTCGTAATCCATGGGGTGCATCGCAATTTTTCTTTCTTCACTTGGAATGAGGATATCCTTAACATTCTTCTTAATAGAAATAAGAGAACCCGTTTCGATATAATCATAACGTCTATCCTGTACCAAATGCTTAATCGCCTGGCGGGCCAAAGGGAAAAGTTGAATTTCATCAAAAACAATAAGAGATTTTCGCTCGATAAGTTCCACATTATAATAAAGTTGGAGTTTAAGAAAGAAATAATTTAAATCGGATATATCATTAAATAAAGTTTTAACCTCTGTAGAACAATTTGAAAAATCAATTAAAATATAACTCTCATACTCATTTTTAGCAAACTCTTGTGCAACAGTAGATTTCCCTATACGTCTAGCCCCTTCTATTAGTAAGGCTTTTTTTCCATTCTCTTCATTCTTCCAGGTAAGTAGCTTATCGTAGATTTTTCTTTTAAACATAAATCACTCTCCAACATTAGAATACCCCAAAAACGCATTATTTTCTAGTACAAAATACCCCAAAAACGCATTATTTTTATTGACTTAACACCCCAAAAACGCATTTTCTTACTAAGTTGAAAATTATGGTTCTTTTTGCTATAATAAAAATATGTTTTTTATAGGCATTGCAATTGTACTTTTGGTTTCGTCTCTATTAGGCCTCTCTTTTAAAAAAATCGGGTTGCCCGCCCTTGTCGCTTATTTGCTAATTGGAATTGGACTTGGTCCAGAATTTGGGAATTTAATTCCAAGTCAAATTATAGATTTGTCGCCCGAGATTCGCAAGTTCGCACTGGTTGTTATTTTGTTGCGTGCGGGCTTATCGCTTAACTTGCACGAGATGAAAAGCTTGGGTCGACCCGCCGTTATGCTAAGCTTTTTTCCTGCATTAATTGAAATTCTTGCCATCGGGCTTTGCGCACCTCCCCTTCTAGCCCTTTTTGAAATTAACATTACTTATATAGGAGCTTTTTTGATGGGAAGTATTTTAGCCGCCGTTTCTCCTGCCGTTGTTATTCCGCGCATGATTGAAATGATAGCGAAAAAACTTGGAACTGCAAAGAAGATTCCGCAAACGATTATTGCAGCAAGCAGTTTCGATGATGTTTTTGCCATTTTAGTTTTTACGAGTTGCCTAGCGTTGGCATCTGGAAGTTCGATAGATCTAATGACTATTGTCAATTTGCCTATTTCCATTATGTTGGGAATTGGTGTGGGCGCCCTAGCAGGATTTTTCTTTGGTTGGATTATTAGTAAATTTTTTGTTGATGTTGATGTTAATATTGATGAGACTGTTTTGCTTATCGGGATTGTGGGTTTAAGTTCTGCTTTGGTCGGAGTCGAAGTTCTGATAGCTGAGTTTGTTGGCTTTTCGTCGCTGTTAGCAATAATTACTTTTGGAATTTGTTTTAAACACAATAACCCAGAATTAGCTAAAGCTCTTGCAAAACGATTTAACCAACTTTGGATTTTTGCAGAAATCTGCCTTTTTGTTCTTGTTGGGGCAGCGACTCCATTAGAGGTTGCAAAAAGCGTATTTGTGCCTGCAGTACTAGTTATAGCAACAGGGCTCGGGTTTCGGGCTATTGCCGTTTGGAGTAGTTTAATTCGCACACCATTGACGCTAAAAGAACGCGGATTTGTTGCGGTTGCCTATATGCCAAAAGCAACCGTTCAGGCGGCAATCGGAGGAATACCCCTTGCCATGGGACTCCCCTCGGGAGCCCTTATCCTGGCTGTTTGCGTCACCGCCATTTTAGTTACCGCCCCCGCAGGGGCGTTTTGGTTAGATAACCTTATTAAGTCCCAAAATAAATAGATTATAATTTCTCAGATTTTTTAGGCGCACCTTTTCAAATGTTGCATTCTATTAATTTTATTTTTCAACAAAAAACACCGTTTGTCGTCATTTAGCAAACGGTGTTAGTCATATTTTATTTTATTTTTTATGGCGTTGGTATTACAGCATAAGGATTATCTGGATATGGAATAACCTTAGCTTCTGGTGTAATATTCCATATCCATTTAGATGTGCTCATTATAGCAATACCGTCGGGACTCGTAGATTCAACATCATTTTTAACAACTATATTATAAGCTGCACTATCTTGTTTATGAAAAGGTTGATTAATAATATTTCCTTCTAAACTTACAGGTGATTCTATAAGAACATTTCCTTTATTTATCAATATAGTTGAACCTGATCCTTCGTTCTCTGTAATAATACCTGCATTTAAAACAACTTCCGAGTTAGGATTATTACTAGTCGCCTCAACAGATGCGGTAATAGCTGATCCAACTCTAAAAGATCTATTTTTACTGATAGTTCCATCATTCATTGTAAATTTTGCTCCGTTTACAACAAAGACTCCTGCACCTGTTCCAGTTGTTATATTTAGGAGATCAGGGTCCATATCTTCTCTATCTAAAATAGCACTATTTTGTGTAATTTCACCACCATTCATTTCGAATGATGCATTTACACTAGAAACAAATACACCCGCACCACGGAAACCATAGTTATCTCGAATTATTCCGCTATTCATTATAAATTTACCGTGAAGAACATTAACCGCTCCACCACCTTTAGAATAATCTGAAACTTCTCCAATATTTCCTTCGATAATACCACCGTCTAAAATGAAAGTCGCTCCATCATCAACAATAACACCGCCTCCACCTTCATTCGTGTAACCACCATTAACCGTAACCCCTTCACCAAGAGTGACAACAGTCCCTGGACCGCTA
>CAYJGX010000148.1:0-4021 GCA_964369795.1 uncultured Spirochaetaceae bacterium
AAATATGAGCTCATAAGGTATGCTTGCAAGAAGATCGACAGTGAACCAACTTTTCAAATAATTTTTAATTATTTGTTTTTTATCGTTGATAAACTTCATACGAACCATGTAGGCTACATTAAAATGGAATAATATGTCTAACATGAAGATAAAAGAAACAAGTATTAGCGATATATATAAAAATGAAGAAGGGTTTAACTCAAACAAAATGTTAACTGGAATAACAATGGATGCATAAATAGATAATAAAAAAATAAAAAAATTCCAATTTGTAGCTAATTTAGAATTAAAGGGGATAGGTAAATCAAATTTCATGGCTAATTATATCAAAAAAAATCAAAAAAAGATATAAAAAAAAGGGATTTATATGTATAATAAAATATGAAAATTAAACGAATATCTTTTGTATTAGTCATTTTAGTATCCTCTTTTGCTGCTTGCGTAGTTCCAGATTATTCCGATTTTAGTCAAATAAATAATTATGCTTTATTAGATTTAGGAGTAACAAATTCTACTTCAGCAACGCCTCAAGAGATTATTTCCTTTCCGATAACAATTAGTGGTTGGACAAAAACCACTTCTCCTATCCAGTTTAATTTAGATGGAGGTACTAGCCCATTAGCTTATTTGTTAGAAGATGAGTATGGGGATGTACTAGTAATCCCGTTTTGGTATACCGAAGATAGAGATCCCTCAGTTGCTTCTAGCATAAACCTAGTAGATTTCGAAGCAGAATGGGAAATTGAAGAAGAGAGTGAAGTGATTAAAGACGGTTCTATTTCAGTGAGTTTATTTGCTTTTGGAAATATTATTTACCGTCCATTTGAATATATAAATACAGGTTTTGTTGAGAATCAGTTAGGTTTTTTCGTTTATTCGCTTGATAATAGCAATTCAAATAGCTTAAGAACTCACCTTAAAAATCATTATGAATCAAAGCAGGCAGATTACACAGGAACGGAAGAGACGACAGTAACCTTGTCCACAACATTAGTTGTAACTGAATCCGAAGGATTTACTCAGCCTTTTGGTTCGCTCATTGCAAATCAAGTTTCTTTTACAGGCTCTACATGCAACATCACCTATCAAAATAGCTCTGAAAGTTCGGTAAAATTGTTGTCCCTTCTAGATAATGATAAAAACACATCTAATAATATCATTTCATTATTTGAAAAGAAAGACGATAATGGAGTGATTGAATATATTCCTAAATTTATGCGGGTATTAACCTCCGAGAATGATAATTTTCCGACAGAGACGACGATTGAAGCACAGGGGGAAGTGACTCTTTCTACAGAAATAGAAGAGAGCACTTTATCAAAAATGACATTTTCGCATGCACTTGTACTTAGTGCCTTCGACGATATACTCGAATAATTATTTATTTTTACCTTTAAATGCGTGGACTAAGCAAAATAGAGCTCCACCCCAAGACAAAATTAAACTTACACTCATAATAGTTATTGCAGTGATTGACATTACTTAATCTCCTTTTTATCATCGGTTTCATGATTGACTAAAAGATGACCTTTGCTTCCCTTTGCTCTTGATAAAACAAGAGATAAAATGATAAGTAAAAGAATCATGAACCACCCAAAAATAATATTTAAAGTGGGATTTGAATTTTGTTCAGCAAAACCTGTTACTATATTTATTATCATTAGTATGACTAAAATAAGTGGAGTAAAATAACGAATGCAGAAATTCCACCATCGTTTTATTTTAAAATCGGAGTGATTATTTATGTGTTCTTGGATGATTTTCAAATCGAAAAACCATGAGACTAGAATGATTTGTGTAATCCCACATCCTAATATTGCAACTTTGTTAATATAATTATCTGCAGCAGAGAGAGCATCTGATCCAACCCTCGAAGAGTATAAGAAACTTAGAGCAAATCCAGTAATCGTAACGATCAAAACAGACTTACGTCGTGTAATTCCAAATTTATCGATTAGAGCAACAGAAACTGTTTCTAATAAAGAGATTGCTGAAGTAAGGCCAGCGAAGGTGAGGCTCAAAAAGAAGAGCACTCCAATAATAGGTCCCCAAGCGCCAGGAAAATTATTTAGGGCAGCTGGAATGGTTATAAAAGCAAGACCTGCTCCTTGCGTCGCAATATCTGAAATTTCAGTATTTGTTGTAGTAGAAATATTTCCAAGGATGGCAAAAATCATTATGGCAGCAATAAGGCTAAAGCCACAGTCTAAAAATCCCGTAATGAAGGCATTGTTTGTAATGTCAGATTTCTTTGGAAGATAACTTGAGTAGGCAATCATTATTGCCATACAGACGCTCAGGGAATAAAAAATTTGTGCATAGGCGGCTACAGTGATTTTTAAAAAATCATTAAGAGTAAGCGAAGAGAAATCAGGGTCAAATAACTCGTTTAAACCTTTTGCCGCACCATCTAGAGTCAAGCTTTTTATTGCAATAACGAAAATCATGATAATGAGTAGAGGCATAAAAAATTTGCTCGCTTTTTCTATTCCTTTTTTGATTCCACTAGTTAGCACTAGGGATAAAAGGATCCAAATAAGGAGAGTCATTAGCGGAATGAGTGGCTTATAATGAATAAAATCTACCACGCCAGCTGCTTGAGAGGCTGCATCATTCCCTAAAAACTGCGTAAAAAAGAGGGCAGTTTCGTTTCCCCATCCTTGTGTGAAGGATAAAAAAAGATAACCGACTGTCCACCCGATGATAACGGTATAATAGGTGGAAATAATAAATGCAATAGCTGTCTGAAACCAACCAAGACTTTCTATATTAAACTTGCCAATGCGATTGCCATCTTTAGAAAGGCGGGCAAAGACGGAGGGAGCGCCCCCTCTAAACTTATTTCCTAGGCCAAATTCTAAAATTAGTAAAGGGATTCCCGCCGTAAAGAGCGCAAAAAAATAGGGGAGTAAAAATGCTCCACCATGATTTTCATAAACTTGATAAGGAAATCTCCAAATATTACCTAGACCAACCGCAGAGCCGACTGCGGCTAAAATAAATCCCCATCGGCTACCCCATTCTTCACGTTTTCTCATGATCTGTCTCACTTGTTATCGGATTTTTTATGATATAAGGTAGCGTTATAATAAAACGCAATCCTCCCGTCTGAACATTTTCTGCGGTAATGGTTCCCTTTGCTTCGATTATTGTCTGATAGGTGATAGCAAGGCCAAGTCCCATATTTGTACCTGTTTTTTGTTTTTTAGTGTAAAAGGGCAAAAAGATGTTGTTTATTTCATTATTTGCGATTCCAGTTCCGTTGTCTTCGTAGATAATTTGATAATGGGACGAATTTTGAGGATCTTTTGCTGGCAATGCTTTAAGGCGAATTTGAATGAGTCCTTTATGACTTGAATCCTTTTTTGTTCTTGATTTGATTGCGTCAAAGCTATTTCGAAACATATTTAGAAAAATAATACGCAATTGAGTTTGTTTCATTTTTGTAAAATATTGAAAATCTGCGTTGAAATTTATTGCTGTATTTTTTGCTTCTGCCGAGTAATCGATAAAATGGATGAGTCGAGATAGAATTTGATTGACATCGATAGAAATAAATTCGGAGAACTCATCTGTTTCGTTAGTGAAGTTGATGAGTTGATTGATTATTTTATGAATATCTTTTATTGATGTTTTCATCTCGTTGATAACAATATCTCGTTCATCTTGTGCTGGGTCAAGTAGCATGAAATCTAGGTTGTTCATGAGGATTTCAAGGGGATTGTTTATTTCATGTGCAACCCCAGCAGCTAAAATTCCAACAGAAAATTGCTTTTCGGATATATTTAGCTGATTGCGAATCTTTTCTTGTTCGGTGATATCTTGAATAACAAGAATTTCTCCATTGTTTTCGAGGGTGAAACTTAAATCATCGGATTTAATGGGAAAGCCCACTAGTGTGAAATAGTTATCTTGCCCCCCATATTTGACACTAAAACATTCGATGTGATATTTTTCTGGACTCTGTTCCTTTGCATCGTTGATAAGTTTGATTGTTTCATCTTCAAAGATATCGGTAAGG
>CAYJGX010000149.1:0-3970 GCA_964369795.1 uncultured Spirochaetaceae bacterium
CCTTTATTAGGCTCGGTCCAAAATGAAGAATCTGTTTCTGGGTAGGGCATGATTACCCCAATTAATAGCTTCTTTTTCATTTTTATATCCTTAACTATATAGTACGTTGACTTTTAATAAAAATAAAGTTAAAAAAGGTGCAAAAACAAAAATAGTATGCTAAAATACATTTGGAGAGAATGATGAAAAAAGATAAACAAGTTAACATCCTATTATCTGAAGAAATTTTCTTAAAATATTCTAAAATGTGTCAATTCCAAGGTTCCTATGCAAGTACTAAAGCACGTGAGCTTATAGTGAGTTGGGTCAATAGTAATTCCGATTTATGGAATTCCGTACTAGAGAAAGAAAGAAATGAAGAACTCTCTATTGCATTTAAAGCAAACGAGAGTTCTGATTCAAAAATCGATGAGTTTGATTTTGATTTACTAAAAAGTAAAATATAATTTTATTCGGTTTCCTCTATAAATACTTCGTCTTCAAGGCCCGACAGCTTTTTCATTTGTGCTCTGATAGTCCATGAATGATTTAGTATAACCATTTCGGTATAGGTTTCATAACCTGCCGCTTTTATTTCTACTTTGTATGTTCCAGAAATGAAATGACTTTCGACACTTTTATTGCCCATAAAATTCCCATTAACATAAATGTGAACTTCTGGAATATCCGCTTCAATGTTTAACATAAAGAAATTACCCGCTGTTCCTGTTTCACCTGTAGAAAAAGGGTCTGCATAATTTTTTTCATATAAACACCCAGTAAGTGAAGCAACTAGTGCTAAAGACAACAAGACAAATAATTTGACAATTTTCATAATTAACTCCTAATAATATAATAATAGGAAATTGAAAATTTCACAAGTTTTTTTTGAAAAATTTTAAAATATATGTTATATTTAATCATGCATGAGATAGAAATGAAAGCTAAAATCATCAACATAAAAGAAATAAAAGAAGCATTGCATGCAATAGCTACTTTCCAAAAGATAATTACAAAAGACGATACCTATTTTATTCATCAAGATTCTAAGGATTCGCTCCCTCTATTTCGACTTCGACAGTGTCAAGGTGAAAATTTGGTTACCTATAAGAAGAGAAGTTTTGAAGATAATTTAGAATGTAACGAAGAGATTGAATTTAAAGTTGATGATGAGAAATCATTTATTGAATTTGTAAGTCTCTTAGGGTATGAAATAGATTATAAAAAAACAAAAACAACAACTCTTTACAGAAAAGATAACATTTCTTATGAAGTCAATCACGTAGAAGGTCTTGGCGATTTTTTAGAGTTAGAATGTTTGACAAATGATATAAATAATAAAAACTCAATTTCACGAACCTTTATCGATATTTTTAATAAACTTGGTATTAAAGAAGATCAAATTGTAAAAGAGAGTTATACGAGTCTTATTAAGAAATTGTAAAACTAAATTTCAAATTTTCTAGGTTCTATAGAAAATTTGAAAATCGTTTTTGTTTTATATTCTTCTCCAGGATTTAAAACCGAAGAAGGAAATTCTTTTTGGTTTGGCGCATCGGGGAAATTTTGTGTTTCTAATGCAAAGGCTTCTTGCCTGTTTACAACACCATTGTGCGTTTGTATATTATTTAAGAAATTTCCTGTGTAAAGTTGTAGACCTGGCTGGTCAGTATAAATTTCTAGCCGTCGTCCAGAATCAGAATCGAATGTCGTACAAGCGTGAATACAAGTTCGTTTTTTTATATTCTCGTGATTTAATGCATAACAGTGATCATAACCATTAATTGTATCGATATCGTCACCAATTTTTCGTTCTTCTAAAAAATAAAAGGGAGATTCTTTGACAGGTAGGATTTCGCCTGTTGGAATAGATGTTTCATTTATGGGTAGATAGGAATCGGCATTAATAAAGAGTGTATGGTTTTTAATAGTTCCTTGTCCAACGCCTTTTAAGTTCCAATAAGAGTGGTTTGTTAGGTTGATGATGGTCTTTTTGTCGGTGGTAGCTAAATAGTCTATTGAGAGTTCGTTGTTATCGTTTAGAGTATAGGTGACATTGACCTTTAGCTCTCCTGGATATCCTTCTTCGCCGTCTGGAGAGGTAAGTGATAACGAGACACTAGAAGATTCCTTTGTTTGGGAAACTGTAAAATCCCACATTTTTTTATCAAACCCAATGTTTCCGCCATGTAAGTGATTTGGGCCATTGTTTGTTGCTAAAGTATATTTTTTTCTTGCTAAGGTAAAAGTGCCATCTTTAATGCGGTTAGCAAAGCGCCCTACAGTAGCGCCTAAATAAGGATGATCATTTTCGTAGTCGGTAAGTGAATTAAATCCTAGTGCAATGCACCCTGGTTCTCCGTCTGCATCTGGAGTGGAGACTGATGCCAAGATTGCTCCAAAATTAATAATTGAAATACGAATTTTGTTTTTATTTTTTAAAATGATTTTATGAACAGGTTGACCCTCGCGTGTCATACCAAAAATTTGTTGTTCAATTCGAGTCATAATTTTTAACCTCAATGAAATTATAGACCGAAAGATGTGAGCCGTCAACTTATTTTTTCTTTTTTATCTTGGCATAAGCATTAATTATCAATTTATAATCTTGACAATCGCTAAATATATGATAAAATCAACAAAAGTTAACGAGAACGCACCTATTGTTTACGCGGGAACTAGAGTATACTACTAAATAAGAAAGAAGGTTATATGAAGAAATTATTATTGTTGATGGTTTTAATGATTATATCTATAGCTTTATGCGCTAATGAGGTTAAGATGGTTCCCACCTTGGTGGAAAATTGGAAAGTTTTACACCACCCATGGGATGGCAAGTATTATATGAATGACCATACGCTTTATCAACATACAGATGGGCGATGGTATTTAATGGGAATCGGAGCTAAAACAGCCTATCCTAACCCATGGAGGGATGAGTTATCTTTCGTTTATGCAAGTTCCGACAACTTTTTTGGACCCTATACAAACCATGAGCCGTTATTTGGATTACCAGTGGTTAATGGTGCGGATCATAGTGAGTTTACTATTTCACCGGTGAATAAATATCCCGCTTGGGCACCGCATACCATTAGATACAACGACGAATGTTGGATTTTTTGGGGTCCAGTTCATTTTTATATGGCTAAAAGCTCTAATATGAAAGATTGGACAATATTAAACCACTATGAAAATCAATTGGCCCTAAACAAGCAGTTTAAAAGACAACCTCTAAATGGCACAAACGGCGGGGCGGATGTTCGCGACGCCATGATTCTTGAGGTTTCACCAAATCGATGGCTAAAATATCATACTGGAAAGACAAGTAAGAATGGCGATGCTTCTATTACTTTGTACGAATCGTTAGGCACTCCTGACCGATGGGAATATTTAGGGGAAGCACTTCGATTTACTGGAATGTTAACAGAGTCTTGGAGCTCGGCAGAAAGTCCTTTTGTCTTTATAGAGGGAGATTGGTATTATCTTAGTGTCACTTATACGGCTCGAGATCGTCTTCGTAAAGAACCGCATCCTGGGGGGTATAATCAGAGCTTGCTTTTTCGGTCAAAAGATCCGATGGATTTTGGTGAGTTTAGAGGAGATATTGATTTCAAATCTCCGAATTTTGTAACGGCGCTTGCAGGCCATGCCCCAGAATATATTCATTACGAAGGGAATTGGTATATGACCACTTGCGGGTGGGCAAAGGTACCAAAACCCGTCGCTGCTAAAGGGGGTGTTGCCATTGGACGGTTAGAATTTAAGCCTGAGGGTACTTTCTTAACGAATCACGATTTTGAATATGGTTCACTCTATGGATGGAGTGCAAGCGGCGCCTTTGATCAATCTCGTGGCAATTTTGAAGTGGGAATGCTTGGAAAAGAGCCGTTGCCAATAGGGCAAAATGGTGTGGGTTTTGCAAGTAGCTATTATAAAGATATCAATAAAATTGGTAATGCGGTAGCGCCCGCTAAACGATCTTCTGGGATTG
>CAYJGX010000150.1:0-3917 GCA_964369795.1 uncultured Spirochaetaceae bacterium
AAGGTTCCCAATTGGTTTTATCAATGCAAGTTACACTTTAGAGCAACAATACAATTCATTTTATGAAAGTATCAATAATTTCAATGAAAAACAATACATGCAAGAGACATATCACCAATTTTCACTAAGCATTCCTTTATATGCACATAACATGAATAACCAAACAATTGCTGCATTTTTAAATACAGGTCTCTCTCATTTATTGCAAATCCAAGATACCGATCCTTTCCACTTATTTTCGCCCACAAACGGAATTTTAGAAAATCGCATCGAAAAACATCAACTAGTACAATATACGGGTCTTACATTTCAATTTACAGAGGGAACTTCGCCTATCTCAATATATCCTGGATTGCAATTTTTCATCTCTATTGGAGGACAATTCCTGCTGCCCACGCTTAAAGAAACTGATGCAACTCTTGTTGGCTATGGCGATTTAGGATTATCTGTTCCTATTTTCGATAACCATAATATATTTACAGAGCTCAATTTAGCCTATTCCGATAGACTAAACTTAGCCTTTAATATTTCACCTCGTGGGTACACACCGCAAGTGAACAATACGAGAGGAAAAGGGCTTGCTACATTAGGATATAATTTTAATTTTGGCGAAACTGATTTACCATTGTTTTCTCAGCTCTCTTTTCAAGGTTTTGCAATGGCAGTATTTGCACAAACACAGTTTTGGTTTGATGCCCAACAAACGCAATCCACTATAGATTCCTATATATATCTAGGTCTAGAGTTTATGCCTATTATTGGTTGGTCCGAGGGTACTTTCCCTATCACAGTTGGCGTCAATGCAAGATTTGACACCTCAGGGCAAACACAGTTTACTCTCGAAAATAATATTTCTCCCTATTTTAGTATCAATATGAGTTTTATTAATAATTTTCAAAATAAAAAAGCCTCATGGGAAGGTCGAAAATCTGAAGCAACATGGAGGGTGGAATAATGTATTCTAAATTATTATTCTTCGGTGGCATGAAACATTGCGGTAAAACAAATCATGGTCGAAGCTACGCTAAGCACTTAGGTTGTAGTTTTGATGATTTAGATTTTTTAATCGAAGATGAAATTGAGGCAGAGATAGGTAAAAAAATTTGTTGTCGCGATTTTTTTACGCAAAAAGGAAAAGATGAATTTCAAAGAATAGAAGCTCTTTCGCTTAAGAAATGGATAGAAAATCATAAAAATAAATTTGCTGTTTTATCTTTAGGCGGTGGGATTGCTTCAAATAATATTGCATTTGATATTATTAAAAATGCTGGGAATCTCATTTATATCTCACAAGAAGAAGAAATTCTTTTTGACAGAATTATTAAACGAGGAATCCCACCTTTCCTGCAAACGGAAAACCCCAAAGAAACTTTTCATTTGTTATACACAGAAAGATCTCAAATTTATAAACAACATGCGAATATCATACTTAATCCTGGAAATTTATGCAAAGAAGAGACATTTGAAGTCATTAAAAAAGAATTAGATGCTTTTATAAAAAAAGAAGGAATACGACAATGAGTGGAAGTCAATTTGGCAAATTATTTACGGTAACAACTTTTGGAGAATCTCATGGAGAAGCTCTTGGAGTGATTATTGATGGTCTACCATCTAATTTTAGTTTAGATTTAATTGCTATTCAAGAAGAGATGAACAGACGCAAACCAGGACAATCCATTGCAACTACGGCAAGAGCCGAAAAAGATCAATTTAAGGTTTTATCGGGTCTATTTGAAGGAAAAACCACTGGAACCCCTTTAACTTTAGTTGTATTTAACGAAGATCAAAACTCAAAAGACTATTCAAATATTGCAAATACATTTCGCCCCTCTCATGGTGATTTTGCCTATCAACAAAAATATGGTATAAGAGACTTTCGAGGTGGCGGGCGTTCCTCTGGCAGAGAAACAATTGGACGCGTTTTAGCAGGTGCAGTGGCAAAGCAATTTTTAACAGCCCAAGGAATTTCGATTAATGCTTGGACCGCCTCGCTAGGCTCTATCCATGGAAAAAAAGTTGACCTTAACGAGCGCTCTAATAATATCTTAAATGCCGCCGATAAAGAGGCTGCTATCAAAATGGTAGAACTTTTAAACGAAGTTCGAGCTGCAAAAGACTCAATTGGTGGAACAATAGAATGCACAATTTCTGGCGTTCAGGCGGGTTTAGGCGAGCCCGTTTTTAACAAAATAGATGCCCTTTTAGCACAGGCGATGATTTCGCTTGGAGGCGTAAAAGGTATCGAATTTGGCAGTGGCTTTGAAGTGGCTAAACGTCGTGGTAGCGAAAACAACGATTCCCGAGGAATCGAAGGCACGATTACAAATCATGCAGGTGGAATTGAAGCTGGGATTTCAAACGGCGAAGAAATTTTCTTTAGACTTGCTGTCAAACCAACTCCTTCAATTGCACAAAAACAAGAGACTATCAATAGCGAATTTAAACCCACTAATATCGAAATTCACGGCAGACACGACCCAACTCTTTGTCCACGTCTCGTTCCAGTTGTAGAGGCAATGGCTGCAATCGTTCTTTTTGACCTACTCTTAATTCAAAAGGCTAAAACATTATGACAGAGCCTATTTATTATCAATATCCTCATCATTATCGATTTAAAGCAATTGTACAAGATTGCCTACCCTATGTAAGCAAAGACTATCCGGAGGTCAAATTTGCCATTCTTTTAGACCGCACCCTTTTTTACCCACAAGGCGGAGGACAACCGGGAGACCGTGGTGTTATTGAATCGAACACAGTCACAAGTGAAATTTACGACACGTTAAAAGGCGACAATGGCGCTATTTTACATTTATCAAACATAGAAATAGCTCCCACTACCGAAATTGAGGGCACACTAGATATCCCCTACCGTAAAGATTTTCAAACTCAACATACGAGCCAACATTTACTCTCTGCTATCATGTATAAAGAAGCCAATGCCAATACGATTGCAGTCCATTTTGGAAATGACACTTCGACTATAGAAGTAGATGTAGCCCCTTTTTCAGACTTTCAATTGTCTCTTTTTCAAGAAATCGCAAATAGTAAAACTGAAGAATCTATCAATATACATTCTAAACTGATAAGTAAAAATAGTTTTGATCTATCAACCTTACGCCGTCAACCTAAAAAAGATTTTACCTCCTTAAGGGTTCTTGAAATTGATGGTTACGATCTGGCTCCTTGCGGCGGCGTTCATGCCACAAATACGGCACAGCTAGCACCCATTTTTATAACGGGTCAAGAAAAAACGCCAGATGGTTGCAAAATCGAATTTATTGCGGGAAAACGGGCTCTCTCTCGATTCAATTCTTATCACAAAACGATGCATTCTCTTTCGTCTACATTATCGTCTCCCATTGAATCTATAAACAATGAACTTAAGAACTATTTTACGAATCAAATTCAACTTAAAGAAAATTTTAGCAATGCAAGTGAACTTTTAGTTTCTAAACTATTAGAAAATTATCTTTCTTCTAACAGTCAAACTATCGACCTTTGCGATTTAAAAAATCTTTCTAATCCTCAAATTCCAATAATTGCCAATTCCATAGCAAAGAAACTTTCTGATATGCAAAAATCCGCCCTCATTCTCTTCCTATCGGAAAAAGGAACTCGCTTTATCCTCTTAGACTTTAAGACCGAAGGACTTTTTGAACAACTAAAAGCAAAACACGGAAAATCCCTCTGTGGAGGAGGAAGAGCCCCCCGCTTCGAGGGGACGATAATAGGCATTAAAATTCATAACCAATAATTGTGTCAAAGTTCCCATAAATCGTTGCTTCATAACTAGAAACATACCCCTCTGGAACATATAAAGGAATTGAATAATGTCCCTTTCCAAAAGGCCAGCTCTTTTCTAATTCATATGGATCATATTTTACTGGAGGAGTCGTAAGTGAACAGTATATAGCTCT
>CAYJGX010000151.1:0-3904 GCA_964369795.1 uncultured Spirochaetaceae bacterium
GGTAAGCAAAATTTCACCTTCCGCAGGTAAAACAAAGTTGTCTTGTCCTTCTGTAGCTATCCAATTGAGTGGAATTAGTTCCTCTTCGTATTCTAGTACAAAGCTCATCATTTTAGAAAACTCATAATCGCCTTTGCCTTCTATTGGCGTTTTAATTTGCTTATTATTTACTAGCTCGATCGGAAATAGAGGTTCGCCAATAAAAAGATCTTTGTCGGCTTGCAAGAAGGTATTATCAGGAAATGTCGCACTTTTTACTTTTAGTTTTGCTAAATCAATTGTCGTCCCACTAGGGAAAAAGGATTGAAGTTTTGCTTTAAAGCCATCTGCACCACCAAAAAGTTGATAAGAATAGCCTTGAAATGATTCACTCCCAACTCCTGCATCTTTATAGTCGATATTAATTTCACTTGGCAAAACGGTGATTGCTGATGAACCCTTTGCCTCGCCGACTGTTGCAGTAATTGTAGCAGTCCCTTGGCTCTTAGCTGTCACTAACCCAGTTTCATTTACTGTAGCAATTTTATCGTTTGAGCTTGTCCAAATGATAACCTCTTGAGTATCTACCGCAAGTTGTTCTGTTTTTCCAACCCGAATGGTAGCCGAATTTGGAGTAACTTCTACTGCCGCCGTTCCAATGTTTCCACATGAGATAACAAACAATGACAACACGATTGTTATCCATAACATATTAATGATTTTATTTCGCACAAAATCCCCCTTATTTCTCTTTGATTATCGTAAACGCACTTAATCTATCTGTCAACTTAAACATTTTGTTATAGTCGACCAGTTTTACAAAAATGTAAAAAAAATACCCCCTTGCGGGGGCAAATAAACTTTGATAAAAGCTTAGGGCTTTTTGTAAAAAGCTACATATTCAATTTCGATTGCAGATCTACTAGCACCTTCAAAGCCAAATTGAACATTTACATCTGCATTATACTCTGGCAAATTATTATTGTTTGTCACAGAAACGCCTACGCCATCTTTTGAGCCATGGAAGGTGTTCCCATCGCGATAAACACAATGTTCTGTGTAAACTCCAGGTGTAACAGCCCATGAAACTGCTGCAGAGTCTACACGACTTCCACCAGAGAATTTTCGTGTTATTAGTTTCCCTACACTTGGTCTAAAATAGTTAGCGGTCGTATCGTTAGATGTAAAATAGAAATCGGGTGCGCACGCGTTTGCTAATTTATACCGAACCACAAAACCGTCGTAAGCTTCTAGCCCTCTAAAAGCCAAAACAGTTTTGTCTCCTTGAGCACCAATAGGTGCTATAATTTGACCATCTACATAGGTGTGAGTCGATGTAAGTTTTGCATTTGTTTCATTTAAGTCAAAAGCTTCGGTTAAAGTTAATTCTATGCCATTAATAGTATAGGTTCCTGGTGCGTTTACCTTATTCGCTCTTTGAAAGAAAAGGGTTTTAGTTGCAAATTTCGTAGTATCGTCTACAGAACGAACGGTAATATCGACCGTTCCACCGGCTAGGCTTGTTACAGCCCCCGAATCAGTTACCGTTGCAATAGCAGTATCCGAACTTTCCCAAGTCACTTCTTGATTTGTTGCGTCGTTTGGTGTAATCGTTGCAACTAAATTAACGGTAGCTCCCGCAGCATAGGAATCTTCGACTTCGCTTAACGAAATAGAGGCAACTGCGATTTTGTCTGCTTCGACTACAATTTCAAAAGAGGCAGAGACTTCGGAATTATCCTTAGAAGTTGCAGTAATATTGGTCGTTCCATCTGAAACTGCTTCTACAAGTCCATTCTCATCTACCGTTGCAATTGTTTCATCGTCAGAAGCCCAGGCAATATTTTTTTGGGTTGTATTTTCTGGAGTATAAGCAACGGAAAGTTGTTTTTTCGCATCCACCGCAAGTGCGTCTGTACTACCGTTTACCACGATAGATTGCACTGGAATAAATTGCTCATAAAAAGCAATGTATTCAACTTCGTGAATACCCATTGGTGTAATTAAATTTTGCCCAATAGCGGTGTCGTTATGTTGCATTTGGAATGACATCTCTTGCGCATTAAAGCTTGTCGCACCAGCAGTCGTAATTGGATTTGCATCATTGAAGTCATAGGTAATGTTACCGTCACCCGTACTTAATAGCCCGAAATTTTGCCACTTCGTGCCATCATAAGCCCAATTAGTTGCAACAGTATTTGACCAATTGGTACTAACGGCACCCGTCGCTCGCGCAAAACTATATATTTTTCCACCTGTAGCCAACCACACCTGTACGTCATAGTCGTATTTCATTCGAACTAAAACATAGTGTGGCGTTTTAGGGAGCTCTTTTACATTTACATTAATCTTATCTTCACCACCGTTATTTAAAACTTGTCCTGCTGCCTCTGAGCACCCAGCAAGAACAAGGGTCGCACTATTGTCGGCATCGCTTTCGTCGAAGTTAAAAGCCTCTATTACCTTATAAGTTACACCATCGATTACGAAGTTTTCTGGAGCTGTTGTGATATCGGATTCTGCCCGAGTAACCGTAACTACACATTCCGAGGAATCTCCCGCAGTATCATCTGAAGTGACAGTAATTGTGGCAGTTCCATAATTTTTTGCGGTCACCTTTCCATTTTCATCAACAGTAGCAACATTTTCACTGCTAGATTTCCACTTCACAGTTCGAACAGAAGCATCCGCAGGTAAAATGGTTGCGACCAATGTAAACTCTTCTCCTTTTTGCATCTCTTTAGTGGTCTCATTTAATGAAATAGAGCTTACAGGAACCTTATCTGTGACCACATTGATTTCTACAAAATCTTTAATAGAGTCATCGACATCCGAAGTGACCGTAATAGTCACTTTCCCTGCTCCAACTGCTGTCACAAGGCCATTTTGGTCGACCTCTGCAATTAATTCGTCAGACGAACTCCAAGTTACCTCTTTAGTCGGGGTATGGCTAGGGATATAATTGAAATTCAAATCTATCGTTTCATCGAGTCCTAGATCATTCTTAACTTCTGTTGTTATATCTAAACCCGTAAGTTCTGAATTTGGCAAATAATAGGCAACATATTCAACTTCTAACCAAGTCGGGAGTTTCGCCCGATCCGCATATTTAAATACCCCCCAACCACTTGAAGTCGAAGTTAAACAGCTAGACATATAAATTCTTTGAGGATAATCGGAAATTCCCTTTGCATAATTGACCCCATAAGGAACGTGACTACCACTTCCGCCAATAACAGGATCCACATTGCTATTTTCGTCAAATTTGATCTCTCCCAAACTAGCAATATCAAGCTTTCGTTCTGTGGTTCGCACACCGGTCACTTTTCGACCATGAATGGTTTCGTCTGATAACCAAGAATTAACACTCTTATTTTCGGGATCTGCCGCATACAATCTAAAGGTTGGTTTTCCATCGATAGAATAAATAATTTGAGTTTCATCCCAATAGACACCCAAAGTCCAAAAAACATTTTCATAATCGTCGGGGGCTCCATAAGTGACATGAGGTCCACCAAGACCAGCGGGCTTAAACAACGTCCCTTGTCCATCTGTCCAGTGAGTCACTTGATTATTTAACGAGCCCTTTCCACCGACAAATTCCATCATATCAAACTCTGCCATAGCTCCGCAGGTCCAAAAAGCATACCATGGACCAAAAACATCGGCATCATTGTAAGCCTTTTTTTTGACCCGTAATTTTGATTCGACATAACCAAAACGGATAGACTCTGAAAGAGAGTGACCCGACAAAATAGAACCCCGGTTATCGTCTTTTCGCAAATCGGTAAACCCCGTTAACGCCTTCGAAAAATCTGTCCCAAGATAAATACTTCCCAAAACTGGATCTGCTGCATAAATTTTTTGCAACATAAAACTATTTTTAGTTTCTGTAGTACGAATATCCCATGAATATTCTTTACGT
>CAYJGX010000152.1:0-3836 GCA_964369795.1 uncultured Spirochaetaceae bacterium
TGATCAATTTTTCATTTAGAAAGATGACTAGTCCATTTAAGGAAGTTTTTTAGTAATTTTGTATTATTTTAATGATATTATTAATTTTTTAAATTTTTATATAGAGATATTCATTATATATTCGATAAAAGTAAACATCCGCTCTCCTATCTAAATATTCTACCACTTCAAATCATTATTTTGGCATATTTAAACTATGAGTCAGAGTACTTCCTATACTAACTCCAAGTTTTTCCTTTAAGTAAATTTGCTATTTGTTCGACATCGGTATTTTCTTCAATTTTTAAAAGAGTAGTCAAATCAAAAATTCTAGATCCCATAGAACCTCCTGGAGATATTTTTCTAAAATCTGTTTCATAAAATGATTCAACAAAAAAGTATCTATGCTTAATAGTTTTCAGGTCATATCCAAAAGAATCAGCACTATTCATTGCCTCTTTAATCTTCTCTTTACGTTCGTTAGTAATCTCTCCAAATTCTGCTTCATATTCAATGCCAAATTGCGTTTCAATTGCAATAATACGAGCACATATTTTACCAATTGCACGTACACTCTTTCGATTATATAAACCAAGATAATCATGAGCTCTAAAACCACGTTCAGCTCTGTCAAAATAAATATTATTACTTATATTAAAATCTATAGTTGTACCAGAAAGTTGCATTCGCATATACTTCCAAGAATCGGATATTGGAATTAATCCGTCTCTATAACAATAATTAAGATAATCTTCAATCACTTCCTGCATTTCATAGTCTCTATCATCAATAACATCTCTAATAGCATTAGCCAATGTTTCAAATGTTGTATTAATATGAATTACTGGATACTTTTCCGTCTTATTATATTCCTCTAGCATTTTTTCAAATTGTAACAATTTTTCTTTTGTCATAAATTCAGAAGCAATGGTAATCATTATCTTCTTCTTTTCTTCTCCAAAAGACTTTAAATGTCTCTTCAGTTGCTCACTGTAAAACCAATCTGTCATTTTCGTTTCTACTACAATCTTGAATCCTTCTTGTACAATAGTTGCATCTGGTATACTATCTACGCTTTTTTCTTGCAAACTAAAAATCAATTCTGGTTCAAATGAATCTGCAAAGTATTCTGATTTTAAAAACCTAAAAAACTTATCAGACGAATAAGAATATAATCGAGATAAAAGTAACATTGTATTAGCCGTAGCAACATTTTCTTTTGTATGATATCTTTGAAAATAGTGTATTTTCATTATATCAGTTCACCTCCTATTTTATATATATTTAACTTAAATACTATACAATTATATTTTTCTATTTTTATATTAAATGATAGTTATTATATCTTATCATTTATTCATTCCTTGTCAACTTTACTATTAAAATTATACTGTCATTTTAATTTTAAACTCTTAACAAATCGTTTCTTTTTCACACCTTTGAGGATGACTACTCCACTTACGAACGTTTCTTTGTTAATGGTATTATATAATATTTACTGCATTTATTCAATAAATTTTGATTTTCGAATTAAAATTTATAAGTCCTTTTTTTAAAATCTTAGGACTTATATTTTTTTATAGGTCTTTTTTTTTTAAATTTAGGACTTATAATTTTTTATTTTAAAAATAAGTCCATATATTTTTGAAAAGCAAAAACTTGATTTCTAGAATAACCTGTAGTTTCAACTAATATATTATTTTTAATTAAAACACTAACAACATCTTTAATAGAAGTATTATTGATATTAGTTATTTCTTGTATTTTTTTCCTACTTAAAATAGGTTCATCATACATAGCATTTATAATTTTTTTTGCATTTTCTGCTTTACAAGGTAAATCTAAAATAATTTTATCCATTTCTACTGTTAAATAAACAACACGCCTAAATTTATCTTTTGCTGTTTTTGATGTTTCAATAACTGCCTCTAAGAAAAACTTAATCCATCCAATCATATCATTTTTAGTTCTAACTCTTGTTAATGTATCATAATATACATCTTTGTATCTTTCTATATAGTCTGATATATACAAACAAGGTTTTTCAAGCATACCCTTGTTTTGCATATAAAGAGGTATTAACAATCTACCAATTCTACCATTTCCGTCTAAAAACGGATGTATTGATTCAAATTGATAATGTATAATTGCTATTTTAATCAAATCTGGAGTATCAATTTCATCATTATTCATAAATTTTTCTAAATCTGTTAAACATTCATCTAAATCTGTATGTACTGGTGGAACATAAACAGCTGTAGATGGCATAGTTCCACCTATCCAGTTTTGACTCTTTCTAAATTCTCCTGGTGTTTTATGTTCTCCTCTAACACCTTGCATTAGTATTTCATGTATTTCTCTTATTAATCTGTTACATACTGGGAAATTTTCTTTAACTCTATTGACACCATAATTAGTTGCTTTAATATAGTTTTGTACTTCCTCCCAATCATCTCTTTTTTCAGGTAGTATATCACTTATATCTAGCATATCTTCTTCGATAGTAGTTTTAGTTCCTTCTATTCTACTTGATTTATTAGCTTCTATTTTAACATGCATTTTAATATATAAATCTACATTAGGAATTAATTTTGAATACGCATTTAATTCTCCTATTTGTCTACTAGCTTCTGCTAATAATTTATCTAGTTTCGTATCATCCCAACCCCAATTATAATTTATTTTACTAGGTAAAAATGCATTATAATCTTTTTGTTTTTTATATTCTCCTGATTTATATTCTTCTAATTTCATAATTGCTCCTTCCTATTTTTATGAGTAAAAATTTGTTTGTATTTTTATTTTAACATATTAATTTGATATATCAATAATTATACATAAATTTATAAAAATTCCAAACATCTTACTTAATTTTTAATTGTATTCAAACTAATTACTTTTTTAAGTTTTAAATTCAAAACCGTAAAACTTTCAGTACACAAAAATTTTACGGTTTAATATCTTATATTTTATTAATTTTAATTATGTAATAGTATACATTAAGTTCAATTCTATTATTAGGGTTGGATGATGGCTACTCCACTTACGGGCGTTTCTTTGTTAGTTAGATTATATAGTATTTTAGTAATGTTTGCAATGGTTTTGGAGTGGAATTAGTCGAAGAAAAAGTCAACACTTTATGAAGTAGTGACCTTAAAATTATTTAATCAAGTTTTTATTATATCATTTTCAAAATAATTCAACTTAAATTATATTCACTAAAAAACAAAGTACTTGTTAATTTATACTTTTCACATTCCATTAGTTTTTTTCACAACTTCTTTAAGTGTCTCATCAATAGATAGATTGCTTGTGTCTAGAATATACTTATTATCATATCCCGCATCAACAAATTCTTTCAAAAGAACAAGTGCTCTTTCTCCCATTTGCCAGTCTAAAGGTCTTTCTTTATCTCTCTTAACAATTGTTTCTTCATCCACCATTAAAACTTGAAATATTATACTGTAATTACTAAATTTTTCTTTAATAATATTATAATATTTAGGTTTGATGATATAATTAAAAACCACATCATATCCACTTTCTAAATAAGAATTTATTAAATAAAAACAATTGCTCCAAAATAAATCAAGCGGTGCGTCATTATACCACGGTCTAATTCTTCCACCTACAAAAAAGTTATAAATTATATCTCCCTCAATAAGAACTGATTTTTCTAAAGATTCGGCAATTTTTTGACTAACTGTGCTTTTACCAACTCCAGCTGGGCCCGTTAATATGTATAATTTATTCATATAGAATCATCTCTCTTTCATTAAAAGTCCGTATCTATTGCACATTATGGAGCGGATGGCGGGAATCGAACCCGCGCTATCAGGTCGGAAGCATGACATTCT
>CAYJGX010000153.1:0-3822 GCA_964369795.1 uncultured Spirochaetaceae bacterium
GCAACTTTACCTAATTGTCTTTGAATATGTATTTTTCTTCTAACATAATCTATGTCAGAATATTTTAAACCGTTTATTTCGCTTTTTCGTAATCCCATTAGTACTGCAAATAGTATTTGTAAATATATTGGTGTATCTTTACTTTCTCTTATTAATATTTGAACTTGTTCTTCTGTTAATGTTTTTGATTCATCGATAATAGTTTTTCGATATGGTTTCTTTTTCACTTCTCTAGGTAGTGCTATTCCTTTTGCTATATTTGACTTGATTATATTTTTACTTTCTGCATAATTAAACGAAGAATTTATTACACAGTTACACATTCTAACTATAGAATGAGAATATTCTGCTTTATTATTATAAAACCTTTGTATGTGTCCTCTATCTAATGTAGACATTCTCATATTTTCATATTCAGGTATAATATGATTATATACAATATTTTTATATGTATCATATGTACTTGCTTTAACTTTAGGTTTCATTATATCTTCTAACCAAGTAGTATAGAAATCTTTTACTGTTATTGTTTCACTTATAATGAATGTTCTTGTGCTTAATTCAGCAATAGTTTTATTCCTAACCTCATTTACTTCTTTTAAAGTTTTAAATCCTGATTTTTGTATCATTCCTGTGCTATTATCTGAATAAATTAATTTAATTCTAAAACCATATTTATTTTTAATTTTTGTTATATTATACACTTTATAATCTATATATTGTTTTTGAGCTTCATTAAATTTCACAAGATTCACTCTCCATTTCAGTACTAAATTTATTATTCATAAAAGCTATAATTTTATCATTATCATTCATTACACCACAATAAATATTAAAAGTTGTGTGTATTGAACTGTGACCTAAAAGACTTGATATTTTAGCTAGAGATACATTTTGTTCTATTAATATAGTCGCATACATATGCCTAAGTCCATGTATTGTTATCTTTGGAATATTATTTTTGTTACATAACCTATACAAATATGTATTTAAAGACCCCATAGCTCTTGCATTTCCATTTTCTTGACAACTTATATATGAATTATCATTAAATTTTTCTGCATATTGTTTTTTATATACTAAATATATTTGCTTTCTTTTTTCTAATTCATTTAAAATTATGTCAGGTACTTTTAATGTTCTATAACTATTTTCTGTTTTAGGCTCTGTTTCTTTAATAGTTGAATCTTTTATTCTAAACTCTTCTTCAACTAAATCATATTTAGTTGATAATTGCCTTGATATCCTAACAGTATTATCATCTAAATTAAAATCTTCAAATTTAAGACCTAGTATTTCTCCCTTTCGCAGTCCACAAAATAGAGCTAATAGAATTTCTAAATACCAATTTCCTTCTGATACAGCTTTTAACAGTTTCTTTATTTCATTTTCTTTTAATATTATTATTTTTTTGCTATTCCTTCTATATTTTTCTGCGTTTTCAACTGGATTGTTAGGAATATATCCTTCTATAGAAGCTTCTTTAAGTGCAATATTTAATACCTCTCTACTTTTATTTGCTGTACAACTACCTACTTTATTTATTCTTTCTAATAATTCATTTATATAATCTGTTGACACATGTTTTAACTTAATTTCATATGGTAAGTTAGGTAATATCAAATTATATAAAGTATATGACATATTCATACTTGTTGTTGATTTAACCCTTTCAGATAAAGAATTTTCATACCAATAAATCATATAATCTTTAAATGTAACTTCACTATTAATTTTAGGTGAAGTATATTTTATTAAACTTTGCTCATATTTATCCAAATATTCATAATAACTTTTTTCAGCTTCATATGGTGTTTTGAATCCTCCAACTCTACCATAACTTGTTTTTCCATTTTCCTGTAATTCTTTTTTTCTATGATACCACGAACCTTTATTCCAAAATGCTATTTTACCATGATATTCTTCATTTATATCCATATCGTTTACTCCTACTATATTAATGTTTTTTGTTTTTTATCCAGTTTTCAAATTCTTCTGCGTTAATTCTATATATTCCATCAATATTTAAAACAGTAAAAGGATAGGTATTATTTTTATATACTTCTTCAACGAATTTATATGCTTTACCTTTACTTATTTTTAATATAGTAACTATATCTTTTACAGCATAAAATCTTTGAATGATATTATTTTCCATTTCAATTCCTCCTTCACAGAATTATGACTAGATCGTTTTTATAATTAATACTATTACAGTTTTTATTATTTTACGAACCCTATATGTCATTATTAATTTCTTCACCTAAATTATATTTTTTATTAAACTTTTTCTTTTTTTCATTTTCATTAATTATTTGTTCAGCATATATTACTTTTCTTTTTATTTTATATATGTGCATTACTATTTTTCTATACAGTAAATTTATTACAATTCCTAAAATAACGCATAATATATTTATTATAATGTTCATCTAAACCTCCTTATTTTTAATCTATATCAACTATAAGTGAATTTAGTTTATTCACATAGATAGGTTGTCTCCCTTCTCCTCCACTACACGCACAGGCTATACAAAAATGTATAGAAGTATCATTATCCTACTATAAATTATCGCCTACATAATCTTACTATCGATTACTTTTTCCCTCTTTTTAGTCGCTATTTACTTTTATAGTAACATTCGCCATCTTGGAGCTATTATAGTAGTAAAAGTCTTATAGTTGATGTTATGACATCAATAGTAGATGTATTTTTCAAAGAACAGGTATAAGATTTTATCCTTATACATATTAAGCCGAATTGAATATTGAAGTTTGTGACACTTTTATATAAAATTTTTAAACTTTTTAATTTCTTCTAATAATTTATCTTCTATGTAACTTACACAATCATAATCAATTACTCCATTTATCATACTCGCTTTATATATATTGTTTCTATATTGATCGATTATTTCAAATAATGATTTTATATCTCCAGTTATTGCTTTGTTTAAAATTAATACAAATTCTTCATCAGACATATTACATACCTTCCTTTTTTAAATTGGCTAAAAATTGCTTTATGGCTCTCTCTTTTATTTTTCTTGCGTTATTTGGAGTTATATTTAAAATATTTCCAACTTCTTCTGATGTCATTTCTTTTACAACAAAAAAATAGAGAACCTGTTTATATTTATCTGATAATTCTTCCATAGCATTATGAAATATTTTATCTGTAAATACTTTTTCAAGTTCTCTATAATTAATATTTAATTCTAAATTGGCATAATTGTATTCTTGTAAAAGTGAAACCTTTTGAATTTCACTATCTTCTAGTTTTTGTTCTCTTCTTTGTCTTATTGCTAATTTCCTTTTATAGTCAATACTTTTAGATTTAATAACTTTATGAATATAGTTATTAAATGATTTCCTAATTTCATCTGATTTAAGCACATACCTCACCCCCTTTCCTACGAAAGTAAGGCTAAAGGGTTTTCATATGTACCTCTAACAGACATAAAAAATAGACCTCGTCAATATAAATAATATTAAACTAGTCTTCTTTGGTTTTTTAAAATTAGCCCAAAGGTATCATATCACATTTTCCATTTAATGGTAAATATCTTTTACAAAACAATAAAAATAGTACACAAAAACATTTTTCAACGCTTTCATGTACTATTTTATAAGTTTTATGAAACAAGTTTTACTTTCCATGTTTCAATATACATTTCTATATTCGCTTCCCACTCCTCATATGTTTTACAATTAATACCTTCTTCATGAATATATTTTAATAAATCTTTAAAATTATCCATATTCAAATTATTCTTATATGTATATTCTAATATCTGCATATATTGTTTAATTGTAATTGGG
>CAYJGX010000154.1:0-3796 GCA_964369795.1 uncultured Spirochaetaceae bacterium
GTATTTTTGGGAACTTTATCCAACAGGATCAGAGCTTCCTACTTGGACAGGTGAAAGCAAAGAGGAGTTAGCAAAAATTCCATCAGATAAAATAGGTGTTGTTGGCGAATATAAAGTTGTGCTTATTGTAAACGATATTTATGGCAATGAATTTAAGTACGAGGATACTTTTGAAGTCATTAGCGAAACGAATCCATTAGTCGTTGCAGATGTTTATGAACGACAATCAAATGGCGAAAAAATACTAGTTTCTGTTCAAACAGGGGAACAACCAAAAGTTTATCCAGGGAACCCCCTTATTTTAAGTAGCGAGGGCTCTGTTGGGGGAAGCGACGAAGGGACAAATTTAGAAATCGTTAAAGTTTTATGGGACATTACTAAAGCGGGCGCTAGAACTCGAGTAGAAGGGACTACTGCGGGTGAATTAGAATGGACTCCTATCGATTTTGGAATGTATGAATTTAAAGTAGTCATAGAAAATGAAATTGGCTTAATCTCTGTAGAAGAAAACAGTGTCGACAACAAATTTGTTGTCGAAGTAAGTCCAAATATTCCAGTTGTCACCGATATTAAAATACAATCAACTCATAGTGATGCA
Organism: uncultured Spirochaetaceae bacterium; assembly: GCA_964369795.1. GTDB lineage: Bacteria > Spirochaetota > Spirochaetia > JAFGXN01 > JAFGXN01 > CAYJGX01. The sequence continues at coordinate 599 of CAYJGX010000154.1, forward strand.
ATTTTGTTTGAAGGATTGCCTGCAACAATAGAATTTAATGTGAAAAGTCCATCTAGTTTAAATGGTAAAATTACAAAAATAGTTGTCGATTTTGATGCATTAGAGGATTTAGTTTATGATGTGCCAGAAGAAAAATTCGATGGTCAATTTAAAATTCCGTGGACTATCGCACACGATGCCACTTCATCTGCAGATATAAATTACCAGGGGGTAATATATGCTTTTAATGAAGCGAAGCAACGCGCCGAGTATGTAGAATTTTCTGCATTTGTTGTCGATAATGAACCATATGCACAAATTTCAGCAAGCCCAGTTAAGTTATTTTGGGACGAGAAGACTCGGATTAGTACTGGGGCATCAGCTTCTCCCGATGGAGATGCTTCGGCAACAATAGAAGTAAAGCTGTATGATGGTGAACTAGATACAGATCCAGAATTAATATTAACAAACAATGAATACACATTCGAAGGAAGTGGTGAAAAAAGATTTTTAGCAAAAACGATTGTAACAAACACAAATGGCGTTGCAGAAGAAACGCTTTATATTGAGGTAAGTGATCCTAAGTCCATCGCTAATTTTGATATTCATTATATTGATCCAGAAGTTCCAAAGTTTTTTGCAGATCAAAAAATTTTGCTGGATGCATCTGAATCCAAAGTATTAAATGGTGCAAACATTTCGCCAGCTAGTTCAGATGACTGTAATTGGACCATTCATTTTAATGATTCACATTACGCGTCCACAACCAATGTGGATGGAAGGCTTTTCAAAAATCCAACGGCGGCAAAAACAGAACTTCAGCTCGAATTACCAGGTGTTTACAGTATTGAGCTAGAAATTGATGGCGATATTCTAAAAAAAGAAATTGTTGTAATTGGAAATATGCCAGAAAATATCGAAGTGACAAGGCGAGAATTGGGAGAAGGCAAAGATGAAAATAATAACAAAGTAATGAACTATGAATTTTTGGTCACCGCATCTTCTCCTGATGGAAATGTGTTAACTTATAAATGGTATAATAATAAAGTTCCTGTAGAAGGCGTTCCAGCTGATGCAGAAGGACAAACCGCAAAGTTTGCCTATCGGGGTGGAGATCAAATTGTATATTGTGTTGTCGGTAAAGAAGGTGGGACAGCGATTGCAGTTGCACACCAATTTGTCTCCGTTGACTATTTGCCTCCAGAAACTCCGATGGTTCTTGCGAAGTCAAAGCGAACAGGTGAACTCAAACCAGAATTTGTTATTACACCAGCAGATTCGACCGATGTTGCAAAATACAGGGTCCAATTCAACGGAACAGGTAACTGGGAAGCTGAAATTGGTGTAGAAGATTTTGATGATGCAATTACAAAAATTTTAACTTATGCTCCTAATAGTGGTTTTGATGTGCCTACGGGAAGCGAGCGATCTATTACCTTGTATGTCCAAGCTGCGGACACGAATGGAAACTGGTCAGAAAGCGCTTTCGATACAACCATTATTGATAAGAAACCTCCCGTTTCTCCTGTTGTTTCATCTAGCTATATCAATGGACTTACCAATATTAAAAAGCCAACATTCACATGGACTCATCCAGAAGAGGACGATGTTGTGAAGTACCGTTATAAAATGTCGTCAGAAGCAGAATCAGACTGGATTGAAACAACAGAGAAGTTTGGCGAGATGAGTAAAGAATATGAGTCGGGAAATCACGAAGTTTTTGTGCAGGCGATGGACGTAGCAGGTAATTGGTCAAATAATGGAACATATTTCATTGAAATTGATTTACTACCTCCTGAACAACCTGTTTTTGGTGATTATGATCAAGAAGTGAATGTAAAACGACCAACATGGAACTGGATTCAAGCGGCAAGTTCAACTGATACAACTTTTTATCGTTATCAGCTTGGAACTCAGGACGAGGACAAATGGATAAAAGTTGCTTCAACCATTGACTCCTTTACCGCTACAGAAGAGCTTGTAGATGCGAACTATATTTTATTTTTGCAAGCAGGAGATGATGCGGGGAACTGGTCTCCTTCTGTTACTGGACCGTTAAAAATCGACACGATTCCTCCAGAGCCAGTGAGTGCTTTTGCAGTAGACACGCCATGGACAAATAAAAATAATGCCACATGGAGTTGGACTGGAACCTCTGACACCGTAGCGTATCGTTATAAATTACAAGAAGGCGAAGCCTCTGCAGATTGGATGGCAGAAACGGTACAAACAAATTATACAGGATCTCTCCCCAATGAATCGCCCTATAGGCTAACTATTCAAGCACGCGACACAGCTGGGAACTGGAGTGAAGAGGTTGCAGTTATTTGTAACGTGGACAGAACTATTCCGTTTGCACCTGAGGTAGATCATGCTAAAGTCGTCTTTATATATCAATTTACAGCGATATTAACCTCTAGCGAAGTAGAACCCGTTTTTGCTTACAAGCTAGGGAACGACACAGGTAGCCCAGACGACTCATCATCTGGGTGGACAATCTTAGACAAGGCAGAAGGGGGTTTTGTAGCCCTTTCAGTCGATTCCATCCCAGGGAAATATTCATTATATTCAAAAGTTCAAGACCGGGCTGGGAATTGGTCAGAGGCTAAAAAAACGGATACGGTCTGTGGTACACCAGAAATATTGGGTATAACCGATGTCGCATACAATGGTGTTGTTAACAACCCCAAAATTACGATTGCTTCAATAGATATTTCTTCATTGCTCGAATCCACGCAGGCGGAAGGAGCAATAAATAACCGGCTTGTAGGAAATCAGACAAGAACGGTAAATATAACCGATTCAGCCGATAATTCTACAACTTTAACACAACCTATCAAAGTTGTACCACCTTTAGCACCTCCTGTGACAAACGGAAACTTTGAAAGTAGCAATGGCAAAAATGCAACAGGGTGGAATTGGAGTGTCTATCAATTTAATGTGAAAGGAGGATGGAGTGCTTGGAATGGACCTGTAACAGGGACAACAGCTATCTTTGGAGGAAAAGAGTTTGACATAAATGCTGGTATTGTTGTCACTAGTAACAGCAATTCTGTAAATGGGAACTTTGGAAATCACTCTAAACCTTCGGGTTACCCTGCGGGCAATAAGGTCGCATTTATGCCACGAAACGCTCAAACGGAACCTTCAGGTGGGTTGTTTAATCCCGCTTGTTGGGTTACCCGTGTTAGGGGAACTTTAACACAAACAGGGATTCCT
>CAYJGX010000155.1:0-3636 GCA_964369795.1 uncultured Spirochaetaceae bacterium
ACTTTTTTATCTAGTACTTTGAAATAGCTAATATTTGCTTTCTTTTCAGAATTATCTTTTCCTTTGTATTGCCAGATATAATCGATTGTTTTTTGTGTAGGAGCAGAAAAATTAGTTGTAGGAATAGAAATGTCACTTAAACAGTAAAAGAACTCACTCATTTTTAAAAATTCAGAAGAATCGGGTGTAAAGTTAAAATCTCCAAGTATAAAAAAAGGTTTGTCAGAAAAATTATTCATTTCGTTGATAAGGGACTCTATCGCACTTAGTCGTTCCGTTGAGTCTAGAGAGAAATGCGTATTAGCTAAATAATAAGTTGGCAACTCTAATATTAATATTGTTCTTGATTCCGTTTTGTTTGGCAATAAAATTTTCTTTACATTGATTGCTTTTTCTTTTGTTAGTGTGGCGACTCCGTAGCGTCCGCCTTGAAAGGAGATAGCTTTAGAAAATTCTGTATTATATTGGGTTTTTTTAGAGAGTTCTTTAAGTGTATCTTTGTAGCTAATACGCTTTGTTTTTCGATCGACTTCTTGTAGGCCTATTGCATCTGGATTTTCATTTAAAATAATTTGTGATATTCTATCCGAGTTATATTTATTGTCGAGACCCACTGCATGCCGAATATTGTAACTCATTAATGTTATTTTGTTTTCAGAATGTAATTCTTGAGTTGTTGCAATAATTAAAAATAGGCTAAAAAAATATAAGATCGATCTTTTCATTTAAGACTCCTAACTAATTATATGATGAAAAACTTAATTTGTCTATCATATAAATTACTAAACAGTGTTTACTAATATTGAACACTGTTTAATTTTATTTATATTTTTATTGCAAAGTTTTTTAAATTATGATAGTATAGAATATCATTTGTAAAAGTAGGTTATAATAAGACTATTTTGGAGGGTCTATGGAATTTATTAAAGCGCACGACAAGGCTGCTATTTTGTACGATGGAAGGGAATATAGTTACTCACAGCTAATCTCTTGTTCAAAAGAATATGCACAAAAATTGGATATCGAAAAAGAAGGTCATGTAATGATTTTTATGGAAAATCGACCTGAACTTCTATTTTCTTTTCTATCTATTTGGGAAAAAAAGGGGACGGCTGTATGTATCGATGCAAGTTCGAAGATGGAGGATCTCAAATATTATATTGAAGATGCAACCCCTAAGTATATCTATGCATCAGACAGTACAATTTCTACTGTAGAGGAAGCTAAAAAATTATCTGGAGTCAATGTACAAATTTACAATGTCGATCAAATTAAAGTAAGCGATGAAGTCATCTTTGCCGGAAGTATTTATGCTCCAGATAATGATGCAGTTGCACTCATGCTTTACACTTCAGGTACTACAGGCAATCCTAAAGGTGTAATGCTAACGTTTGATAACATTCTTGTTAATATGGAAGGATTAGATAAATTTCAAATGTTTCTATCAACAGATCGAATGCTTGCATTGTTGCCTATGCATCATATTTTGCCTTTGTTAGGTTCGGGGGTTGTTCCGTTATCAAAAGGGGCAACCATTGCATTTTTGAGCGAAATGAGTTCTGCTGCTATGATAAAAGCATTACAAGATTATAAGATTACAATCATGGTTGGTGTTCCTAGAATCTGGGAAATGCTACATTTAAAAATCCGTGAAAAGATAGATTCTAGTAAAGTGATTACAATGCTTTTTAAATTGTGCGAAAAACTTCAAAGCAAGAAACTATCAAAAACAATTTTCAAAAAAATTCATAAAATGTTTGGTGGACATATTCGTTTTTTCGTAACTGGTGGCTCTCGACTCAATCCAGCAGTTGCAAAAGACTTTAAAACTCTAGGCTTAGATATGTGCGAAGGATATGGATTAACTGAAACAGCCCCAATGATTTCATTTACCCCGCGAGGCGAAGTAGTTGCTGGTTCAGCGGGAAAAATACTTCCTGGTGTAGAAGCTAAAATTAGCGAAAATGGAGAAATTCTTGCACGTGGTCGTAATGTAATGAAAGGTTACTACAATAAACCAGAAGAGACAGCAGCAGTTATTGATGAAGATGGCTGGTTTCATACGGGCGACTTTGGTTATATGGAAAAAGAATATCTCTTTGTAACAGGTCGTATAAAAGAAATGATTGTTCTTTCGAATGGAAAAAATATTAATCCAGTAGAAATTGAACAAACTATTATGGCTAAAACTACATTAGCAGAAGAGTTTGCTGTCATAGAATATGATGGAATGTTAACAGCGGTAGTCTATCCTAATTTTGAACAGGTGCAAAAAGCTAAAGTCTCTAATATTGCAGAAACATTAAAAATGGGTGTAATCGATGAGTATAATCAAACAGCCCCTAATTATAAGAAAATTTTAGATATTCGTGTTATTAATCAAGAGTTGCCTAAAACCAAAATGGGTAAAATTCGACGATTTTTAGTCCCAGACTTGTTAGAAGGTAAAATTGAAGATTCGAATAACGAAGCACAACCCGATTCCGAAGAGTATAGAATTATAGCAGATTTCTTGTTTAGTATTAAAGGTAAGAAAGTTTTCCCAAGTGCGCATATTGAATTAGACCTTGGCCTTGATTCACTCGATTTAGTTGAATTTACCGCTTTTATCAATAGTAGTTTTGGGATTAAACTCAAAGAAGGTTTTTTTGCAGAATACCCGACTGTCGGTAAGATATATGAATTTTTACTTGAAAATGCGAATGATGTTTCTGTAAAAGAAATTGACTGGAAACAAATTTTAAATGAAGACTCGAAGGACGGAATGCCAAAATCTAATTTCATGGGTGATTTAATCAGATTTTTCCTATGGTTTCCAGCTTTACTTTATTTTAGAGTCAAAAACATCAACAAGCGAAAAATAAAAACCGAAAAACCAACAATTTTTATTGGAAACCATGCTAGTTTCCTCGATGGCCTTGTGTTAGAAAAATGTATGCCACGAAAGATTATGCTCAATACTTGCTTTCTGGGTAAAGTAGCACACTTTAAATCACCTTTGCGGAAGTTTGTCAGTCGGAATGCTAATATTATTCTTGTTGATATTAACAAAGATTTATCAGATACGCTAAAATGTGCAGCCACAGCTATACGAATGGGGAAAAATATTGTCATTTTTCCAGAGGGGACGCGATCACGAGATGGCAAGTTGAAAACTTTCAAAAAATTCTATGCTATATTAGCTAAGGAATTAGGGGCAGATATCATTCCATTTGGAATTAGAGGGGCTTATGAACTCTTTCCTGCGCAAAGCAAATTTCCAAAACCAGGTAAAATTGAATTTACTTTCTTTGATACAATGAGTCCAGAGAATATGTCTATCGATGAAATTGTTAGTGCAAATACTAAAACCATTTCCGACTGGGTTTATGCGGATAAATAGTCCTATTGTTTAGCAATTTTAACCGGAATCGACAATTTCGTATTTCTAAATTTGTCCGAATTGAGATTAAGTATTCCGTGAACTTTGCTATTAAAAATAAATTTTTTATCAATCCAATTGACGGGAGCTTCAATAAGGCTCCCGTCATTTAGTCGTATTGATAAAATAGAGGGGAGATTTAGATCTTTTGTTGTGGAACCCTTGCTCACTGTAAGTGTTGATGGTAATTCTGTGAGATATTCTACGGGTTCATA
>CAYJGX010000156.1:0-322 GCA_964369795.1 uncultured Spirochaetaceae bacterium
GGCCGCAGTACGGATAACCGCTTCTAACCATTGTGGGCCTTCAAACCAGAAGTGTCCAAAAAGTTCCGCGTCAAAAGGAGTATTAATGAGTGGTGTTCTTCCAAATTTATCGGTGGCAACAGCAAATTGCTTTTTACGATTATAAATAAAGTTTTCTGCATGCTCTTGAACTTTTTTTGTTGCATTTTCTGGGATATAAAGCTTTTTATCGTTCGTTGTCTTTGAGGTAATTTTATAATATTTTAACCCAGTATTAATTCGGATATGTCCATCGTGGATATAAGGAGCAACATATTCTAGCGGTAAATCGAAACCGATATCT
>CAYJGX010000156.1:332-1678 GCA_964369795.1 uncultured Spirochaetaceae bacterium
CGGATAGCCTTCATCGGCACCCCAAACCACCTGAGAAGCTGCAATATCGCGAGGAAAAACAGCAATATTATTTTTTGTTAAAAAAGGACCATAAATACTGTAAGATGGCTTTTCTTCTGCAAAAAGCAAACTATGAGAAGTCGAAAAAGAAAATTCGATATCATTGTCTGCTAAAATTTCTTCTAGCCCTGGATAATAGGCACATTCTGGTAGCCAGATCCCTTTAGGAGCCTTACCAAAATAACGATAATGAGAATCGATTGCTGTTTTAATTTGTGCCTCTACTGAAGTTGGATATTCTTGATAATAAGGCAAAAAAGCATGTGTTGCAGAAGTGGTAATAAGCTCTAAATGACCCGTTTTTTCCAAATCTTTAAAACCTGACACAATATTTTTATTGTATAGATCAATAAAATCTTGTTTAGCGAGCAACAATAAATTTAAGTACATTTTAACAACATGATTTGTTTCATAATCGTCTGCTGTGCGTTCCATCTCTTTATCTGCTAATTCAAGAAGGCGGTCTAGGTGCTCTAAATAACGATTTTGTAAAAGTGAGTCCACTAGCATAGAAACAAGTGTAGGCGAAATTGAAAATGTGATTTTATAAGGAACCTCATCCGCCCGTAATTTCTTAAAAACTCGTAGCAAAGGTAAGTAGGTTTCTGTAATCGCCTCAAAAAGCCAGTCTTCTTCTAAAAAGCGAGGATATTCGGGGTGTCTTACAAAAGGCAAGTGAGCATGCAAAATAAAGTTAATATAACCTTTAGACGTTTTCATTTGAAGGACTCCTTATTTTGAAAAGATAATTCGTCATCGGTTAATATACGATGAGATGTTCTATTGACAATTTTTTCTTCTACCGTTGGAATGTAAAGACCTGTTGCAACTATCATTTCGTCAATATTTTCTTTAAACTCTAAATTAAAATTGATTTTTGGACTTGTAATTGTATTGCTTGAAGCAAGAACCGTTTTTTCTAATCCACTTAGACTAAGAATTTGAACTGCATAGCTACAACCTGTACAAGGAAGGTTGATATACCATTTAGTATCGGCTAAACTGATTTCGATATCGAAATAATCTAAATTATCTGAAAGTGTGTTAGGATTAAATTCTTTATAATCTTCAAACTGAAAAACTCGTAACATTAAATTTTGTTTTTTTGTTTTTAGGTTGAATTGGTCATTCTTGCTAAACTTCCAATAAACAAAACCCCAATGAGGGTCGCGTAGCATAAGGTGAATTTGCGTATCACACTGAACTAAAGGAGAATATGGATCTTCTGCATCATCTTGATCGACTAGAAAATCTGTCCCGCCTAGAAAAATTTGAAACTTCTTTTG
>CAYJGX010000156.1:1688-3633 GCA_964369795.1 uncultured Spirochaetaceae bacterium
TTTAATTAGCATCGCTAAATTAGTTTCCATTTGTCGTTCGATGTTATCTTCTTCAAATACCTCGATAATATCTTCGATTAATGCGTCTTTATCGGGTTCTATGTTCTCTGAATCTACTTCAAGCCCAATTTTTTGCGCGATAGCAATTAGTTCCTCGATGGAAAAAAATGATAAACGCTCTTTGTTCATAGGTCACCTCAACCCCTATCCTAAATAAAAGAGCCTCTTATGTCAATATATTCTTAAAAATGTGCAAACAAACTTTACAAAAAGTTGATTAATATGAGATTATATAAATATGAAAAAGCATATCATTATTCACGGCCATTTTTATCAACCTCCTCGAGAAAATCCATGGACTGGCCTAATCCCTATCCAGCCAAGTGCTGCACCCTTTGAAAATTGGAATGAACGTATTTTAAGCGAATGTTACCAGGCTAACGGCGCGTCAAGATTCCTTAACGATAAACAACGCGTTATAAAAATCAACAACAATTACGAAAAGATGTCATTCAACTTTGGTCCTACCTTAATCAATTGGATCAAGTTTTACCATCCAGACACCTATCAAAAAATAATAGAAGCCGATAAAACTAGCTGTCAAAAATTCAATGGTCATGGAAACGCAATTGCACAGGTTTATAATCACATTATCATGCCTCTAGCAGATGAAAACGACAAACGCATTCAAATTGAATGGGGAATTGCAGATTTCGAGACACACTTCAATCGAAAACCCGAAGGAATGTGGCTAGCCGAAACAGCAATAGATAACGCCACTATCGACCTACTCATCGAATACAATATTAAATTTGTCATTCTATCTCCGTGGCAATGCCATAGCATCCAAGGCGAGAATGGAAAGTGGAAAACGGTTACCAACCCACAAGAAGCAATCGATAAACCATACAAATTAGTTGGAAAAAATGGATCTATTGCCGCCTTTTTTTATGACCACATATTAGCTCAAGGAGTTAGTTTTGAACACTACCTACGTGATGCCGATGACTTTTACCTAAAATTAAAATCCTATACCCAAATTAAATACAGCAACCTTATTCAATGCGCAACTGACGGAGAAATTTATGGCCATCATGAACCTTATGGGGACATGTGCTATTCTGCCTTAATCGAGAAAATCTCAAATGACGAAGAACTTTTATTTAATAATTATGGCAATTACCTAGAAGCATTTCCACCCACAAGCGAGGCTAAAATCGTCCTTGGAGAAAAAAATCTAGGCTCATCTTGGAGCTGTTCACATGGAGTTTCTAGGTGGTATAAGGATTGCGGATGTAATACAGGCAATCAAGAAAATTGGAATCAAAAATGGCGCAAACCTCTACGAGAAAGTTTTGATTTGTTAAATACAAAACTTCGAGGTTTATATGATAAAAATATGCGTCTTTATTCTAATTTTGAACCAGAAGAAATATGGCGCAACTTTATTCATGTGCTAACTGGCTCTGTAGATCGACCCGACTTTGCAAAAAAATATCTCAAAGATCCAAAAGAGATCACGCCTTTCTACGAACTACTAGAAAGTAGGCGTTATTCAATGTTTATGTATACTTCCTGCGGTTGGTTTTTTTCAGAACTATCTGGAATTGAACCCGTTCAAAATATATGCTACGCACTACGTGCATTAGAACTCATTAACAATCACGACGATGGCTCCCTTTACAACGAATTTTTAAACCATCTTAGTAAGGCAAAATCAAATATCAAAGAAGAAGGAAATGGAAAAGATATCGCATTAAAAGCCCAAAAAGATTATAAAATAACAGAATATCATTGTGTAGCCGAAATTCTTGCAAGGGTCATTGCCGATTACGATTCTTCTAGCAATAACCTAGTAAATACAAGATCAGATCGGACTCAAAAACTTGAACGCTTTTTTGGTCAGTACTACTTCACTCATATAAAATATCATTCACTCGATAAT
>CAYJGX010000157.1:0-3362 GCA_964369795.1 uncultured Spirochaetaceae bacterium
TAATTTTCAGTTCGATCGAATAAACGAATATTGTAGGAATTAACAATGCCTTTTTGGGCATTTTCCATCATTTCACGATAGGCTTTAATGTCATCTACATGGATAAAACCGAGATCCACCAATGTACTTTCTGAGAGCACCATATTTTCATAATATCCATTAAACCATATTTTACCGTAGTATTGAAAGCTACCCGTCCTTAAATCCATCGAGTAAAACCATTCATTTGATAATTCGGAGACTTCTTCCATAAAAATGCTTTTTGGGAGTTTGTCGGTAAAAAAATAATCATACTCACTTTCATTTTTTTCATAAGAGAAATCTGCCCGTAAATCTTTTATAAACCCAACAAGCGGTGTATCCTTGTACTTATTTTCAAGTTTAATTAGCGTAATTTCGCATGGGATTTTGTCGCCATCTGGTGTAGTGTGCATCCAATAAAATACATGTTTGCCATCTTTTAAAGCCTTGTCAAAATTAATTCGGGCAAAATTTTTAGAGGGTAACCCATTTGGCTGATATTCTGGAGAAAACACAAAAAAATTTTCAAGAAACTCCTCTCCATTTTTAATATTAAAAATTTGCAATATATGAGCATTGCAGACAAAGGTTGTCATCTCGCTAGTCCACACATTAACACTAAAAGGAGCTGCTCCTACTATAGATTTAAACAATTCCGACGAATTATGATCTTGCTGATTATTTTTCGGTTTTTTATTTTTGAATACGATGGTATCCTTATCAATCATGTAAAATTTCCTTTATTCGACTATCCCACTAAAAGTCTAACATAGTTATTATAGATACTCAATACAAGAAAATCGGATACTGGAATTTAATAGAAAAATTTTATACTCATCCTTTAAAATTTTTTAAAGAAATTATCATTTCAAGCCTCCTTAACTATTGCTTTTCACAATATTATATGTCATCATTAGATTTAAGCTAAGATATGGTAACGTAACACATTATAATATTTCATTAAATATTTTACTTTGCTCTAAACAGTAGGAGGAGTAGACATGAATGATATTAAAAAAGCTAAAATCATGGTTATCGATGACAATGTTACCAACCTGAATATTGCGCGAAAGGCACTCGAAAACGAATACGATGTCATACTTATTTCAAGCGGAGAGAAGGCTTTAAAAGTTCTCAGTAAAAATATTCCCGATTTAATTTTGCTCGACGTCGAAATGCCAGGCATGTCGGGTTTCGATTTTATTTCAATCATCAAAAAAGAAGCGACTCCTTTATCGGAAATTCCCATTATTTTTGTTACGGCAAAAGACGACTCAAATAGCGAATACGAAGGATTAGATCTTGGGGCAGTCGATTACATCACAAAACCTTTTTCTTTCCCTCTATTGCTTAAAAGAGTGGCATTACACTTAAAACTAACAAACCAACAACAGGAACTACAAAATTATAGTGCAAATTTAGAAACGATGGTACGCGAAAAAACTAGAGTAATACAAGATTTACAATATGCAATTGTTGAAGCAATGTCTGACATGATTGAACGCCGCGATGGCTCCACAGGGGGTCACATCATTCGCACAAGAGATTATCTTAAAATATTACTCGACACTGCAATCGAAGAAAATGCATACAACGGACAGCTTAAAAATTTGGATTCAGAACTTTATTCACACGCATCTCAACTTCACGACCTTGGTAAAATATCGGTTCCCGACAGTATCTTATTAAAACCTGGCAGGCTTACAGAGACCGAATACAATGTAATGAAGCTTCATACAGTTTATGGGCAAGAGGCAATCAAACATTCAATGCTAAAATTAAAAGATGTAGAATTTTTGCAAGTTGCCTCGGAGATTGCCATTTCTCATCACGAGAAATGGGATGGAACTGGATACCCTAACGGAATTGCAGGCGAAAATATTCCAATTAGCGGACGGCTTATGGCAATTGTCGATGTCTACGATGCTGTCATTTCCAAGCGTCCCTACAAAGAGGCATTCACTCACACTGTCGCATGCGATATTATTATTAAAGATAGTGGAAAACATTTTGACCCCGAGCTCGTAAAAGTTTTTATTAAAATTGCAGATGTATTTAAGGCGATATCGGAATCCGAAGAATAACTCAAAACAAAAAGGAGAAATTTAATATGGATCAAACGAATGAAAATATGCTTACAAAAATCACGGAAATTTCACGGGCGCTAATTACCTGTGAAGAAAATATAAAAGAAAAAGTCGGTGAATCTCTTCAAGAAATTTGCCAGATGTTTGGCCAAGATCGAATCACCGCTTGGCAAAATATAGAAATTGATGGGAAACTATATTGTAAGAGTATCTTTAAATGGCAAGTAGGAATCGGAACCGTTTATAGACCTGCCCCTACCATAAAAGACTTAGCCAATGAAGATGAAACACCCATTATTGCCTATAAGCCGGGCAATGACAACGAGTATGCAGAAGCTCTACTCAACCGAATTACAAAAGGTAAATTGATTTGCTACAACGACGATTTTCACGCACTGGCAAAAACGGTATTAGTTGGAAAGCCTTTGAATGTTCTTTATAGCGAAACACTCGACAACGAGAAAGCTTTTTTAGGCTATGAGAATGTAAAAGCGGCTGTGCTGTCCCCTATTTTTCATAAGGGTAAACCATGGGGATACCTAAGGGTCGACAATTTTCATGAAGAAAAATATTTCTCCCCTATGGAAGAAAATATGCTAAACATAACAGGCTCTCTTTTTGCCAGTGCATTGCAAAAAGGGGAAGCAGAAGAAGAGTTAAAAATGGCGCATGCAGAAGCAATTGCTAACTCGCAAGCTAAAAGTAATTTTCTTGCAAATATGAGTCATGAAATTCGGACGCCAATGAATGCGATTTCTGGAATGTCTGAAATTTTACTTAGAGAACTTGGCGATCACCCCGCCGTGGAGTATGCCGCGGGAATCAAACAAGCTAGTTCCAACTTACTTACAATCATTAACGACATTTTAGATTTCTCTAAAATCGAATCAGGAAAACTAGATATCACAGATGCAAAATATGCATTACCATCAATGTTAAATGATGTTATCACTATGGCAAAACTTCGTGTCGAAGCGAAAGCTCTCGATTTTTTCTCATTTATCGACAGCCAATTACCCCAAGAGCTCATTGGCGATGAAGGACGAATCAAACAAGTTTTAATGAATTTGCTCACAAATGCCATCAAATTTACTCAAGAAGGCCATGTTGCTCTAAGATTAACGGGTGAAGTCATAGATGAAAAAGTAACCCTCAAATTTGAAATTTCTGATACGGGAGTTGGAATTAAGGAAAAAGACAAAGAGCGCCTTTTTGAAGAATTTGAGCGAATCAATACAAAAAAAAATCGCAGCA
>CAYJGX010000157.1:3372-3632 GCA_964369795.1 uncultured Spirochaetaceae bacterium
ACTGGGTTGGGACTCGCTATATCAAAACAACTCTCCGAAATGATGGGTGGTAGCATCGCCTTGCAATCTACCTATGGGAAAGGTTCTACCTTTACTGTTAAGATTTCTCAAAAAATCAGCAACCATAAACCTCTCGCAACAGTAAAAGAAGAAAAATATGTCTTATTATATGAATCAAGAGAACTCTATATTCAGTATTTAAAAGCTGCCATCGAAAATCTTGGCTCAAAAGTCCTTGTCTGCACAAATCAATCTGAATT
>CAYJGX010000158.1:0-3587 GCA_964369795.1 uncultured Spirochaetaceae bacterium
CAAATGAAGTTAAGTTTTTAATATCATTCATCAATTTAAGTAGGTCAATATCATTCTCTGTAATCTTATTTAATGCATGAATTTTACTTACAATCGTTTTTTCTACAGTCTCATAGAAAGTACGATCCACTTGTACAACTAAATCAGCTCCAGTATATTGGAAGAAAATACTTTTTTTATATTCTTCTAGTTTATTTGTATAGTCATTATAAGCAAGATAAGCGGGTAAAACAAAAATAATACCAATTGCCAAAGAACCAGTGACGATTGTGCTAATTTCTATTTTCTTTGTTTCTTCTTCTAAACGGGTGAGATCGACATCCACTGCATCTATAAGCATTTTTTTAAAATAGGGTTCACTTAAACTCTCATTTGTTTTTTTAATTTTATCCGTTTTAGAAAGGGTGTAATAATAATAAAAATTTTCATCATTTATATGCTTACTAATTAAATCTTTTACAGCATGATTAAATAATTCATTCACTTCATATGCATGATGCCTCAAAAATTCAACTTCACCCTCCGTTACTAAGTTAGGAATAGATTGTAACTTAACAGATTCTTTATTAAGTTTGAGTTCTTTATTACTTTCGATTATTTGGGCTAATACGGCATATTCTTGCATAATGAGATCCCTTTCTTTTGTGCTCCCTAGACTCATTAACCAATCATTTAACTCCTCGTCGGTATACTCGTATTTATTTTCCCGATGTAAATCATAAAGCTCTTTGATTAGGGTATTCGAATATTTCAAAGTATCTTCTGAAATTAAATCCATTTCACTATTTATCCGACTATCTATTTGATTTTTTATCGATTCTGGAGTAGATCCAGTGATATTCACAAAACTTTCTAAACTTTTATTAGCTGCCGTTACTCGTGCAAGTTGACTATACTCGCGTGCAGTTACATAACTTTGTACTAGATCGCCTAAATGTATTCTATTTGAAGAAGCGAGCATCCAATTTGATTCAAGTTGCTTAACAACTGGGAGCAAGTCGGGAAGCACTTGAGATTCGCTAGAATCTAAATAGGTCGCATACGATTGGATTAAAAGTTCTTTTTGCTCTCCAAAATAGTTAGTAAGTTCAGTTAGCAAAAGTTGACAATTATATTGGATGTCGCCATGATTTTTAGAAAGACGAATTTGCTCCGATAAAAGTTCTTGTGTTTGTTTGAGCAAAATAGATATAACTCCATTTTCATCTTGTTCGCTGTAAAATGTAATTTGCTTTTCAAAGTAAGATAAATCAGTCGGATTTTCTAAGCTATTTGTAAAAATTTCATAAATTTTTGTCTTTTCTTCTATTTCTTCACGATAAAATTCCGTTATAAACGAATTACTCGAAATAACATTGACCTCGGAAAAAGCATCCATTTCCCCTTCTACCAACCATGATGCTTCTTGCGATGCCACCTCGTTTACTAGCTTTTTATAATCTTCATTTATTTTGTTTAATGAGCTAATTTCATTTTCAAGATGATCGTTTTTTATATCTGACGGCAAATTATCTAGCGTTAAAAAGTTTTGGGGAAGTTTTATATTATTTGTTGCATAGGATTTAAGAATTTCTAGGTAAATATTTTGAGTTAGTCTTTCTTTTTTCTCCTTCGCCATCTCTAATTCTTGTGTTATGGTATTAACGGTTTCTATTCGCTGTGCATATATTTTTGTTAGCTCCACAATGCCTTTATCATGGTTATTTTTTGTTTCTAATGTAAATTGAGCTTGTAACTCGCTGTGATTCTCATATATATAGCGAATTTCCTTTTCCCATTCTTCTTCTAGTAACTTTAAATGTTCTTTCCCTTCAACATAATGTTCTAACCCCATTCGCAATCCTTCATCGTGGGTCTGAACAAAGTGACTAAGTCCTTCTATTACAAGATTTTCCACTTTCTTAAAGTATTCATCTTTATCATCTATTTTGGCTTCATAATTTCTGCCAAGCTTTTCTAATTCCAAATTTGTTTTTCTTTTAAAGAGTGTGAGTTGCTCATTAAATTCAGTTTGCCAATTTGCCAATTTTTTATCGTTTTCTCGTTCGATTAGATGTTCATCCCTTTCTTTAACTTGAAATCGGTCATTGTCAAATAGGGGGTCAAATTGTGCTCTTATTTCATGCTTTAATTTCTCAAATTCATCCATGACATAGATCTCAAAATCTTTTCCCATGACAATGGATGCAGTTGATAACTCATGTGCTTTTTCTGATAATTGCTCTACTAACAAATCCATATAATTTTCTTTATTTGTTGATTTCTTGTCTAGCTGATAAAAAAGATTATTACTCACTAGAGAGATAATCTCCTCTGCTAAATAATTTCGCCAGGGAAAGGCGAATTTATTTTGATTTCTTTCATTTTCTAGATATTTCTTTTCAAATTCTATTACACTCTTATGAAATTTCTTATAATCTTGGTTTTTTTCCTGATAATAATTTCCTATATGCCTTTCCATTTCTCCGTTGATAAAATATGAGATGGATAAACTCCCTTCTAAGATAGGCTGTGCAGCAACAGAAGACAAACTTAAAAATAAAAAGATAAAATATAATATTTTTTTTGTCATAGACACCTCCGCTCACTTACTCTTTTTGAGTAAATTCTTGAGTCAATGCAATGCACTCTTGTGCAAGGCAACCTTTTTTAGACAAGCTAATGGCTTGGGAAACAATGGGATACAATACATCGATAGATGGAATTTCACCAATTTCTTTTAATAAGTACAAACAATGATAATAATACGATGCAAAGGTACTAAAATTATTTTCTAGTAAAATAATTTTAGACATAATGGAATTAGGATTTTCTTGATTGTCTATCATTGCTTTTATAATCAAATATTCTTTAAATCCGCTTTCAGGAAAATATGAAATTAGTTCATTCCAATCCGATGAGGCTAATCCTTTATTTTCATAAAATTCATACAATAACTTATAGCTCTTTTCGGGTGCAAGATGCTTTGGAAACAATTTAAGAAACAACTCCGGATTCCATTTCGTGCTTCCTATCTCTAGCTTATACAAGTAGAGTTCTGCCCAATTTAAAAAAGCTTTTTCCCTCTCATCCTCTTCAATATCTATTCGAAGTAGATATTCTGCCCAAATTTCATTAAATCCTGTTTTCTCTCTGATAATTTGTGCCCATTCAAACGCATCAAATTCTTCATATTCTTTCTCTAGAAGCTTTCCAAGCAAAAAATAATCTTCTTTTTTAAATTCAATTTTAGGTTCTTTGATTAGATCCAAATAAAGCGATAATGATTTTTTATAATTTTCGGTATCGAAATAAATCCTGGCACTATATAAATCATAAATACTACCAAATTCGAGTGATAGCATTTTTTTTGCAGTAAGAACCCAATGAAGCGATTCCTTTCTATTTTCGCGTGCCATATAATATAGTATAGCCAGTTCGTAGAAATTTTCTTGTAAATAAATAGGTAAATTTTTTGCTAATAGATTTTCCCCTCCTTTAATGCAAACCTCTACCTTATTCCATTCTTTTTTTTCAAAAGCATGCCACCCTTCCTCGACACATAATTGAAACTGCCTTCCCAACTCTTCCTCCTTGAGGATACCCTC
>CAYJGX010000159.1:0-1005 GCA_964369795.1 uncultured Spirochaetaceae bacterium
ATTTATCATACTTCCTGAAACAGTAACCCCCCTCGCCCTCATCAAGGGAATAACTGAAAAGGACAAAGAGGGTTTAGAATATATAATAGATAAATTTTCATCAGGTATAATTGATAAAAATTGAAATACAAACTTGACTTTCAGTTATAAGTGAAACAGGCAAGAACAACTGCACTAATTATCACAAATATTGACAAAACTATATAAAATTTACAAGTTTTATCAATACTACTGACAAAACTTGACAAAATGGAAGATCCATATTATAATTAAATAATATTGGAGGTTTGCATGATTATCCGTGAAGAATATCTAAGCCAACTAAAAAGTTTTCAAGATAAACAAATTATAAAAGTAGTCTCTGGAATTCGGCGTTGTGGGAAGTCTACTTTATTTGAAATTTATCAGTCTTATTTAAAAGAAAGTGGTGTAAGGGACGATCAAATTATTTCTCTGAATTTAGAAGATTATAACTACGACTTTATCACATCTGCAAAAGAGCTTCATACTTATGTTCAAGATAGGTTATTAGCCGATAAAATGAACTATATTTTTATCGATGAAGTGCAAACGATACCAGAATTTCAAAAAGCGGTAGACAGTCTTTTTATCAAAAAAAATTGCGATGTTTATATTACAGGCTCTAATGCGAATCTTCTTTCTAGTGAACTTGCAACTTTACTTTCTGGTCGTTACATAGAGATAAAAATGCTTCCTCTTTCTTTTAAAGAGTTCTGCTCAGCTTATCCAAATGAAAATGATTTTGGAAAACTCTACTTCAATTATCTAACAAAAAGCTCCTTTCCCTATACCATCAACCTAAGCACATCTAAAGAAGTGAAAATGTATTTAAATGGAATTATAGATTCTGTTCTGCTTAAAGACATCATCGCCAAAGGTAAATTCCCCGACATTGACATGCTAAAGAGTGTTTTAAAGTTTTGTTTTGATAACATTGGCAATTTAACCTCTGCTAATAAAATTGCAAACACCATGACTTCTGCA
>CAYJGX010000159.1:1015-2872 GCA_964369795.1 uncultured Spirochaetaceae bacterium
GAAGCTAAACGCTATGACATAAAAGGAAAAGACTACCTAAAAACAGGTAGCAAATATTATGTTTGTGACATTGGGTTACGCTATGCTATTCTTGGAAATAAAAGAAGCGACGACGGCCATATTTTAGAAAATATTGTTTATCTAGAACTCCTTAGACGCGGCTACGAAGTCCACATTGGCAAAGTTGGAACGACCGAAATTGACTTTATTGCAATTGGCGAAGAAGGGCCAGAGTATTATCAAGTTGCTTATACCGTTCAAAACGACTCCACCCTAGCTCGGGAACTCCTACCCTTAAATCAAATAAAAGACCACTATCCCAAATATTTAGTGACGATGGACAAGACGCCCTTTAATTCACACAACGGAATAAAGCAATTGTATGCGTTAGATTGGTTGTTAGGTTTAGTTGTGTGAAGTTAAGAGATATTTTGCCAACTTTAATTATAATTCCTAATTCGAGCAACTCTTTTATTAATCCATTCGCTCTTGTTAGTTTGACATGTAACAAATTTTCAATATCGACTCTAGTGATTTCATTGTGATTCTTTAAATAGTCTACCACTTTACCTTGCGTTTCTGTTAGTCTTATTGAACTAGCGTTCATGTTAGGTAATGTTACCCTAAACGCACCTTCCGCATGGTCGAATGTAGGCTTTAATGAGCACTCTTTATATGCACTCATAATTTTACCAATACCAATTCCATAGGACTCTATAAGTTCCATTCTATAAAACAAGTTGGCTAATTTTTCATTTCTTGGTTGAGACGCTCCAAACATGACAGCTTCGATTGACAATCCAGACACCAAGCCACCTAATGAGATAATCTCCATTCTGTTGCTGTAAATATTGATGGAGATACTCCCACTAAAACTGTAGTCACGATGGATAATCGCATTTAGCAAAGCCTCTCGTATGGCATCAAAAGGATAGTCCTTGTGATCCGTTCGTAACAGCTCATTAAATGTCGCCATTGTATTATTATGCAAATCAATCGTGTAGTAGGCATCATTTAGTTGACTAAATATTGAACCAGAAAATTCTTTTCTGCTCTTGAAAACAGTTTTATCTTCACCTTGAAAAACTCCAAGTTTTATAGAGTGCTTACATTGATCTGAAACAATTTGTCCCATATTGGTAAACATACAATCTTGAGATAAAATCCCTAAATTCTTTTTTTGCATATCTCCAAATTCTAGATTTCGATCTTTCATTTGCTTTTCTAACACAGTAAAAGTCAGTGCTTGGTCTAACGAGCGATTAGTTTCAAAGGAATCACCATCTGAAAATTTAATCATATTTCTAATAGCATCTTCTGAAGCAGGGGCTGTAGAAGTTCCTTGTCTAACATAAACTCCAGAGGGTTTCAATCCTTTATCTGCTAAATAATATGGTTTCCGTGACCCTTCACTAATTGTCACCTTAATAATTTGTTTATCGCCAACAAATATATCGCCTAATCGTACAAACATCATAATATCTGGTTTAATGCTATCACGAATAGTATTTGTAATGCTAAGCATTGTTTCATCTATCTTTTCTAAACCAATCACTTCTCCATTGTTAGCAACACCAATGAAAATTGTCCCTCCGTTGGTATTTGCAAACGCAAGAACTTCTTTTTTTATATCGGGAGTATAAATTTCTTTTAATTCAGTACTTTCATTCTCAATAAATTTCATACCACCTCCTTTCTATCAGTTATTATTCATTATATCACTGATAGTATCATATTTACAAATAGAATGAAAGTACTTTTAATTAAAATAATTTATGCGAACACTTTCTAAAGAATATGAAATATCGTCGCAAACTTAAAGGACTTACACAAGAAGATTTAGCCATAAAAGCAGAT
>CAYJGX010000159.1:2882-3576 GCA_964369795.1 uncultured Spirochaetaceae bacterium
CGCTTCCGACTCGTTCAATAATGTTGGCTTTTTTAAGTAGAGCAATGTGGTTTTTGACGGTTCGTTCGGAAATATTTAATTGTTGATGAAGTTGAGTGATGGTTGCCTTTGGATTTTCGATGATGGCACGCAAGGTTCTCTGGGCAACCTCTGGGCAATAACATTTACGTTTTCTTCTTTTTTTATCTTACGCATAAGATCGTGCATAGATTCTAAAATAAATTCGATGAATAACGCAGAATTTGCGGATTCGTCGCAGGAACGCAGGACTTTGTAATATTCGTTTTGGCGTTCCTGGAATAGCATTAATTTTGAGAAGTTGCAAATTGGATTAGACGCGCCACCGGGCGGATGGGCGCGAAGCGGTTCTTTCGCGCAGCGAAAAACGAAACCCCAGAAGCACGGGATAGCCACTTGTGGCTAGGCGCCAACAAAAAAAAACACCCTTGAGAATTTTGACCAGATGAGGTATTATAAAACAAGAAGTGATTTTGGAGGGGACGATGAAGCTAGAGGCGATTTCGGACTTGAAAGGAAAAAAAGTGACGGTGATGGGATTGGGATTAAATGGCGGGGGATTCGCGGCGACCGTATTTTTGGCTGAGGCTGGGGCATGCGTGACGGTGACCGATTTGCGCAGCGAAGAGGAATTGGCCCCCACTTTAGAAAAGTTGCAATTTTTAAGCGAGAAAGG
>CAYJGX010000160.1:0-3549 GCA_964369795.1 uncultured Spirochaetaceae bacterium
TGCGCCAGCGATTGGCAGCGAGCGAGCGAAGCGAAGCTGTCCGAGCGTAGGCAAAATTCAGTTTATGCCGTAGCGAGGACGGAACCGCGAAAAAGCGCGGTCGTGCATTGCACGAGGCGCCCAAAAGAAAAAAAGTGAATTAGTGGTTATGACCTTCGTGGCTATCGTATTCGCTAGATGGGTAGCCGTAGTAAACTTTGCCGTTATAGCTGTGCTCAAAAAGGGGAATGGCCATTTTGGGGGCAAGGGGGGTGAAAGCGAACTGGAGGAAAATCATTATTAAAAGTGCGCAGAGGGCAACATATTTTGTTTTTGTGATGGACTTTTTTGAGTTGTAGTGTTTGTAAGAAATAACGTAGGCGAGAGCTGCCCAGACAAGGGTGCAAATGATGTCGACAATAAGGCTTTTACCGCCGAACATTCCTGTGTAGGTGTAGAAAAAACTGATGGTGATGGCAATTGTAAAAAAGAGGGCAACGGTTTTTGCTACGAGGAAGCGCCAAAAGTCGGGTTTGACGATAAAGTATTGAATGATTGAAAAGATGAATACTGGAAAAAAAAGCATTTTAGTGTGTTCCCAGACGCTTTCGTTAACGGGGGAGAAGAGCGATACAAAAATGCTTTGGTTTGACCATGCATAGGTGAAATGCAAGAGAGGTGAAATGATAATAGCGACTGCTGCGCAGATTGTTTCCGAGAATTTAAATTTCGATTGAGCGTTCATAAATGACTCCTTAGCTTAAGATATCATATAAATTGTCGTTAGGCTAGACTGAAAAGGGATTAGGTAGTGTAAAATTATATTTCATCTACAAAGAGAAGGCTCATTTCTTCTGTGGAGATGAAATTGGTATCTTGGGCCTTTGGGTCATAGTTTTCGATGAGTTGTGTTATGACTTGGATGAGTTCGTCAAGTTTTTTTGTGAAATCTTCGCACGTATAAAGAATGTCTTGGAGTTTTGAAATGTCGTGGCGCGAGGTAAAAGCAGAGTTGATTCTTTCAAGGGTTTCTTTGAATGCACAAACATTCTTTAGTAGACTTCTCGTGTTGCCTAGTTTGTGGCGGTTGTGTGGAGAATCAAATAAAGCTGTTGCAATATCATTGAGAGAGTGAAAAACAAATTTAATGTCGGATAAAACTTTTCTGTCAATCATTTCTGGGGTGAGTTCGAGCTCGGTGGCGGTGTTTAGGGTTTTGGTTATTTCGTAAAGATAAAATAGGTTGTCCGATAAATGTAATAAGTCTTTCATAGTCTAATTATCGGAAATGCTAGAAAATACTTGACAGATAAGCGTTGAATATGATAAAAAATATTGTGCCTCTTTGCCCGAATTAATCGGGACAAATAGTCCATAAGGAGGAAAGAATGAATAATTACGAAGCAACCTTTATTTTCTTTACAGAAGATGAAAGATTTAAGAAAGGATTAGAAGCTGTTAAAGCAGAACTTTCAAAAATCAATGCAGTTATCAAAAAAGAAGACGATTTAGGAATTCGAGAACTAGCTTATATCATTAAGAAAGAAGCTCGAGCTCACTATATCTATTTCGAATTAGAAGCAAATCCAGCTGCTCTCGAAGCAACTTACAAAAACTTCAATTTAAACGTAGACATTCTCAAGTATCTTTTCATTAAGAAAGCATAAGGTACAGGAGGAACTATGGCAGCTGACATAAATCAAATCGTTATTGTAGGTAGACTAACACGTGACGCAGAGCTTAAAACGACTCAAACAGGGTTTTCTGTGGGGAGTATGAGCATTGCAGTGAATAGAACGCGAAAACAAGGCGATCAATGGGTTTCAGAAGCGAACTTCTTTGACGTTAGTCTAATGGGTCGACAAGCAGAAGCACTTATGCCTTATTTGAAAAAAGGCAAGCAAATTGCAATCAATGGCGAACTTCGCCAAAATCGATGGCAACAAGACGGTCAAAATAGAAGTAGAGTTGATATCGTCGCATCTAACGTTCAATTGTTAGGAGGAAACTCAGGCGGCGAAAATGGTGGAAACGGTTATAGTCAAGGCGGTAACTATGCTAGCGGAGGCACAGCAGATTTCTCATCTGTACCTAGCAGTAATTACTCTAGCCCTTATTCTGCACCGCAAACGCCACCTGCACAACAGGCGCCTAGCGCAATTCCAGGATTCATCCCCGATGAATACGACGATGACATTCCATTCTGATCTAAAAGACAGTTTGGAAATTTAATTTGAAATTAAGGAGAACTATATGAGCGATATAGATAACGAAAAAGGCATGAAAGGTGACGATCGAGGCTATAAAGGTGGCAAAGCTGCTGGAGCTGCTCGACCTTTCTTCCGAAAGAAAGTTTGTAGATTCTGTACTCAAAGCCAAGAAGCAGATTACAAAAATATCGAAATGTTAAAAAGATTTATCACAGAAAGAGGAAAAATTCTTCCTAGAAGAATTACTGGAACTTGTGATAAGCACCAAAGAGCACTTGCTCGAGAAATTAAGATTGCTAGAACCATCGCGTTTCTACCATTCGCAAAAAAATAATTAACAGGAGTTTTTAGATGAAAGTTATTTTAAATGAAGACGTTAAGAATTTAGGCGAAGAAGGCGATGTAGTCATCGTGAAAAATGGTTATGCGCGAAATTTCTTGTTGCCTAATGGAATTGCAGTTCCTTGTACAAAAGGAAATCTATCTATCTTTTCACAAAAGAAAGATGCAATTGAAAAACGAAAAGAAGTTAAACGAGAAGCGGCTAAGAGCCTAAAAGAAAAAATCGAAGCAGTTACTCTTACACTTAAAATTGCAGCAGGGGATACAGGGAAATTATTTGGCTCTGTAAACAATGCAACGATTGCCGAAGGACTTTTTGCTCAAGGTATCGAAGTAGAAAGAAAAAGAATCGAAGTAGTAGGAACTCACGTAAAAATGGTGGGAAGCTATCAAGCACGTGTTAAACTTTACGGCGAAGAAGTAGCTACTTTAGCTTTCATTGTTGAAGGAATCACTTCTGAAACACTAAAACGAACAGCTGTAAAAAAAGAGGTTGTTGCAGAAGAAAGTGAAGAAGAAGTTGTTGAAGAAACAGTAGAAGCTGTTGAAGAAGCGGCTACTGAAGAAACAGCAGAAGAAGTGGAAGCAGAAGCAGACGCTGAATAATTATTTCTAATTTAGAATGTGAGTCCCTTAAACTCTTGTGGTTTAAGGGATTTTTTTTATTCACTAATGAGTTCGTAAGGACTTGACAAAATTTTTTAATGGGCTACAATAAAGATACTTAAACAATAAAGGAGTTTAATATGAAGAAAATGGCTTTAATTTTATTGGTGGCTTTAACTATGACCTCTTGTGCAACAACGAGTTTTATGGCTTTTGAGAAAGTTCCTACCGAGGTTAATTTTTCCGCAGAGGATTTTATTTATGGTGAACCTATCGAAGTCACTATTGACTGGTTTGAAACCGAAGAAGAGGGGCTTTTGGAAAATCTCTTAATGGGAATGGCATTAGAAGGCACGGATTGGGATTTGCTATTGTTTCCCAAATATACTTACAAAGAAAAGGGAAACGATAG
>CAYJGX010000161.1:0-3459 GCA_964369795.1 uncultured Spirochaetaceae bacterium
CTCCTATAGTTAGTATAGAGAGAAGTTTAGCTTAATGTCAAGAAAAAAACGGCAGTTCATTGGTTAATGGCAAAGCTTCTGAGAAAAGTTTTAATAAAAAATAGATAAAAAAAGGATAGATTGGAATTATGGAGTTGCTTTAGTAGTAGAATAGTAGGAGGAAGGTATGAAATCAGAGGGATTACGCACCGAGTACAAACAAGAATACACCCCAAACGTCGTTAAATCCATAATCTCGTTTTTAAACATCGAAGGAGGCACCTATCTTTCTAGCAAAGAATCATACGAGGAGACCCCTTCGCTCAACCAGCGATTGACATTTGGCTACTCGATTCAAAATTTTAAAGATTTCAACATCAAACTAGAAGAAGAACAGATGAGAACGCTTGGTTTAGCTTGCAAGGCAAACTGAGTTTGTTGAGTCTTAATGAAAGCGCTCTCCTTATTCGAATTCTATCGTTCCGGGGGGTTTGCTCGTTATATCGAACAAGACCCTATTAACACCTTGGACCTCGTTAATAATCCGGCTCATGGCTGCATTTAAAACGGAGTAAGGAATTTCTGCACATTCGGCGGTCATAAAATCGATGGTGTTTACGGCTCTAAGAGCAATTGCAAAATCGTAGGTTCGCTCGTCTCCCATTACTCCAACACTGCGCATATTGGTTAAAGCGGCAAAATACTGACCAATAGTAGGTGCAATGCCCGACTTGGCAATTTCTTCGCGGTAGATAAAGTCTGCCTCTTGCACTATTTTCACTTTTTCCGCTGTCACTTCGCCAATAATTCGAATTCCAAGGCCAGGGCCTGGAAAAGGTTGGCGAAAAACAAGAAAGTCTGGAATTCCTAGTTCAAGCCCTGCTTTGCGAACTTCGTCTTTAAAAAGATCGCGTAGTGGTTCTAGGATTTCTTTAAAATCGACACAATCAGGAAGCCCTCCCACATTGTGGTGCGATTTAATAACAGTCGACTCTCCTCCAACTCCGCTTTCTACGACATCGGGATAAATGGTTCCTTGAACAAGGAAATCGACTGCACCAATTTTTTTTGCTTCTTCCTCAAAAAGACGGATAAATTCTTCACCAATAATCTTTCGTTTGGCTTCGGGTTCTTCGACGCCCTTTAATTTATTATAAAAACGCTCTTGTGCATTGACCCTAATAAAATTTAAGTCATAATTTCCTGCAGGCCCAAAAATGGCTTCGACTTCGTCACCTTCGTTCTTACGCATAAGCCCATGATCCACAAAGACACAAGTAAGTTGTTTTCCAATAGCCTTGGACAAAAGAACTGCGGCAACAGAGGAATCGACCCCACCACTTAACGCACAAAGCACCTTCCCATCTTTTACTTTTTCACGAATCGAAACAATTGACTCATCAACAAACGAATCCATACGCCAATCGGCTAAACAATGACAAACCTTGTGAACAAAATTTGCAATCATCTTAGAACCATCGGTCGTATGTAATACCTCGGGGTGAAACTGAATGGCATATAAATTATCTTGCACTCGCTCGCAAGCGGCAACAGGACAATCTTTAGTGTGAGCACTTATCACAAAGCCAGGTGCGACATTACTAATGAAATCAAAATGAGACATCCAACAAATGGTTGGCGAAAGAATGCCATCGAAAATAATTGAATTACGTTTATCGATTAAGAGTTCCGTTTTTCCGTATTCGCCTACCGTTGCTTTTTGCACCTTTCCACCTAAAAGATGGTTCATTAGCTGGGCACCATAGCAAAGCCCTAACACTGGAATCCCTAGCTCAAATAACTCTTTTGAATAAGAGGGGGCTCCTTCCTCGTAGACACTATTAGGACCACCCGTTAATATGATTCCTTTTGGCTTCATTGCCTTAATTTTATCTATTGATATTTTATACGAATAAATTTCACAATAGACATTACACTCTCGAACACGGCGAGCGACCAATTGATTATACTGTCCACCAAAATCGATTACAATGACTAATTCATTTTTCACGGAATACTCCTCTTCTTAATAATAGAGAAAATAACTAAATTATGTCAATAAATAGATTACGAAAAGAAAAAATTCTCAAACGTGATAATTTGCAAGTTCTTTATCGACAACCTTAATATGATTGACTAACCAATCGACTAAGAAATGCAAAATATCTAACGAAAGGGGTTTCTGCCCACTTAAAATCTCCGCATGCCAATCATTCGCCTGTGCTACAAATTGTTGATGGAGTTCCTTGTGATATTCTTTATTTGGGTAATCGAAATCTTCGAAGAAAGCCTCTTCGTCGTTAAAATGGGTAACGGTGTAGTCGAGCAATTTTAAAATAATTTTTAACGCCACGTCGTCCCCCTTCTTATTTTTCACTGCATAATACAGTTCATTGATAACACCCACTAATTGTTGGTGTTGGTTGTCTATTAACTCATCTCCGATACAAAATTCATTTTCCCACTCAATAATATTACTCATCATCACACTCTCCTTGTCTACAATCTACACTAAACATAATATTAGTGCGAAAAGGAAGAGTTGTCAATATAAAACGGCAGTTAAAGAAATAACTGCCGCTTAGTTGAATTTAGGTTAAGCTGTTGACTACTGAATAGCCGAATAATTGGTGAAATCTTTCCATCCCACTGCTGTATCGGCTTGATAGAGTGCGATAGAACCCGCTGGAACTTGAACGGGAATAGTTGTAGGAATACCGTCGAAAGTATATCCTTGTGCTGCTGGTAGTTCTGTAGGATAGCTGATAATTTTAGTAAGTAATGATAGACTAGCAAATGCAGCATCTCCAATAGAATTAACCTTACTTCCAATAGTCAGGGTTCCATTTATACCAGAACAACGTGCAAAAGCATAATCTCCAATTGTTTCAACACTGCTTCCTATGGTTAAATTTCCAGTTAAACCTTGACACTCATCAAAAGCATTATTCCCTATAGTTGTAACAGAATTGGGAATGGTCAAGTCGCCTGTAATTGCAGAAAAAAAGAATGCATTATCTCCAATTGTTTCAACACTGTTTCCAAGGGTTAACTTCCCAGCAAGCATTTCGCAGTACGCAAAAGCTTCGGCTGCTATCGTAGTAACAGAATTGGGAATGAATAAGTCGCCTGTAATTCTAGTGGAATAGAAAGCACCAAACCCGATTGTTGCAAGCTTAGATCCAAGGTTTAACTCTCCATTAAGACCATAACACCCATAAAAGGCTGCATCGCCTATCGACGTAACAGAATCGGGGATGGTTAAGTCGCCTGAAATTGCAGAATTAAAGAATGCGCTCTCTCCAATTATTCCAACATTATTGCCAAGGGCTAACTTCCCATTTAAACCAGAGCAACTCTCAAAAGCTTCGGATTCAATCGTAGTAACAGAATTGGGAATGGTTAAGTCTCCTGTAAAATCACAATTCCTGAACGCTCTAGAACCGATATTGTCGACATTGTCTCCAATAGTTAATTTGC
>CAYJGX010000162.1:0-3452 GCA_964369795.1 uncultured Spirochaetaceae bacterium
TGCATCCATTTCAATTCCATCATATACCGCTGGGGCTCCTAGCCTGCTAGTCAATTTGAATTTGGTGAGTGCGAAATTTTGGGGAAATACTTTCCGAGTTTTGAATGAAGCAGAATTTCCAACTGCAATCTATTTCGAAAAAGACTCCAACGGGAACTTGACTAAAACAACAACGCCAACGCCTTTACAATATGACCTTGTTATGGGTGACGATTTTAACTATCACTTTAACGGACTAAATTATAAAAACTATGATCAATTTCATTCTGTAAAAAACAATGAAGAAGCCGATGCCGAAGCTTTCGGTTGGCACAGAATGTGGCGACAGGAAACGGCAGAATCACAATTCCGTCGGGGCTATTCTTGGGATTTACGGTCCGTAGAAACTAAAAATGGACTTATGCTTCAAAAATTCTTGGCTTCAGAGCGAACAGGAACCATTTACATGGGGCATGGGCTAACTAAACCAGTAGAAGGGTATACCGACTTACGAAAAAATGGAAATGAAGGCCAGGTTTTAGGTGGACACTCTGTATCACAAAGTATTCGATTTGGTTATGTAGAAGCGAAAATGCGTGTTAAGAAAAATGCTTATAATGATTCTCAAGTTGCAGGACCTTGGTATGCTTTTTGGACCTGTGGGGCACAAAACGAATTTGACATGATGGAATTTGTGGGGGATCGAGCGGGAGATGCACCTAATGACTCACATCAAGTAACTCACTGGATTCGCCCTGATGACGGAGAGACTTTATTTGCTGGTCCATGGTTTGGCTATAAAGTTCCAGAAGACTATGAAAATGACTGGTGGAAACTTGCCGTTTATTGGGATGAAACACAGGTTATTTATTACAAAGACGACGTTCCGATTCGCCGATGGTGGAGAACTGCGGACGACAACAAGCAATATGAAACATGGAACAATACAGCGGTGGTTACGGGCAATCGTGCAACTGGGGCACAAAATATTGCCGCCAAGTCAGGTAATATCTTTAATGCCGATTTAAATGTAGATCCACAAGTCGGTGGTAGTGGAGAACACACTCCTTATGGGGTGAATTATGCAAAGGCTGTTGGCGATACCCCACAGAGTATTTATATTTCTACAGAACTTACTTCCGATCCTGGGGGATGGGGAGCATTTAATATTGCTGACCGCGAAAAATTTCCTACTTGGATGGAAGTTGAATATGTTGCTTATTACTTGCCAGATGCGACTCTGATAGATGTCGGAATTTTAACAGAAATTGTAAATGATTTAGGTGTCGATGAAACAATCGATTTAGCTCTTCAATTTACTCCTGGACATACAAAGCAACGTGAAGTGACTTGGGCTTCTTCCGATAAATCTATTGCAACAGTCGATCAAAATGGTGTCGTTACCGGTGTGGGGAAAGGAAAGGTGACTATTACCGTAACTTCAGATATCGATACTTCTTTAACCGATTCAGTAGAAATTACTGTCGTGACAGACCGAACGCCAGTAGAGAGTGTAGTAATTAGTGAAACTGCAAAAACAATCGATAAAGAAGAAACTTTTACTTTAACTGCAACCGTAACTCCAGAAGAGGCAACCGTTCGTTCGATTACTTGGGGTTCAAGCGACGATTCAATTGCAACTGTTGATGAAAATGGTTTAGTGAGAGGGATTTCTTATGGCGAAGTGACAATTACTGCAACTTCTGACGACACAGCAAAACGAACAGCCAACTGTGAGGTAACAGTAGATCGCCCAGAATCAGATAAGACAAGTGCACCAGCCTCTTTAATTTTCGATGGAATTACTTATAATTTGATCGAAGCCTTTGATTTTGATGGAAGCGACGCTTCAAATACATCTGTCTTAAATGGTGGTGCAAATGAAGTGGCTGGAATGTTAAGAACAGAAGCAAATTTAGAAGTTATTGATATGACAGTCAGTGGTCTTCCTAAAAAACCCGCCTATGTCCTAACGCGAATGAAATACGACTACCCTGTAAATACATCTTTATCCACGAGTGGGATTTTTTATACCTTTGCTCGAGGCTTGAATGTATCTATCGATTGGGGAAATTCAACAGCCACTGGTTGGGGTTATGATGGAACTACTTGGCAAGATTTCGGAATTCTAAATACAGGTAGTGGGGAAACTACATTCTATTTTAATAATGCAAATCCTATTACTATTGCCGCTGGAGCATCATTTGGTACTACAGTAGGATTTAATTTACAACATGAAGATTCTGGATCTACGGACAAATATCCAATGGGAATTCATGAGTTTGAATATATCGCTTTTTATTCACAACATATTCCAGTCGAGACACTTACAATCGTAGGCGATAATACTTCTGTTGGTGTGAACGCAACAAAATCACTTTCTTTAAGTTTTACGCCAGCAAATACAACCCAGAAGGAAGTTACTTGGAGTAGTGAGGATGAGAGCATAGCAACTGTTGATGAAAATGGCCTTGTTACAGCAAAAGGGGTTGGGTCTGTCACTATTACAGCTACTTCCACAGTGGATGATAGCATCACCGACACATTCTCGTTTAATGTGGAAGCTACAATTATTGCTGTTACAAATGTAACTCTTGATCAATCATCGGTAACTTTGCCAATTGGCAGTGCATTGACACTTGTTGCGACTGTGACCCCTCCAGACGCAACAAATTCTGAATTGGTTTGGACCACAAGCAATGCGACGGTGGCAACAGTAAATGATGGGGTTGTAACAAATTTAGCTCCTGGAATAGTTACCATTACAGCAACATCCGTTGCGGATGCTACTAAAAAAGCTAGTTGTGAAATTACTTATACTAGAAATCCTGCAACTGTCGTTAGCGCTCCTTCAACTTATAGTGCAGGAGGAAGTACGTTGACGCTAGTAGAGGCATTTGATTTTAATGACGTAAATAGTAAAATTTCTAGTAATAGTTTGCTTGACGGACAATATGTAGGCAATGCAACAACTGAAATAAATTATAATGGCTTGGAAGCATATGATTGTATGGTTGTTCGCTATAAACTAGTAAATGCTTGTTCCCCAGATTTTTATTTTTTTGCAGGTAGCACAATTAACTTTTTTAGACCCGATCACGATTTTGTTAATGTCTGGACTGCGGGGTGGGGTTCCCGAGTAGATACTGCTGTTAATTGGACTGTAACACCAGGTGAATATGTAGAGCAATACATATATAAAGATGGAACAACATATCATTTTGGATATAATGGAGCATCCGCTATAGTAAACAATCCTGCTGTTAGTGAAGGATTTAATGCTTCGGGTACAATCAAATTCGGATTTGAAGGTTCATCCACACCTTCCCCAATCGAAATCGAATATGTAGCTTTTTACAAAAAGCCCTAAACTTTTATCAAAGTTTATTTGCCCCCGCAAGGGGGTATTTTTTTTACTTTTTTGTAAAACTGATAGAATATAACAAAATGTTTAAGTTGACAGATAGAGTAAG
>CAYJGX010000163.1:0-3381 GCA_964369795.1 uncultured Spirochaetaceae bacterium
TCAAACATCGTCACGGATTTGTTGTGAATTAGCATGGGGTATTATAGCATGGAAAAGGGGGAATGGATTAGATTTTTTTTCTTACAAACTTTTACAACATCACTCTGCAATATTGTCTTTTGGTTCTTCAATTTTATCTGTCAAATCAAATAAACGGATATCATAAGAAACAGACTTTACATCGGTGGGCTTTACATTTACTTCACTTCCTTCAAAATATTTAATTCGACGGGAGTAAATCTTTAGATGCCCATCTGCTATCTCAGATTCATGCCCTCTAAATTTGGATTCTTGGTTTAGTGCTTCAAATACTGCATATATTTTCCCGTCGTCTGTTTGAATCAAATTGAATTCCGTTTCTTTTGATGCTAAAAAATGAGAAAGAAGGAATACAAGCATAATTAAAATAGCTATCGTAATTCCTCCTACAACTATAGGATTACTTTTTCCATCTTTTTCGTTCAAATTTGAATATAAGATAGGTATAAATGAAAAGGCGGAAGCATAAAAGACAATAATAAGATAAATCCAACTAAAGCTCATTCCTAACGAGCAAACACCCAATAACACTAAACCGAAAATGATACTAACGGTTATAAAAATCGTACAAACCATGTTAAAAATAAAACAGCAACGACTCTCTTTTTCCTTTTTCCTTTTACGCTCAACAAGTTCCTTAAAAAAAAAGTAGTTACTAAGAAAACCTAAACCCAACAAAATAAGAAAAAATATAATAACTGCAAATTCCATACGAGCCGTACTAAAAAAAGGAACAGGAATTCTTTTATTGTGGAAGTAAAAAAAAATTCCAGTATTGATTACACCCCATGCAAAGGTTGCACCAAAGGAAAGGAAAAAGAACAATTTATTTATGCTTTCTAAATCATCTCCTATTTTTTTAAAGAACGATGCTTTCTCTTCTTTAACTTCCGTTTTTCTAACTTCTGCTTCTTTAACTTTCTCTTCCATTTCTCCTCCTACTTCAACTCTTCCAAGCCTAGTTCGCGCAAAAAGGCGTTGTGCTTGTCTTTGGCAATTTTGATTTCGTTTTCTATGTCACGCAAGTTTTTGGCGACCACGTTTATGTCGATGATTTCTTCCTCTTTGGCGGTGCTAACGTAGCGTGAGATGTTGAGGTTGTAGCCGTTTTCTTCGATTTCTTGCATTGGCACGCGTCGGGCATACTTGGTTTCTTCGGTTCTGTGTTGATAGGTGCTAACGATTTTGTCGATGTGTTTGGCTTCTAGGATGTTTTGACGTTTTCCTTTTGTGAAGTGTTCGCTTGCGTTGATGAAGAGGACATCGTCGCTTTTTTTGCATTTTTTAAGGACTAAGATGCAAACGGGGATTCCTGTGGAGAAGAAGAGGTTTGCAGGAAGGCCGATGACGGTGTCGATGTTGTGATCTTTTAGGAGTTTGGTTCTAATGCGTTCTTCTGCTCCACCACGAAAAAGGACTCCGTGGGGTAGGATGATTGCCATAGTGCCTTCGTCGCTTAAATAGTGAAAGCCATGGAGTAAAAAGGCAAAGTCTGCGGCAGATTTGGGTGCAAGCCCGTAATCGGCAAAACGGAAATCTTGTGACATTTCTTCTTTGGGTTCCCAACGCAAACTAAAGGGAGGGTTTGCAACGATGGCATCGAATTCCATTTTTTGAGAGGGATTTTCATTGTTTAAAAGGTCCCATTCATTAAATAAGGAGTCGCCATGAAAAATTTCAAATTCGCTATCTTTGACACCATGCAAAAGCATATTCATTCGAGCCAAGTTGTAGGTGGTAATATTTTTTTCTTGCCCATAAATATGCCCCACGCCATTTTCGCCCAATTGTTTCTTTACATTCAAAAGCAACGAACCCGACCCACAAGCAAAGTCAAAAACCTTTCGCAAGTGTTCTTTGTTTCCCGTTTTCGGTTCTTGACTGTCCAAAACGACAATTCGGGACAAAATAGTCGATAACTGCTGAGGCGTATAAAACTCGCCAGCCTTCTTTCCAGAACCCGAAGCAAATTGACCAATTAAATATTCATAAGCATCCCCTAAAATATCGGTATCGGTCGAAAATTCGGATAACCCCTTCACAATTTCTTTTATAATGTTGCAAAGATTTTTATTTCTATCTTGATAAGTTTTCCCCAATTTTTCAGAATTCAAATTAATTTCCGAAAATAGACCATCAAAAGCGCTTTCAAAAGAATCATTTTCAATATGCTTAAAGCCTGCTTCCAAAGTTTTTAGTAAATCGCTACTTTCTAGGCGTGCAAGCTCTGCAATATTGCTCCACAAATACTCGGGCTCTATCACATAGTGCAACTTTCGCCTCATCAGTTTCTCTAATTCGGAAACATCTTCCTTATTTTTTTCATACCACAACGACAAGGGTGTTTTCACTTCGTCGCCCATCAACTCGGTATATTCCTTTCCAAGTTCCTTCTTAATAGCACTTTCATAATTGTCTGACAAATATCGCAAAAACAAAAACGAGAGCATATAATCCCTAAAGTCGTCGGCATTCATTGCCCCACGCAAATTATCTGCTATTTTCCAAAGTGTTTTCCCCAGTTGTTCCTGTATCGATTCGCTCATTATTCTTGCTCCTTACTTAGTTGATATTTTCTATTTTTATTTTCGCCTATTGCAATAATTTCTCCTTTTTCGACTAATTGTGCAACTAGTTGACGTGTTCTTGACTCTTTAAGTCCAATCATTTTAGCAATTTGGCTATTAGATAGAGGTAATGTTGATGCTTTTATAGTTTCTAGTATTGCTCTTAGGTTTTGATCTACTTTATCGCCGATTTTATCGCCGATTTTATCGCCGATTTTATCGCCGATTTTTAAATCGAGCGGTAATTGGACGAGGGTTCGCGTTGGAGAGAAAAGAACCTCTACGGTTGGTTTTGAATAACCTTCCTTATCCCAAACGGAAAGGATATCTGGCACTCCACTGCCTGCACGCTCACCTATTCCTATCAAATTAAACATCTTCATTAATGCTTTGTTTCTAGGATCGGAAATTCCACCTTTTAACATTTGTTCTTTTCCTGTACGAACATCGCCTGCATTTTCTAAAGAAATTAGATCTTTTTCTAGTTTGATGATAATTTGTCCGCTACCATAATAATCTGCATTGATAAGCGTGTTGGCTAAGGCTTCCCGAATCGCACCATGCATTGGTGTATCGTCTATCCTATTTCCATTTTCCAATTTGAAGGGCACTTTTAACTCTTTAGCAATTTTACCATAGACTCTAAAGTAAAAATCGTACAAATTCCCAGACCACTCACCCGAACTCGAATTAAAACGATCGGTCCATCGAATCGAAGGATCTAAAACCTCTCTATAATCTAAAAAGTAGTTAGGCAATTCATGAAGGATTTTAT
>CAYJGX010000164.1:0-3031 GCA_964369795.1 uncultured Spirochaetaceae bacterium
TTCATGATCTTAGAAAATTCATAATCTACTTCATCTCTAATAGCATTCATTGGTTGAACATTTTCCACTAAAGATAATGGGAATTTCTCATTTGGTAGAAATTTGAGTTCATCGCCTTGTAAAAAAGTATTTTCTGGAAAGTCGAAAGAAACTATAGTTAGTTTATCTAAGTCGATAGAGGTTCCTGCAGCAAAATAACCTTGAACTTTTGCCTTGAAGGCATCGATGCCGCCAAAAAGTTGATACTCATATCCTTGGAAAGATTCTTTGCCTATCCCAGTATCCCTATAGCCAATAGAAACTTCGCCAGGCAATACTGTAATTGCTGCCACACCTTTTGCCTCACCCGCAGTTGCAGTAATACTAGCCGTTCCTTGATTTATACCAGTCACTAAGCCTGCCGCATTGACCGTTGCAATCTTATCGCTTGAACTTGTCCATACAACGGGCAAATCCGAAGCGACACTGAGCGGCACTGTTTTTCCAACCCGAATCGTTTGCGAACTTGGTGTTATCTCGATTGCCTCTGTTCCTTTATTACCACAAGAGAAAACAAACAATGATAGCGATAACACTATCAACACTAAATAAATATTTTTACAACGCATAAAAACTCCTATTCCATACTTGCCTAAGCCTAGACCCGAATCTCATATCTGTCAACTTAAACCTTTTGTTATACTGAGGCAGGTTTTAACTTTTGTAAAAAAAATACCCCCTTTCGGGGGCAAGTAGACTGCATGGCATCTTATCTTTTTTTATAGAAGGCAACATATTGTATATTCATATTTCTAAACTCGCCCTCAATTCCGTTGATTTGAAGTTGTGCCGTTCCCCCGAATAGAGTACCAGAAGGATTAGTTTCAACTGGTGATTCATTATTTAAATAAAAGACAATATTATTTGTCCCATCATTTTTTATTCCAAATGTATTCCAGCCATTGCCAATAGACCAACTAGATGAAACGGGTGTATGCCCCCAATTATTGGTGGTTTGCACATTATTATTTTCGCGTGAAAACCCGTAGTACCAGTTGGCAGAAAGGAAAAAGAAATTTTGTTCAAATTCATCTGCAATACGAATAGAAACATAGTCATAGGCAGGAATTTCTTTAAATGTAATCAATCTATTCGCAGCAAAATTTGAGGTGGTTCGCAAGACTCCATCTTCTTGCACTATACCCCAACCAAGTGTTAGCGTTTTATCATCAGTAGAGTTACCCTCGAAATCAAATGCCTTAACCATTGCGAATACTTCTGTGTCCAAGACAATTTCTTCTGGCGCCCTAGGCGCTTCAACCACAGTTAAAATAATCGAATCGGTTGCAGTCGCAAGTTCGGTTGAAGTAGCAGTAATCGATACATTCCCTACATCTTTTGCAGTGATATAGCCATTCTCATCGACTGCAACAACTCCCTCTGGGCTTGCACTCCATGTTAATGTCCTCTCTGTTGTTTCAGCAGGAGTATAGGAAACCGTTGCTTTAATTTTTGTTCCTACCTCAATATTAATTGCCTCCTCTGGATAAACAATTGATATGCTTTCGACGGGAGTAGGGCCTTTATAAAAAGCAACATAATCAACGAAAATATTCCCTAATGGAGAATTTTTACCACTATTATGATTTAGGATAAGTGCAACAGTGTCTGAAAAAGGTGCCCCTTTACCTGCTAAAACAGGATAAGCCCCATTAAAATAATAAGTTATTGCATTTTCGCTTGCTGTATCACAGTAGATTCCAAAAGAATTCCAACTATCCCCATAATTCCCCCAGTTGTGTTGAACTGCCCCTGTGTTTGTTTTCACAGTCCCAGAGGATCTAGAGAATTCATAGCTATTTTGTCCCTTAGAAAAATAAAGATTTTGATCATAGTCATCTTTCACGCGAATGAGAATGTAATCGGAATTTTGAATATTTTTGAATGTAATTGTCTGAAGGGCAGCCGTTTCGGACGCAACCTTAAGAAATCCATCTTCTATTGTTATCCCTTCTACAGCAGCTGGAAGTGCCACATCTTCGTTTGTAGTTTCAAAGTCAAACCCACTCACTAGATTAAAAGTTTTATTATTAAGAGTGATTGTTTCTGGAATAGATTCATTTATTGGATCTACTGCCGTTATGTTGATCTCCGAAAAAATAGTCTCATCGGACTTTAATGCCGCCTTTATTGTCGCAGTTCCAGTTTTCATCGCTAAAATCCGACCTGCGGCATCTACAGAAATGATGTCTGGGGCGTTACTTGTCCATTCAATCTCACCTAATCCATTTGATGGAGTATAGGCTACACCCAATGCACGGCTGTCAGCAACTTTGATTTCGGAGTTATCTCCTTCGATTTCAATCCCAGTGACTTTTACATCATGCTTATAAAACCCTACATAATCGATGTATATATTCCCTAATGGAAAATTTTTACCACTATTATGATTTAGGATAAGTGCAACGGTTTCTGAAAAAGGTGCCCCGTTACCTGCTAGAACAGGAGATACGCCATTAAAATAATAAGTTATTGCATTTTCGCTTGCTGTATCACAGTAGATTCCAAAAGAATTCCAACTATCCCCATAATTCCCCCAGTTGTGTTGAACTGCCCCTGTGTTTGTTTTCACAGTCCCAGAGGATCTAGAGAATTCATAGCTATTTTGTCCCTTAGAAAAATAAAGATTTTGATCATAGTCATCTTTCACGCGAATGAGAATGTAATCGGAATTTTGAATATTTTTGAATGTAATTGTCTGAAGGGCAGCCGTTTCGGACGCAACCTTAAGAAATCCATCTTCTATTGTTATCCCTTCTACAGCAGCTGGAAGTAGCACATTTTCGTTTGTAGTATCAAAGTCAAACCCACTCACTAGATTAAAAGTTTTATTATCTAGAGTAAGATTTTGTGGGATATCCTCACTTACTGGACTAACGACTGTAACAATAAAACGATCGCTCACATTTACGTTCGCTTGCGAAGTTACGCTAACGGTAACCACTCCTTCTTTTAAGCCTGTTATTTTTCCTATTTCGTCAATTTCGACGAC
>CAYJGX010000164.1:3041-3346 GCA_964369795.1 uncultured Spirochaetaceae bacterium
CTATACTCCACTCCACTTCCCTATTAGAAGCAACAGAGGGCGTAAACGATAAGGCAGGAATAATAGATGAACCAATCTCGATTTCTGGATCCTCGGTAGTAATTTCGATTTTAGTCACAGGAACATCGGCCATATAATATGCCACATAATCTACTTCTAACCAAGTAGGGAGTTCTTCACGCCCACTAAACTTTCCTCCCCAATTTCCATCATCGTTAATAGCTGCGGAAATATGGATATTTTTAGCGTCGTCTAAAATTCCTTTTAATTTACTTGAACCATAGGATATATGGTCGCTATTTGCA
>CAYJGX010000165.1:0-3324 GCA_964369795.1 uncultured Spirochaetaceae bacterium
ACCACGCTCACTAAATCCTACAAAATCCCTTTGCTTCTAGCCGCCATCAACTTTAATCCATCAAACTCTGCCATCAGCCTAAACGAAATTGGCCTCTTTTTCAAAACCTTCTATGCAAGCGATTATCACGCGAAGGACTTTAACAACGCCAAGCATAAGGGCTACCAAAATTGGAGCGAAAAAGAGTTCGGAAAGCTCGCACACGAATATCCAATCCATTATTTAACCGAAAAAGGCAAAAATTCCCACTTTTTCACCTACGAAAAGGGCAACTTCATCTTAAACCCATCCCTCCACCACGAAATTCACGCCAACCCATCAACCCTAGCCCTCATCAACCTTCATCTTCAATTCAGAAACGCCGACTATTTCGGGAGGAAGTATGGGGATGGGTAACCTCCGCTTTCTTTTTTAGCAATTAAATGCTATAATAAGTCAACAGATCTGCCTAGCCTCTTAGAATGCTCACTACGGCAGGTTTTTTCGTTTCAAGAGGAGGGACTATGGAATATTTAATTAATCCTTTTTTCACAGAAATTAAAAGTATTATAAAACAGTCAAGGATAAGTGCCACACGTAGTGTCGATTTTTGTAGGGTGCAAATGTATTGGCAGCTTGGCTACAGAATACAAGAAGAATTGCAACAAGGAAAAGAGCGTGCCGATTATGGGACTAACTTAATTAAGAATCTTGCCAAGGAATTAAAACCTGAATATGGAAGTGGATTTGGCGTTAGACAATTAGAGCGTGCAAGACAATTTTATATGGAATATCCAATTGCGTCCGCACTGCGGACGCAATTGAACTGGTTTCAGTATCGAATGCTTATTCAGATTGAAGATAAGGATAAGCGGGAATACTACGAATTAGAAGCTGTCCATAATGGTTGGACAGGTAGGGAGCTTGAACGTCAAATACATTCGCTTTTATACGAAAGACTACTTCTAAGTAACGATAAAAAAGCGGTATTGGAAATTGCGAGAAAAGAACGAATTCCTCAAAACCCAACAGAAATAATAAAAGATCCCATGGTACTTGAGTTTTTAGGATTAGAGCGGATGCCTGAGTATTATGAAAGCGATTTAGAGGGTGCGATTATTCGTCATTTGGAAAAATAATGTCCATCAACCTTCATCTTCAATTCAGAAACGCCGACTATTTTGCCCGCAAGTATGAAATGGATTGACATTGAGTTTTGATAAATTCGATGATTTGGGTATAAACTTGTGCAGATGTTGTCTGCGATGAATTTAGTTGTGTCGCAAGTTTTTCGGCCTCAGGAATAATGCAATTACAAAGTTTGTCGAGGCGGGTAAAAATCAATTTTTCGGTATAGCCCGATATAGCGCTTAGCCTATTTGCCATTTTATAGTTTGATGCACTTAGCTTCATCGCCATTCTTATTTTAGAATAATGCTGCCCAAAAAGAATAGCGGTCGAGACAAGATCATAACATGGGGCTAGTTTGATAAGATTCGGTGGGGCAGGGAGAGCTATTTTCTGGATAAAGGGCGATAGCTCCTGCACAGTCGCCACCGAGTGCCTCAAGGAGACCGAAGGTGTTTGTTTCGCTAATGCTAAGAATTTTTGAAATCTTAAGTTTGATGGTTTCATCAGGCAAAAGAGATTGAAAAAAAGATTCCGTTTTTTCTGGAGAATAAACTTCATTTGTTAAGGGTAGTGAGAGTGAGATAGGAGCAGGTTCCTTCTCTTTTAAATAATAGCTGTCGTATTGAAAAGTGAGACTTTTCCCCTCTTTTGAAAGAAGCCCGACTTTTTTATTGAAAAAGTAGACTTGTAAAAACTGTTTCATTGTCTATCTAGCCTCTTTTTATAAAGTTCAAAACCTAATCCTAAAGCAGTTACGACGGCAAGAAGCTTGTCAAATTGAAGGTTCTTTTTTCCGTTTTCAAGGTCGCTAATAAAACGAAGCCCCGTTCCAGCTATTCCCGCAAGTTCGGCTTGAGTGAGACCTTGCTTTTTGCGTTCTTCTTTAATTAAAAGACTCATTTCTTCCATTTTTATTCCCGTATGGTAATATTATCGCATTTAAAAGGAGTTGTCAACTCTTTTATTCCCGTTCGGGAAAGTTTATCTGATAGTGATTACCTTGAACGCATTGGTGCTGTCGCTAGGTTTGATTTAGATGGGAAGTTATATCCTACGCTTGCAGGTTTGTTGATGTTTGGGCACGAGTATCAGATTTTGCGTGAGCTACCCGAATATTTTTTAGATTTTAGAGAATTGTTAGACCCCACTATTTCGGGAGGAAGTATGGTACTTGGCAATAAAATAGGCTTGATTTTTATAGAGAACTATGTTATATTCTACCTAACATATCTGCCTAGCCTCTTAACAATGCTCACTACGGCAGGTTTTTTTATTTATGAAGAAACATCATCCTATCAAATATACGAAAAAACCTCTAAACTTAGAACAGCAAATAAAATTATTGCAAGATAGGGGTTTGTTTATCGAAGATGTAGCAAATGCATTACATGTTTTAGCTAATGTAAATTATTATAGATTTAGTGCGTACACTTTGCCTTTTGAAAAAGTTAATAAACAAGAGGTGCGCTCTCATCTTTTCGTAGAACAAGCAGTATTTGAAGATATTTATAATCTCTACTTAATTGATAAGCGGATTCAAAGCAATCTTTTTACTGTTATTGCAGATATAGAAATTACATTTAAGACTAGAATTGTCTATTATTTAACTAATAATTATAGGGATCCCTTTATACATTACAACTCTTCAATAATACATAAAAAGCGAATAAACGAACACGAACAATGGTTGTCGAAATTAGAGGCAGAAATTTTGCGATCTAAAGAAACTTTTATAGCACACTATAAAGAGAAGTACTTAGGTTTTCCAAAGTTGCCATTTTGGATGGCTTGTGAAGCGATGACTATGGGGTCTCTTTCCACTTTTTATTCGCTCCTAGCGAAAGAGGTTCAAAAAGATATTTATTTATCAATATTTCCAGATCAATTTAATTATAAGGTTTTTGCAAGTTGGTTCCATTCAATTACCTATGTTCGTAATTTATGTGCACATCATTCTCGAATATTTAACCGTTCTTTTGCGGTCTCTCCTAAACTCCCAGATGAATTAGTGGGTTTGGATGCAAATAATAAGTTGGGTTCTTTTTTGTCGATGCTTGACTATATCTTAACTTATTTAGATTTAGATAAGCAAAATCTAGAAATAGTAAAAGCCGATTTACAAAAAGCACTAACTGTATTACCTGCAAATTCAACCATCAACTTCTACAACACCAACGCAGACAATTTCTTTAACGACACGGTAGGGGCCTCCAT
>CAYJGX010000166.1:0-3246 GCA_964369795.1 uncultured Spirochaetaceae bacterium
AATACCTTTTTTACCTTGCCTTTGTCAATCATATTATACGTTTTTTTTGAAATTAAATAGGATTTAAATGATAATATTCGTCATTGAAGCAAAAGAGTAGTGCAGTGAATAATTCTTTTAAAAAATTCTTTTTTTGGGTGGAAATACATTCGCCAGAAATTTCTCCTTTATTATATGAAATTTCATTTCCTAGAAAGTAGGTTAAAATTGATTTGCCAGATCCAGTATCCCCTACAATCCCATGAATTTCCCCCGCTTCAAGAGTAAAAGATTTTATTCTAAAGGGGGGGGAGATCATGATCTTGTTTGAGGTTATTTCGATATCCTTAAGGTAAATCAGAGAGTTTGATTTCATATTGCTCTAATTTATTGTATAAAGTTTTTCTGCTAATATTAAGAATTTCTGCGGTCTTCTTTTTGTTGTACTTATTTTCTTTTAGGGTGGTAAGAATAATTCTCTTTTCCGCTGCCTCTAATTGGCTAAGATTGTCTGTATTAAAAAGAAGTTTATTATTGATGACATCGGGCAAGTGTTCTTTTAAGACTATTCCGTATCCTGCTTGTGCTGCTGCTGACTGCATGACATTCTTGAGTTCGGTTACATTTCCTGGCCACATATAATCGACAAGAAGTTTTTGTGCTTCTTCTGAAATGGATGCAATTGAGTATACTGAAGCATAATATTCTAGTAGAGGAACAATATCTTCTTTTCGGTCGACTAATTGCGGAATAGCAATTTCTGATGCCTTGATGAAGTTATAAAGATTTTCGCTTAGCTTTCCGTTTTGAAGTAGTGTCACAGGATTTTCGTTTGAAGAAATGATGATTCGACATTCTAATGGCAAACTTGTATTGCTTGTAGATTTTTGAAAGACGCCATTTTTAATTACATTGTATAAAAATTCTTGGAAATTAAGTGAAGTGAATTCTATTTCTGAAAAATAGATGGTGGATCCCTTTGCGTGTTCAAAAATTCCAACGTAATCAATTTTCTCGATTTCGTCGTATCCAATGAGTTCGTATTGAAGGTGAGTTGGCGTTGTTGAGTTACGGATTCTTACGATTTCGTGTGCCGCTTGAGCCGATTTTTGATGGATATAATCTGCTAACATATCCTTTCCAGTTCCTGGTTTACCATAAATAAAGAGAGGGAAATTGTTTTCTGCAAAGTGAGTTGCTTTTTGATAAACTTGATTCATTTCTTCTGATTTAAAGATTGCAGTTTTTGAAATTTGATTTGGGTTTTGTGGTGCTACTGCCGGTTTTTTATGCAAGCTCGTTTCGATTGCACGATTTACTTTAAACAGCAATAAAGGGAATTCGATAGGCTTGCGCAAATAATCGTAGGCACCTTTTTTAATTGCTTCTACGGCAGTCTCGATGGTTCCGTATCCAGTGATCATGATGACCGGTAAATGCTTATTTTGCTGTAATATTTGACTTAGGATGTCGATACCACTTTCGTTTCTTAGTGCTAAATCTAAGATGATTGCATCCGGGGAAAAGGAATCAAGCATCAGCATAGCTTCGCTGCCATTATAGGCAGAAGAACA
The DNA here is from genome assembly GCA_964369795.1 of uncultured Spirochaetaceae bacterium. Classification (GTDB taxonomy): domain Bacteria; phylum Spirochaetota; class Spirochaetia; order JAFGXN01; family JAFGXN01; genus CAYJGX01. The sequence goes on from CAYJGX010000166.1 coordinate 1,554, forward strand.
GTCAAAACCCGCGTGTGTAAAATTTCTCGTTAGAGATTTACATATTCTTTCATTGTCGTCTATTATTAATATCTTTCTCATATTCTCATTATACCCGTGAGTCTATTTTTTATCAAGAATTAAGAAAGTGAGAAATCAAAATTTTCTTATTTTTTTCTATATCTTTTTGTTTAAAAAGGGTTTATTATTTGTCTATGAATGTTTTTTTTACTAAAATATTTAACAAGAAGAAATTTGTCCCTCTAATTATTTTTATTTTGGCGTTTAGTTGGGTTGTAGGAATTACTTGTTGGAGAGTTAAAAATCCAATAGAAGAAACAGCGCCGACAATTGGCCTTCTTTTTCACGATTTAGACACGCATTGGCTTGTCTCTTTACAAGAATCTATGACAAAGGCCTTTGACGAATTAAATTATAATCAAATCGTTATGAATGCGCATGGCTCTTTATATAATTTAGCACAAAATTTTGGATTTTTGATTGCCCGTGAGGTCGATTTAATTCTTGTCTCCTCAGATTATCTTTTTGGAATTCAAACGGTACTCGATGTCACAGATACCATGGGAATACCTGTAGGCTTTATCAATATGCATGGCGTTAAAGATTCGGATTTATATTCAATCTCTGTTGCATATGATAAAAAAGAACAAGTAGATTCCATTTTTGATGGGCTAAACCTTCTGATAAGAGGGGAGGGGAATGTTGTGGAAGTGGTGCGAGATTCGAATAGGGGGTATCGACTTCCACGTCAAATAATATTGGAAGATAAAATAAAAGAATCTCCTAGTTTAAACTTAAAACATACTTACAAGATAGATGGCAATAGATTATCTTGTAAAATGACTCTTTTAGCGATGCTTCTCGATGAAGAGCGTGATATCGATGCCGTGGTTGCTTATGGTGATGAAATGGCATATGGTGTGGCTTATGCCATTGATGAATATTTAGCCGTTTTTCAAGAAAGAAATATAGCTTATAAAGCGCTGCCTAAATTAATTGCAATTACTGGAAAAGAAGCAGGGACAACATTATTTAATAATAATCAACTAGACTATGTCATAATTGAAGATCCTAATTTCGGATACGCTATTGCTAATCAAGTAGAGCTTTTCTTTGCTAATAAACTGTCAGAAAAAGATTTGGTGCTTTCATTTGATATCTTGGGGGAGGAATAGGATGAATTTTATTTTAAATGGCAATCTATCGCATCGTTTACGCCCTAAAAAAACTTACCGAAGTATTTTATCCCTAACTATTGCTCTTTTTATTTTTCTTGTTTTTTTGTTGCAATTTTTAATGGGAGATGGTGGGACCTTAATTCCTTTTCGCCTCTTTTTTCCAAAATTTCTTTCGTTGTTTCTCTCACTTTTTGTCGTTTCTTTGGGGGTGTCGGTTGTTGTTTCTATTCGATACTTTGATGTTTCTGTTGGATCGATAGCAACCTTGTCTGCAACTGTTTTTGTCTATGCAAGTAATTTAGGCTATGTGGTATTGCCTTATCTTTCACTCTTTTTAGTCGCCTTGTTGTGTGGAACAATCAATGGGACGCTTTCTTATCTATTTAAGAATCAGGCGGGGGGGCGTATTTCATCACTTTTTATTCTTTTTGTTGGACAAGAGCTAACTATGGTTATTTCGTGGGGTGAAGTATCTGCCTATAACTATTCGTTTGAGCCATCTCTTTTGTATATGT
>CAYJGX010000167.1:0-3195 GCA_964369795.1 uncultured Spirochaetaceae bacterium
ATTGCGACCGCATCTTTTGGTTCTGGACAACCCAAAGCAAGCACCATTAGCAATAGGCTAATGCCAATTAATGTTTTTTTCATTTTAAACCTCCATATTTTATACCAACGCAACTGTATTTAATTTAAAATAAAGTTATTTCGGCATAAGTATAAATAACATTATCATGGACTTTAGAATTAAGCAAGGTTAGATTGTTCTTCCTACAAATCCAAGCTATTAAAATTCAATAAAAAATCGTAGATATTCATAATAGTGATCCCATCTTCATCTCGATGCAAAGGAACAATATCTTTAACGACGATTATTTTTTTAAACGAATCTTTAACTTCAAGCAAAGAGGCTTTTTCTTGCGCTATTTTTTCTGGAGTTGGTAGACTTAATGCAGACTGGACATAATAGCGTTTGCTTCCAAGGTTTGCAACAAAATCAATTTCGAGTAGACGTTTTTCTCGAGCCCCTTCAGGCGTAGAGACTCGCTTTTGGACATTACCGACATCAACCTGAAAGCCACGAAATCTTAACTCATTATATATGACATTTTCCATTAAATGGGTCTCTTCAATCTGTCTGAAATTAAGACGAGCATTACGCAAGCCAACATCTTCAAAGTAATATTTTAACGGAGTTCCTATATATTTACGCCCTTTCACTTCATACCGATAAGCCTCGCAGATAAGAAAAGCATCTTTTAAATATTCGATATATTGATGAATTGTATTCTTACTTATATCCGACCTAATAACGCTTTTGAACGTTGCTTCAATTCTTGTCGGATTAGACAGTGAACCAATTGCCGAAGCGAGAAGATTGATAAGATCGTGAAATTCTTGTTTTTTTTCAATTTTATTTCGCTCTTCAAGATCTTTTAGGTAAGTTTCTCTAAACAATCGAGTTAAATAGTCAATCTTTTGTTCTTCGGTTTTCATCGACAAAAGAAGAGGTAACCCTCCATAAGTCATATATTGTGCCAATCCTTCATATTTATCACCAGAATAGACACTCATAAATTCCATAAAACTTAAAGGATAAACATGAACTTCGTCACCCCTACCCCTAAATTCCGTCAAAATGTCATTGGATAAAAACTTCGAATTACTTCCCGTTACATATATGTCTAAATTAGGAATATGAATAAACGAATTTAAAACCTCTTCGAAATCGTCTAACATTTGCACTTCGTCTAAAAATAGATAGAACTGCTTTTGATCTACAATCAAACTAGTTACATAATTTTCTAAGGTATCTGGATTTCTATAAGCTTTATTGGAGCGTTTATCTAATTCGATAGAAAGAATCTGAGATTCTTCTACTCCTTGATTTTTTAGATAGTCTTTAAAAAGATTAAAAAGAAGATATGACTTTCCACTTCTACGCAACCCAGTCACGACTTTTATCATGCCATTGTGCATGCGAACAATAAGTTTTTGCAGATAGACATCTCTTTTGATTATCATGGAAGAGCTCCTCATTTAACAAAAAGGGTCAAGTGACCCTTTTTGTTAAATAGTAGAAGAGAAATTCGCTTTTGTCAATACCTTAAATAGTCGAGGCCAGTTTGGGTTGCATTTAATTACATTGTTTTTATTTTTAAAAAAACCGCAAAACTTCCTCTACGAAAATTTTGCGGTCAAATAATGCTTAAAGTTATCTTCTAAGGGGCAGAACGCACAAGACGGAATCCGCGATCTCTGGTCGGGAGATACCTGTTGCCAGGACTGCGTGCCGCTCCCCGACAGGTGCTGTCGACGTCGTAGAATCCACCGCCACGGGTCACGCGGTAGATGCCCGAGACAGGACCTTTTGGGTTAGTGCCATTCTCTGGATTTTTTTGTGAATCGTAATACGTTGCATCATAGTTGTCCCAACACCATTCCCATACATTGCCACTCATGTCATAAAGCCCTAACGCATTAACGCCCTTCCCACCAACAGGTTGGGTTTTATTATTTGCGTTCCCACGATACCAAGCAACTTCGCCTATATTACTACTACCCGAATAGGTGAAATTTTCCGTTTCAACACTACCGCCCTTAGCCGCATATTCCCATTCTGCCTCTGTAGGCAAACGGTATCCATTGGCTTCCCAATCGCAAGTAGCGTTATTCCAATCCTCATTACCTTTAATAGGAATATTTGCATAGAGTAGATTAGTCCAATCCTCATTGCTCGTAAAACCCGCTACAGAATAAACAGGTGCTAAATCATTTAAAAGACTTAACTTATTGCAATAGGCGATGGCTTGGTACCAATTGACATAATTAGCGGGGTGGGTTAAATCATCTATATTGCTGTTATCACTTGTATTTATAGAATCCTTTCCAAAAATGTCCATATACTCTTGCTGTGTCACCTCTTTTTCACCCATATAAAAGTCATTTAAAGAGACAGAGTGAACAGGTTGCTCATCTGCTGACGCTCCATCATGTCCAAAATTTGGATTTAGTTGTCCCATAGAGAATGTACCGCCTTGGATAAACTTCATAACAATTGTTTCGTTGATAGTAAAGGTTGCCGTAGCAACAGTGGAATTTATCATGCCATCTTTTATAGCAATCGCTTTAATAGTCTTTTCTCCTAGTACATCTAAAGTAAAAGGTTCAGAATACAGGGAAGAACTCGTTGTTGGTTCGTCTCCATTGGTCGTATAGCGAATCTCTGCCCCTTCTGTAGTGGTAGAAAGAGTCACTTTACTTAAATTTATAATTAAATTACCACTAGCGGGGAAAATGATTGGTTTCTCAAGCCACTTTGCAAAAAGGGTTATGTTTGCCTTAACTAAGTCGGAATCAAAATTCCAAGGAGTTTGACCTTCGGCTTCTTTATACCAACCTAAAAAGGTTGACGCTTCTTTCGTTGGGTCGTTTGCAGGTTTTGCAACTAAGGCACCCATCCCAGCTTCTGGTTCGGTGACTGTTGCGTCAGCAACGTCGCTTCCACCTTGGGAATTGAAAGTGACTGTAAAAGATTTTGGTTCAAGCCACTTTGCAAAAAGGGTTCTGTTTGCCTTAACTAGGTCGGAATCAAAATTCCAAGGAGTTTGACCTTCGGCTTCTTTATACCAACCTAAAAAGGTTGACGCTTCTTTCGTTGGGTCGTTTGCAGGTTTTGCAACTAAGGCACCCATCCCAGCTTCTGGTTCGGTGACTGTTGCGTCAGCAACGTCGCTTCCACCTTGGGAATTGAAAGTGACTG
>CAYJGX010000168.1:0-3169 GCA_964369795.1 uncultured Spirochaetaceae bacterium
AATACAAAATTATACCATGAATTAAATAATGTAGGTTTGTCACAGCGTCAGATGATATCACTATTTAAAAAAGAATATGGTATGACGCCAAAAGCCTATGCAGACAAACTTCGGCTTAATGAGGCAAAGAATGAACTGCGAGAGACAGATAATGCTATTATTGATATTTCGATGAATATTGGGTTTAGTAGTCTTTCTTCTTTTTACAAATTTTTTAAAGACAATACAGGCTATACGCCAAATGAATATAGAAAGAGAGGTGCAAAATAATGGGATTTGCAATTTATGAGGCGGAACTTGGAAAGTTTCGAATTGATTATGAGAATGATACGGTCGTTTTTTTTAAAAAACTACATGTAGAACCGAAAGACAATGGCAAGAAAACAGATTTTACAGATGCTGTTTTTAGTGAAATTTTAGAATATTTTGATGGAAAGCGAAAAGATTTTACTTTTAAATATGAATTTAGAGGAACACCCTTTCAAATTAAGGTTTGGAAAGCACTTTTAGATATTCCCTATGGAGAAACCCGTACCTATAAAGAAATTGCTATTGCTGTTGGTAATGAAAAAGCAAGCCGAGCTATCGGAATGGCAAATAATAAAAACCCCTTAACCATCGTCGCACCTTGTCATCGGGTGATTGGCTCGAGTGGAAAATTAGTCGGTTATGCTGGAGGCTTACCAATGAAAGAGTTTTTGCTAAAAATGGAGAAAGAGAATAAATGAGTAAGATCGTTGTACTTTTTGAAGTAAAGCCGACAAAAGAGGGGATGGCCCGATATTTAGAACTCGCTGCAAAATTAAAAGAGCTCTTAGTGGGTGTTGATGGTTTTATCAGCGCACAACGATTTGAAAGTTTGAATGAAAAGGGGTTATTGTTATCGATGAATGTATGGGAGAGTGAAGAGGCGTTATCTAAATGGCGAAACACTCTTGATCATAGAATTTGTCAGACTGAGGGGCGGACAAAGCTTTTTGAAAGCTATAAAATTACTGTTTGTGAATCTCTTCGCGAATACAGTTGCGACAATAGAGAGGAAGCTCCCGAAGATTCGAATCAATATTTATTTTAATTTTAAATCAGGACTTCCTAGAACTTGACAAGTCAAATATCACCTTTTATAGTTTGTACAAGGAAGGTAATAAAATGAAAAAATTCACTTTAATTTTTAGCTTGGCCCTACTTTTGGTGTTAAGTGGATGTTGTGACAAGAAGTGCGACAAAAAATGTAATCAAGATTGCGGCTCAAAGTGCGAGCAATCTTGTGACTCTGGTAAAGAGTGTGCTAAAACATGCGAAATCAAATGCGAACAAGCATGCGAACAAGCATGCGGTTGTGGTGCCGATTGTGACCAAACGTGTGCCTGTGGAACAGAATGTACGCAAGGAAGCAACTGTGCTAAAAACTCGGCAAAAGCGTGCAATATGGCTTACAAAATGATTCTAACACGAACGAGTATTCGGGCTTATAGTGATAAAGCAGTCGATAGCGCTACAATCGAAAAACTATTACGTGCGGCAATGGCTGCACCTACGGCAATGAATAAACAACCTTGGGAATTTGTTGTCGTTACCGATAAGGTCATTTTAGCCGAGTTAGCGGAAAAATTTCCAAATGCGAAAATGGTTGCAGGAGCAGCACTTGCGGTCGTTGCTTGTGGCGATATCAATAAAGGAGCAGGGGGTGCGGCTGCCCCAATGTGGGTTTCTGACCTTAGTGCGGCTTCTCAGAATTTATTGCTTGCGGCACATTCTATGGGATTAGGAGCCGTTTGGACTGGTGTCTATCCAAATAATGAGAAAGTCGCGTTATTACAAGCGACACTTGGATTGCCAGAAAACATCATTCCATTAAATATTATCCCAATTGGCTATCCGAAAGAGGCTATTCCTGCAGCAAAAGACAAATGGGATACAGCAAAAATTCACTATAATAAATGGTAAAATTCATCGGTTATTAAAATCGGTATTCTCTTAGGGATTGTAGGGGAGGCGAGCAACAAAGTTTATATCGCACTTCCTGTGCTTGACTTTGCATCAGTCCATCCTTGGACAAGTCTGCAAAGCCCGCCTTTCTTTCTTCTTGTCTGCGACAGGGAGAAGGCAGGGAAGAGCCAAAAAGAGAAAATGAAAACAATTGACTAAGAACTCTATTTTTTGTATAGTAAAGTATAAAATTAGCAGTCAAAATGGGGAAACTCATTATAAACTAAGGAGAAAAAATGACTTTAGATCAACTCAAACATGCTGAAGCAAAAGCGTGGGTAGAAGAAATTGCGGCTTTGACTCAACCAGATGCCATTTATTTGTGCGATGGTTCTGCAAAGGAATATGATGAAATGATGCAATCTTTAGTGGACGCTGGATTGGCGACTCCTCTAAAACAACGGCCACACAGTTACTTGTTCCGATCTGATCCATCAGACGTTGCACGTGTAGAAAGCCAAACTTATATTGCAAGTAAGACTCAAGAAGCTGCAGGTCCTACAAATAACTGGATTGATCCAGTAGGTCTTAAAGAAACAATGAAAGGTCTTTACAAAGGATGTATGAAAGGACGAACTATGTATGTCATTCCTTTCTCAATGGGTCCAGTAGGTTCTGATATTGCTAAAATTGGTATTGAATTATCCGATTCTCCATATGTTGTTTGTAACATGGACATCATGACTCGTGTTGGTTCTGCAGTACTAGATGTACTTGGAACAGACGGCGAATATGTTAAATGTGTTCACTCTGTAGGTAAACCACTCGCAGAAGGTGAAACAGATGGCGGAAAATGGCCTTGTGCAGAACTTAAAGACAAATATATTTCACACTTCCCAGAAGAAAGAACAATTTGGTCATACGGTTCAGGTTACGGTGGAAACGCTCTTTTAGGAAAAAAATGTTTCGCACTCCGAATTGCATCTGTTCAAGCTCGTGACGAAGGTTGGCTTGCAGAACACATGCTTATCTTAAAACTTACTAACCCAGAAGGTGAAGTAAAATATGTAGCAGGTGCTTTCCCATCAGCTTGTGGTAAAACAAACCTTGCTATGCTCGTTCCTACTCTTCCAGGATGGAAAGTAGAAACTATTGGTGACGATATTGCTTGGATGAAATATGGTGAAGATGGTCGTTTATACGCTATCAACCCAGAAGCTGGTTTCTTCGGTGTAGCACC
>CAYJGX010000169.1:0-1285 GCA_964369795.1 uncultured Spirochaetaceae bacterium
GTCTTTTCCTATACATTGAGGTATTATATAGGCTAAGAATATTATCAATATGTAGAAGGTGCAAATGAAGATATTGCTGTTAGGTGGAACTGGGGTTATGGGGAATTCCTTATCTAAAATTCTTGCGAACAAAGAAATAGATACCCATATCACATCACGGAGCAAAAGACAAAATAAAAAAAACATAACTTATATCCTCGGTAATGCACATGACCTTTCTTTCCTTAAAAAGATACTATCTAATAACTATGATGCAATCATAGATTTTATGTCATATAAAACAATAAAATTTGCAGAACGTTTTAATTTATTTCTCAATGCGACCCCGCAATATGTTTTTATAAGTACTTGTCGCGTATATGCCGAGAGCAAAGAGAAAATAACCGAAGAATCCCCTCTCCTACTTGACTCCTGCAACGATAAAAAATATCTAAAAACAGATGAATACGCTTTAACAAAAGCGCGTCAAGAACTATTATTAAAAAATTCTGGTAAAACAAATTGGACAATCATTCGCCCACCTAAAACCTACGGCAAAGACAGGTTGCAGCTAGGCTGTCTAGAAAAAGATGATTGGCTACAAAGAGCTCTATCTGGAAAAGAAATTATATTTTCAAAAGAAATCGCATCTAAAATTTTGCATTTTACAAGTGGGGACGACCTTGCTCGAGCTATATTTGCACTTATCGGGGAAGAGACGGCAAAGGGCGAAATCTTTCATGTTACAACTGATAATTTCGTCACCTGGACAGATGTCTTGAACTTATATCTTGATGTATTAGAAAAACATTTAGGGCATCGACCGAATGTAAAGTATATTCCATTAAATAGTTTTATGAAGTATCATTACAATAGCGAATATCAAATCAAATATAGTGCTCTAATTGATAGAAAATTTGACAACTCAAAAATCGCTAATTTTATCGACACAAGTTCTTTTACAATAATTCATGAAGGTTTAAAAAACTGTTTAGAGGCTTTTCTTAATGCCCCTACTTTTAAGCCAATAGGAAAAGCATCATTAGCAAGCCAAAATATCCTTTTAAAGGAATCTTCTATAAAGGATTATCTCATAATCATTGCAAGTAAAATCAAACAGATTATAAGGTAGGTAATAAAAAGATGAACACTCATTATACCGATGAGAAAAACATACAGGTGGTAATATCCTTACTCAAACAACACGGAATTCGTAAAGTCGTTGCTTCCCCAGGTGCAACAAATATTACTTTTGAAGCAAGCATACAAAGTGATCCTTGGTTTGAAATTTATTCATCCGTAGATG
>CAYJGX010000169.1:1295-3163 GCA_964369795.1 uncultured Spirochaetaceae bacterium
TTAGAACCTGTAGTTATTTCTTGTACGGGTGCAACTTCATCACGAAATTATATGTCTGGATTAACTGAAGCATATTACCTCAAGCTTCCAATTATTGCATTGACCGCAACGCAAAATATAGCAAAAATAGGCCATCTTATTCCTCAAGTTATCGATAGAAGTTCTCCTCCTGCAGATGTCACTAAATACTCTGCCCTGCTTCCTGAAATTAAAAATAAAGATGACTTATGGGACTGTGAAATTAAGGTAAACACTGCTTTGTTAGAATGTAGAAGACGAGGCGGCGGCCCAGTTCACTTGAACGTAGAAACAACTTACAGCAAAATATTTGACATCAAAGAATTACCCAAATACAGGAAAATTGATCGAATCACATTTTCTGATCATTTTCCAACTCTACCTAAAGGTAAAATTGCTATTTATATTGGCGCACACGCAGATATGGCAGAAGAACAAATTAGTGCTATTGACAAATTTTGTGCTTCAAATAATGCTCTAGTTTTTCGCGATATAACAAGTAGCTACAATGGGGAATATGCGGTTCAATTTGCCCTAGTAATGGCACAGACCAATTTAGATCGAACTCCTTTTTTCCCCGACTTACTGATACATATAGGAGAAGTTAGTGGCGATTATTACAGCTTATCAATCAAGGCAAAAAATGTTTGGAGAGTAAATCCAGATGGAGAAATACGAGATAATTTTAGAGCCTTAAATAAAATATTTGAAATGCCTATAGAATACTTTTTTGATCGCTATACTACAGATGTTAATCAAGAGAATTCTTATCTTGATGCTTGCAAAAAGGCTCTTAAAAGCGTAAAAGCCAAATTTCCTAAAATCCCTTATTCAAACATCTGGATCGCCTCTCAGCTAGCACATAAAATCCCAGAACTATCAACGATTCATTATGGAAGGAGTCATACTTTTAGATCATGGAATCTATTTGAACTACCAAAATCCGTAAAGTCGATGGCAAATGTTGGTGGTTGTGGAATTGATGGAAGTATTTCAACATTGATAGGAGCATCATTTTGCTATCCTCAAAAATTATTTTTCTTAATACTTGGCGATTTAACATTCTTTTACGACATGAATGTCATTGGAAATCGTCATGTAGGAAACAATGTCCGCATTCTTTTGGTGAACAATGGCAAAGGAACCGAATTTAGAAATTATAATCATTTTGCTGCCCGCTTTGCAGATGAAGCTGATTTATACATTGCAGCAGGCGGACATTATGGAAATAAATCCTCGGAGCTAGTAAAAAACTTCGCTGAAAACTTAGGATACGAATATATTACAGCATCTGAAAAAGAAGAGTTTTTAGCCATCTACGAGAAATTTACTAACCCAACAATTACAGATAAACCAATGATATTCGAAGTTTTTACAAAGAGCGAAAATGAAAGTAATGCGCTGAAAGCTGTGGCAAGTATAGAAACTGACATAAAGGGAAATGCTAAAATTATTGCGAAGTCAATGCTAGGCGACAAAGGAATAAAAAAACTAAAGAATTTTTTAAACAAATAAGAAAAAATCTCTTTTAACGAGTAGAAAAGAAATTCTACATAAAACTAGGAGACAATAATGAAAATAGGCATCATGACCTTTTGGTGGGCAGATAACAACTACGGGCAACTGCTTCAATGCTATGCGCTACAAAAGCACCTACAAAACTTAGGCCACGATGCCTATGTTATACAATATAAAGAATCTGCACCTATAAATCGTGGGATAAAAGCAACACTTAAAAAACTAGTAAACCCTTTAAAAGTCTTTAAATTCCTGAAGAACAAAATTAATGAAAAAATAATACAAAAAGAGGAAACGATAAATCCCCGCTTTTTTAATTCTTTTAGAGAAAA
>CAYJGX010000170.1:0-1677 GCA_964369795.1 uncultured Spirochaetaceae bacterium
ATCCAGCTGGTAAAACTTCACCCTCTTTAGGCTCTGTAAAGTTTGCATTTGTAAGGTCAGGGTTGTGTGCTTTACTCTGTACCTCTGTATAAGCATTATTGTCTAAACTTCTACGAAGACTATACTTCTTGATATATTCTTTATCCCCACTGTACGAATTTACCCTTATTTCCATATTTGAATTTGTTCGGCGGTTCCCGTCTTTGTATCGATCCTGTGAGGCTGTTGGTAGTATAGGTGCCGCAAAATTAGGAATAAATGTAGCTATGTCGCTAGTTTCTGTGAAAGTTTCTGGCTCTTCCGCTAAAGAAGTAGCAGTTACTGTAATAGTCACTTTAATTGGCGTTCCAGGAGTTAAATCATTTAATGGAATTGATGAGTATGTTTCTAAAGCAGGCGCTGATACAGTCTCATTTGCGACTGCTACATTACTTCCGTCTACGATTTTCTCTGCAATAAATGTATATTCTAAATTTCCAGACAAATTAGTTGTTTCGTAAGGAGATAATACGCTTATTGTTCCTTCGGTACAGTCTACATTGATACCGTGAGGGGCTACTTCACTAAAAGTGCCAACGGGTTTGGTTAAGATGAAACCAAAAGAGGAACCAATTGCATATTCTTCTGCATTAGTCTTATCTTTTGTAATATAACCTTTTCCTAACGTTGGCTCGTTACCCATTAGGGCTTGTACTTTGACCCATATATTTTTGCCAATTAAGCCGTCGGCTTCTAATGTATTCGTTGCAATGGAAGTACTAATTTCATTTCTAACAACCGCTCCTTTCTTTAGGTCGCCAAAGTCACCATCCATGGGTCCATAATATATTTGGTAAGCTTCGGCACCTAGAACAGGTGTCCAAGAAATATCTAAATCGGAAGACCACCCTTGTGAAACAAGAACAGACTCTGGAGCCTTTAAGAAGAAAGGTCGCACGATACTAGAATCGGCAGGATTCCCTTCAGTATCTAGTGCGCTTACAATGAGTCCTAGTTCTATACCATAGTAAGATGGGTCAAGATAAGCTTCATCGCGAGTCATTCCAGTATCGTCAGTAACAGAGCTTTTGGGTTCTGGAAGTTCGACCCATTCTCCGTAACCACCATCTTCTAATTTTGTTGCAATCTTGACTTTAAAACCTGTTGCCCCTTCACTTTTTCGATAAAAAACGGGAAGAGTCTCTTCATTTCCACCAAGGATTGTATAGACATCTGTTGGGGGTTGGAGTTTAAATCCTTCTACCGATTCGGAGAAAGGAGAATCTTGTCCACCAACAACAGCAACGACACTATATCGGCATTTTCCTACTGCATCATTATCGATGTGAGAGGTCGAAGGTGTTGGATTGGCTGTAATAAGTTCATTGTTGCGGTATACTTTATAAGTTGCACCATCGACAGCAGTCCATGAAATTTTTACAATGTCGGCAAAGTCACCTTGGGTAGCTTCTACTCCCGTTACTACGGCAATACTAGAACTTACATAGGTAAATGCAACTTCCGAGCTCTTATTACCTTCTTTATTTTGTGCATTTATTGCAGCTACTTGCACAAGTGTTTCGTTACCTACAGGAACACTAATGGCAGCCTCTGCAAGTCCACCCTCTTTTGAGGTTACAACAGTAGTTCCATTTACATACACTTTATATTTTGTGGCCCCGTCTACGGGTGTCCAAT
>CAYJGX010000170.1:1687-3057 GCA_964369795.1 uncultured Spirochaetaceae bacterium
CAGAATATGCACCACCTGAATTTATAGGTGAAAATGATATATTTGTAGGAGTATCGAGCAAGTATGCATCTACCGTAGAAGAAGGCGAACCTGTTAGGTTACCAAAAATACCTGCTACGGCTACTTTATACTTAATACCTGTTTCTAAAGAAACAGTTGCTTGTTGTTCAGTAACTGGAGCTCCAACTAAATTTAATGTTCCACTGATCCCTTCTTGAAGATATAATTGATATGCAGTTGCATTATCTACAGCATCCCACTTAACTGTGAGATTGTTGCTATTGTCGTCTGCAACATATGCCTGTAATTCTGCGGCATTAGTAATTTCTGGCACATCAAAAAGAACCAGAGGAGTTTCGTTGGTAATGGAACGACTATAAGCGGTGTTAGGCAATCCTAATCTTCCACTACTAACTAGCGCATAAATTTTATATATATATGCTTTTCCACTCTCGACATCGGAATCGATATATGTAAAAGTTCCTGCTCCTGTGCTATTCACTCGCACAAATTCATTTTCTTCGATATTTCTTCGATAAATTTCATAACCAGTTACATTTGAATCTTGTGCGGGCTGCCAAGTTAATTTAGCATTTAATTTTGTACCTTCTTTAATAGGTTCGTAGGTTAAATTATGAGGCACAGCAGGCACATATGCAGAAATAGGATCTGACATTTTTCCTTTATCCGCAGTTGAAACTGCTACATTAGGAGTGGCAGCAGGTAAAACTCTGTAATAAAAGAGTTGTCCGATATCTGCAACACTTAAATCGTCTTTATAGAGATCATAAACAACACTAGAGGTAGTTATCGCTTCGTCGCTAAGTTTTAATTCGGTATAAGGACCTTCTATCTTTGCGGAACGATATATTTTATAACTTTGTGCATTTGCTGTAGAATCCCAACTCATTACTAGTTTGCCAATACTATTGTCTTCGGGATAGGTTGTGACTATATTTTCGCCTTCGCCACTTACGCTACCCTCTCCTAATGGGCTAATTGGAGACGATTCAATTTTAAAATTATTTGGAGCGTCGGGTTTTCCACTAGCTCTTACATAACCATTGACTGTTTCTGTTGGGCGTCCATCTACGGCTGTTCCTTCGTTGTCAAAAAATGGAACAACTTTATAATAATAATCTGTTCCAGCGGTTACTGATGAATCGGCGAAGCTTTTTGAAGTAACATCATCGCTGTCATTCCCACCATTTACAAGATTTGTATCTTCAATTGTTACATTTGGATCTGTGCTACGGTATACTTTAAATTTAACTTCGTTTAAATCGAAGCCTGCGTTGCTTAATGAATTATCGTTTGCAGGCAATTCGTACGCCCATGTTAACTGAATTTGACCTGTTTCACCTTGGGAG
>CAYJGX010000171.1:0-1560 GCA_964369795.1 uncultured Spirochaetaceae bacterium
TATGTTGCTTATGATTCAATCGGCGAAGATTTTCGAACAAAAATTAGAAAGTAGTTTCGATGTTTTGCAAAAAGGAAGCGATGTGAAAGGAGTAACTCAATAATGGATATTTACACGATAGGAGGCGGAGAGATTGTCTACGAAGTGCTGAAAGCTGTGGCGTTGTGTCTGAACGGAGGTGGAGGGACTTTGGACGCCTTGCTTCGCATCGGAGGCATGAGCGGGATATTTCTGGTCTATTACATGATTTTGTACGGGCAACCGCAGGAAATTATCAAAAGCTGGGGAGCTCCTGTTTTGCTCCTCACCAACATGCTGTTTGTTCCTCAAGCGACGGTGTATGTGAAGGACACCATCACGAATTTCCGCTACAGAATCGATAGAGTTCCGTACGGCTTGGCGTTGTTTGCGTCTCAAACGAGTCATTTGGGTCTCGCGATTACCGAAATGGTGGAGCAGAATTTTTCGCAACCGGACGATTTGCGGTACCAAAAAAACGGGATGATGTTCGGCAGCGAGATTTTGGAAAAAGCGAAAACCTTTCGCATCACCAACATGAACTTCAAGGAAAACATGAGGAATTTTGTTGGGCAGTGCGTTAAGTACGATATTATGTTGAACAACAAGTATTCGTTTGAGGAACTGCGAAACACGAGCGATCTGTGGGGGTTGGTTACCAGCAATCCGTCCAAAAACAGAGGGATATTTTGGATACCGATAGAAGGCGGGCAGTCCAGCTATAGCACCTGCCAGGGAGCAGTTGAGAGATTCAATCGCGCTTGGGCGAGCGAGCTGGATCGTTCCTTCAGTCTTTTGGGGAGAAAGTTTTTTACTGGGAGATATCTCGGAAACGCTGGCAGTCATTCCGCGAACTTCAATATGAACGCGGAGACGGAGCGCACTCTCAAAAACGAGATAAAGACGAATTTGTCGAGTGTGTCGTCGTATTTGCAGGAGGTGGCGACGACGGCGGAGGAGTCTCTCAAGCAATCGTTGATGATAACGGCGATCGAGGATAGCACCTCAGAAAACTCTAGGCTCGCCGGTAATCCAATCACCTACGCGGAGACGAGGGCTTTGCATCAGCAACGGAGTACTTTCGATACCATCGGAAGGCTGGCGGCGAAGCTCCTGCCCATCATGAAGGCTGTTCTTGAGGCTCTCGCCTACGCCTGCTTCATCTTTGTGATACCGCTGTGCATGATTCCGCAAGGATACAAGTTCCTGATAAATTGGGTTGGGGTATTAAGCCGTTTCAGCGTTTCAGGATCACATTTTGGTTACAGGCGTGGTCTCCGATGTACGCGATTCTTAACTACATCATGAACGTTGCGGCGAGGGCGTCGACCCTCTCGGAGATAGGGACTGCTGGAGGTCTAACCATCGCGAATTACATGGGCGTCTCGGAAGCCAACGCAGAAATCAAGCTTCTAGCTGGGTATCTGACCATGAGTATTCCGTATCTGTGCATCGTGATTGTGAAGGGGGTTGGTTCGTTTATTAATTTAGCAGGGCAAATCACAGGAACGTCCATGCAGGCTGCGTCGATAGCTGGAGGAG
>CAYJGX010000171.1:1570-3003 GCA_964369795.1 uncultured Spirochaetaceae bacterium
GTTTCCATCGGGAACACAAGTTTGGGAAATTCCCAGATCTACAACGCAAGTCAGCTGCACCGGAATTACTCGAGCTCTTTATCGTCAGGGGCTCATCGCGAGGACACCGGAGGCGTTCAGATGGTTGTTGGCTCCAGCGGTGCTGCGACATTTGCTCATGCCGTGAGCTCGGGGGCTAACGTCACGTCCGCGAACGCAACCGAAATGGAAGAGTATCGCGGAACTATTAGCCGAACTCAGCAGGAGATCAGCGGAACAAATCTGCAGATATCCAACGCTCAATCCATCGGGCAAAGCCAAAACGCAAGGATCGCGAGTACGTACGCCCATCAGGAGGCTGCGGAAATATCAAAGTCGCATCATATTGGAATGGAGCATGCGAAGCAGGTGGTTGAAAATGCGAAAATCGTTGATGCTCACAATAACGGACATGCGTACACCGCTGTAACTTCCGCGACCGGAGGGCTTAGTGGGGGTCTCAGTGTTGGTGGAGCAATTAATGCTGGCGAAGGAAAGAGTCCGATCAAAGGCTCAATTGGTGGAAATGCAGGCGTTAATCTTGGAACTAACGTTAGTGCGAGCAACACAACAAATCACGGGGATTCGCAATCGTCTGCGGATGAGAAGGCGTATTCTGATGCTCAAAAATTTCTCGAGAATTTCGCGCAGACGCATGGTGTAAAAAGTTCTGACAGCGCGACTGCGCAGCTCTCCAAAGATTACAGTAGCACGCTTTCGAATATCGATTCGTTGAACGAAACTAAGTCGCATCAGGAGCAGGTGCTGAAAAACGCGCAGGAGGCTTACAACAAAGCGAGCACAGTCGCGTTATCCCAGAGTAAAAATCTGTCGGATCATGCGATAGAAATTGGTATGCGAGAGGGTGGATATGGAGCAAAAGAAGCCAGCAAAATACTGATGAGTCCTAAGACGCAGCAAGAACGCGAGCTTTCCGAAAGTTGGAACAGAACCGCGTATGAGCGGCAGGCGAAGCTTTCGCCGAGGGTTCATGCAATCCAAAATCAGGAAGGATTTATGAGCAGAAGTGAGATGACGTCAGAGTTTGTGCAAAAGCAATCGCAACAACAGGAGAGTATTGATTCCGTTGACTACGCTATAGGAGGCGGAAAACACATCGTGTCCTCTCGTGGTGAGGAGGTAAATGGCGGTGTAGAGACGGCTCAAAACAACCTTGAAAGCCACATCAAATCCGAACACGAAAAAATACAATCAAAACAAAACGAAATTGGACAAAAAGTAAAGAAAAGAGGTGATGACGGAGCGTTTTGGGCTGGTGGCAAGCATCTTAAAAAAGAAATGTTAGGCGGTAAGGGTAACGATTAATAAAAAATGCAAATTTTAATTGATAAATCAGATGATGCAGCTGTATTTTTGTTGAGTTTTTCATTGTTTTGTGATACAGTTGAATCGTG
>CAYJGX010000172.1:0-469 GCA_964369795.1 uncultured Spirochaetaceae bacterium
AGAACTCCAGCTCATTAACTCTGTCGCTCCCTTTGTCCTTTGCAACCGCCTAGCCAACATGATGAAACGCGATAACACAGGTATGAAGCACATGATCAACGTCTCTGCCATGGAAGGCAAATTCATGCGTTTCCACAAAGGAGAGCGCCACCCTCACACCAATATGGCAAAAGCTGCCCTCAACATGCTAACTCACACTTCCGCAAGCGAACTAGCTAAACACGGCATCTACATGAACGCCATCGACACCGGCTGGGTTACCGACGAAGATCCCGTCCAACTTGCCGTCTTCAAACAAGAGGCCCACGACTTCCAACCGCCACTTGACATCGTAGACGGCGCAGCCCGAGTCCTAGACCCTCTTTTCGACGGCATCAACACCGGCAAACACTACTGCGGACAGTTTTTAAAAGAATATTTTCCGATAGATTGGTAATTTTTTTTGATTTTTTTATCATAAAAAATGACA
>CAYJGX010000172.1:479-2995 GCA_964369795.1 uncultured Spirochaetaceae bacterium
GATTGGTAGACCCTTGCATACGCCCTCACTTTCGCACGGATGCGATGATGCGGATAATAGGACAGTATGTCCGATAACCTTATCCGCCTTGGCGCAGCTGTAGGTTCTACACTGCTCTGTCCTAGAGCTTGGTAATATTTTTTTGGCGGTCCCCACTTTGTGGGTCGCCCTACGCCTCCCGCTTTTGGGTAAACCCAAAGAGCTCCGGCTACGTGCTACCGCGGTATCAATTCAGTATTCTTATTTAATAACAACAGAGGAATTTCTATTAAGAAATTCCTCTTTTTAATTATATACATCCTTCCTATGAGCAATTGAAATAGCAATAATCACAAATTTATCATCACTCGACCACAAAATACAATCGCTTAAAAATCGGTAGCCCATTATTCCATCTCTTTAAAAACTCCGCTTTCGTCAAAGTTCTATTGCCAGGCTCTTTACCATTCGTATCGCCATCTCTAGCAGAGTCAAATAAAAAAAACTTGTTTTCACTATAGCCCATCAAGACAACATAATGTTGCCAATTAAAACTATCACCAAAGAGGACAATGACAGGGTTGCCTAACAAAAGTCGACTGGTGATAGTGCCTAAATCGCCTGTATAAAGTTTTATATCGTACGGCGTATTCTTTTTAAAGTAATAAATAATTCCTTTAGGTAAAACGTAACCTAAACCAGGAATTTTGTATTTAAAATCTTTGTATAGTTCACCGCCCTTCGCCTCGTGACCAAAATGTCGCATAATGTAAGCACTCGTAAAGGCAGAACACTCGTTGTAACCTTGCCTTTCTATTGTATTTGGCTCATTGATGACATAGGTTGATGGGATCTTTTCTTTTAAGTAGTCATCTTGCTTAGGAAAGGGAGATAAAATGTAAAATGAAAAAAAGATGATGGAAAAAATGAGAATTACAAAAGAGATTAAGATGGAATGAAAAATTTTAGTTAGCGTTTTTTTCAGCATATTCGACATATTCCATCAAATCCATATCATTTTCATCTAAATAGTGAGTTGCTTTGTCTGCTTTAGCATCTTCTAGAGAATCATAATAAAAATATTCTCTTTTAGTCCATTTGATTTTTTTGTTTGAACTTATCTCACTAAGCGGATGATAATCTAAAGAATCCAAAAGCATTGCGTCTTTATAGCGTTTGATGTGGATACTATTAAGATAAAGTGATGGAGGTGCATCAATGTCGTTATATATGAGATAGGTAGTTTCAATTATTATTCTCTTGCCATTTGCTACAATTTCATTATGATGAATATCACGATAAGGAGGAGCTGTTGCAATATCATAAGAAAAAAAAAGTTTTCCAAAATCATGATTATCTTCTTCAAAAAAATCTGTTGCATTCGAATAAGTTCTAACAGTTGTTACTTCCTTGTTTTTCATTTCCGGGGAATTCTTTGTATGTTTAATTTTAGTAATTGAATTATTGTATGAATAATCAGTCTTCCATGAACGATCAGGTGTAAAATAATCAGTTTCTTCTAAAATTCGGCCCTTTGAATCATAATTTTTATCTACGATTAGACGCTTTTCGTTTGTTTGAGAATTGACTTCGAAGATTTTAATATTTTTAGCTTTATTGTCTATTTCTGTTATATCAATAATATTTGGATCTTCAAAACGGGAGATAGAAAAAGAATTTGGAGATATAAATTGATAGTCACTATAACTTTCTTTTTCATTATAGTAGTCTATATAGGTTATATTATTAGCCCCAACAGAATCTATTTTACGATAAGAGACTAATTCTCCTTCTTCATTAAATTCTTTAAAAGTTCGAATAGAGTTTTCTTTATCTATTTCAAATTGCGTATTTGCCATAAGAAAAATTGAAAAGAATAGGAAGAATGCTGATACGATTATTTTTTTATTCATAAAGACCCTCTACCTAATAATAGGATGTAAATATTAATTTGTAAAGGAATTATTATTTGAAAAAACTACTTAACCCTTTTTAATCGTTCAATTTCATCTCTCACTTCTGCTGCTTTTTCAAATTCTAAATCTTTCGAATATTCAAACATGAGTTTTTCGAGTTTGCGGATGGTTTTTTTACGTTGATCCGAATCGAGTAAGTTATGTTCATTAATAATAGAATCGATAGAATCGGAGGAGGTAGGAGCCTCTTCTATCTTGCGTTCTAAGATATCATCTATTTTTTTGATGATAGTTTTTGGTTCGATGCCATGTTTTTCGTTGTATTCTTTTTGAATCTCTCGGCGTCGGTTGGTTTCTGATATTGCTGTTTTCATGGCATCGGAATATCGATCGGCATACATAATGACCTGTCCATTTATGTTACGAGCTGCACGCCCTATCGTTTGGATAAGAGAGGTTGCAGAACGCAAAAATCCGATTTTATCGGCGTCAAAAATGGCCACTAGCGATACTTCGGGGAGATCAAGCCCTTCTCTTAATAAGTTAATTCCGACTAGTACATCGATTTTACCCATTCTAAGCTCTTTAAGAATTTCCACCCGTTCAACTGTTTCGATATCG
>CAYJGX010000173.1:0-2903 GCA_964369795.1 uncultured Spirochaetaceae bacterium
AACAAGCCGCTTGGGTGGCATACGCCCTTAACACCGAAATGATTTCGGGGCAAGCCATGCGAAAAAACGATTTTCGCCCAGACCCCAATATTACCACCGGCTCGGCGAGCCTCGCCGACTACCGTAAATCGGGATACGACCGAGGTCACCTTGCCCCTTCTGCCGATATGCGCCGAAACGAAGCGACTCAAAGTGCCTCTTTTTTCATGAGTAACATGAGCCCCCAGTTACCAGGCTTTAACCGGGGCATCTGGAACCGCCTAGAGGGATGGGTTCGTCGCCAAGTAAAAGAAAATGAAACGATGCTGGTTGTCACAGGACCGTACTTTAAAAACGAAGCGGAATTTAAGACGATTGGCGAAAATGAGGTGGGCATTCCAACTGGCTACTTTAAAGCACTGGTGGAATTAGGCAAAACCCCTAGGGCTATTGCTTTTTATTTACCCCACGAGAGCTCTAGTGCCCCACTAACGGACTTTGTCCTCTCTGTCGATGAATTAGAAGAAATAATAGATTTTGACCTCTTCTGCTCCCTTGAGGGCTCTATAGAGGGCACTTTAGAAGCGACTTACACACTCTCGCAATGGCTTTTCTAGTTATTTTACAGGCGGGAGCTCTTCCCAGCAGGTGGTATACCTAGGCGACAAATAATTTCGGCACATGCTCCAATCCCCCACGGGGATGCAGGAAAGAGGCCGAACTAAAGGAGTATTGCTTTTTTGGTTGAGCTTTACAAGGTGCGAAGCGACCGCCGCTTGGCGTTGCTTGAACTCTTGTGTCTTAGAAATGAAGAGTTCAAGTTGCTCGGGGGCTTTGTGCGACAACCGATAAAGCCCGACCCCCGTCTTATTAAAGCGCTTCCCCTCCTTAAAGAGTTGGCTCGCCAACTCCTTTGCAACCCCCAAAATCTCTGGAAGCGAATCCGAGGGCCTTGCAAGCCGCTTTGTCAAACTTGCCCGATAATGCCCCTCGCAAAAGCGCGACTCCCCCAGAAAAACCCAAACCTCACTAGCAAAAGAGGCTTGAGCAACGAGTTTTCCCACTGCAATTTCACAGTAGGTTGCAATCGAATCTAAAATATCACTTAACGAGGCTGTTGGCTTAGCAAAACTCCGCGAAGAGACGATGGCCTCTCGCCGCTTACCCTCTTCTTCCTCTAAGGCAACCCTCTCCCCTCGCAACTCTAATACCGTCCGTAGGGTCGAAAGGGTCCACCGTTTTTTTATGTGTTCATCGGGTATTTCTAGCAAGTCTCTCACCCGCACAATCCCCCTCTGTGCCATAGAAGCGGCTTTTCTTCGCCCAATCCCCCATATTTCACCCACAGGTAAAGAAGCTATTTTACCTTCTTCCTCCGTTTCGATAAGATGATAAAAAGCGTTTGCCCGCTCTTTTGCAAAATGGTTAGCCGACTTAGCAAGTGTTTTTGTACGCGCAACTCCAACAGAAAGCGGAATGCCCGTCTCTCGCCTTACCTTTTTAATTAAAGCGATAAAATAATCTTCTATTTCCTTTACTCCATTCCAATTTTCCGCTAAAAGCAAAAAGGCCTCGTCTATAGAGTAAATTTGTAATTCTCCCACAGCCTCCTCGGCTAAAATCTTCATTATTCGGTTAGAGAGATCTTGATAGAGCGTATAATTTGATGAAAAAATATGAACCCCTTTTTCTAGTAAAAGTTCTTTGACCTCAAAAAAAGGGGCACCCCGCGAAATTCCTAACTGCTTAGAGATTATTTTAGCCTCGGGAGACTGCGCCACAATACAGCCGTCGTTATTTGATAAAACCATTATTGGTTTTCCAATTAAGTCGGGCCTAAAAACCCGCTCGCATGAAGCATAAAATGAGTTACAATCGAGTAATGCCACCCACTTTGAAGAATAGGATTCTACCATGGCAAATAACCGCACCACTAGCCTTTTCGAAATTGTCGCACCACAGAACTAGCGACACCAAAAAAGAAAAACTCTTCGCCCTCGGCTGGATAAAAATTAGGAAACTCTGGGTTCTCCGAACGCAGATAAAAACGACTTCCTTGCTTTATATAACGCTTTACGACAAATTCGCCATTGATAGAAACAACAACAATATCCCCATTGACTGGATTTAAAGAGCGGTCCACGACTAAAATATCGTTTGGAAATATTCCTGCCCCCGACATAGAAAGGCCAGAAACCCGCAGACAATAGGTAGCCGCAACTCGATGAATGAGGAGTTCATTAAAATCTAATAATTTTTCGGTATAATCACTTGCGGGCGAAGGAAAGCCAGCCATTACAACACTTAACATATGTCAACTATAATACAACAGTTGACATATGTCAATAAAAAGAGTTATTTATTTTTTCGTGCAAACATTCGATAATCGATAAATGGAAAAAGATTATTTTTCTTTTCGAGTGAAGTAACCCACTCTGTGTCCATTTCGGATTTACAAAAATTATTGTAAATTCGATTAAAATTTGCAATATGTTCTTTTATTCGTTTAGTCGCATAACTAGCAGTTGTTCCCATATACATGATAAAAGGCCAGTCAGAAGCTTGTGCAAGTAAAATTTCACGAGCAGCCTGATTGAGGATTCGCTCTTTTAAACTTGTTTCATTTGGAAAACGCTCAACTAAATCTTCCATCTTTTCGATTGCACCATGAATAAGCGGATAAATCCAATCATTTGTTCCATCGAGCCAAACTTCGCCAAATCCATTTGCACCCCAACTTGCATAGATAGGATTTTCAACAACTTCTAGATTTCCCTCTTTTTCTAAATAGCTAGTCGGTGATACCAATTCGACTTCTGGATCGATGGCCGCAGTACGGATAACCGCTTCTAACCATTGTGGGCCTTCAAACCAGAAGTGGCCAAAAAGTTCCGCGTCAAAAGGAGTATTAATGAGCGGTGTTG
>CAYJGX010000174.1:0-2797 GCA_964369795.1 uncultured Spirochaetaceae bacterium
GGAGCGACGGAGTTAATCAACTGGAGTTCTAGCATTTCTACCGTTGGGATTTCGCCAAGTTTTAGGCGCCAACTGTTGGTTGTTCGAAGATCGACTTGTTGAAGGTCGGCATCGAGTTTGCCTTCTGGGAATACCTCTTCGACGGGAAGCGAGTTGTCAAAGGAATAGGGGACTTGAGATAAGTTTGCAGAGGAGACAATCCCGATACCTGGACTTTTGCTATTCCATGTGACTTGGAGTGCGGTGTCTTTGCTGTTTCCTTCTTCGCTAAAGTGTCCGAGTTGGGCAATACAATCCTTGTGGCGTTGTAGAAGTTGCTTTGCGGGAGTGGGTAGTTCGTTAAAGGGCATATTTTCGAAGGGGAGCATGTGTTTATAAAATGCGGTAGGGCGCCTGACCGTTTGAGCGGCATTGTTAATAAGAATGTCTAAGCGAGGGTAGCTCTCTTCGATAAAATGGGTAAAGATTTCGACACTAGGCGTGTGGCGAAGGTCTAAGCCATAAATGTGCAGGCGGTCGCCCCATTCTTTAAAATCTTGTTCCTTGGAAAAACGCAGTGCTGAATCGACAGGAAAACGAGTCGTTGCAATAACGGTGGCGCCCGCTCTTAAAAGCATAAGAGTGGCTTGGTACCCGATTTTAAGGCGGCTGCCAGTTATAAGCGCCACTTGACCCCGAAGGTCTGCTGTTTGAAAGCGTTTTTGATAATTAAATTCGGCACAGCTTGGACACATTGTGTCGTAAAAATGGTGTAGCTTCGTAAATTCTTTTTTACAAACATAACAATTTCTAGGAGAATGAAGCTCTTCGTACTGGGAATCATCAATTTGATGTGTAATCATGAGGGGAGCCGAGAAAACGCTCGCTTCGCGAGCTTTACGAATCCCGGTGTTACTGCGGGCCGCCTTCTCTTGGATGACAACCTGATTGCGTTTTTCTTTTTTAATCTCTTTATTGCGTTGCTTTAAGGCCTTTCTGTCTGGCCTAGAAAATTGGCCCGCTGCCTTCATCAGTTGGATTTTTTGTTCTTCGCTTAAATTATTTAGCTCTTTTCCATCGGATAATTTAGTCAGTAAATCGATAGCTGATTGAATTTCCTCCGATGAGATATTGTTGTTTTTATTCTCTTTTTCCATTTGGCTCTCTTTATAAAAGTAAATTAAAAAAAATGGCTGAAGGTTTAAGTTCAGCCACTTGTTAAAATAATTTGAATAAACTCGAATTTATTCGAAATCTACGATGGTTCTTTCTTCTTCTTCGATATGAGCAGGCTCTTCTGCCGCAGCGATAGAAAGGACTGTATAATCGTAGTTTCTTTCGTTAATCGTAAATTTTAATTTTTTACCCACTTCTGCACCTAGTAATTTCTTACCAAGAGGGGATAAATAACTAATAATTTGTTTGTCTGGATCTGATTCCCATGGGCCTAAAATAGTAAAAACTTCGTTTTCTTTAGATGCATTGTTTTTGAGAGTAACAACGTTTGCGTAACTAACATAAGTCACTTCGATATCTTTAAATTCGAAAATCTGAGCTCGGTCTAAATCTTCTTGAAGTTTGGCAATCGTTGTGTTTAGTTGAGTTTGTTTTTCTTTACCCGCTTTATACTCTGCATTTTCTTTTAAGTCACCAAGAGCAATGGCTTCTCCAATTTCTTTCGCGTTACGAGGAAGTTCGACATCTCGTAAGTATTTAAATTCACGTTGTTTTGCTTGATACATAGAAGGGCTAACAATGAGTTTGTTTGCAATCGTTTCCCTTGATGTTGTCTTAGTTTCTGCAGCTCCAATGGTGAAATTAGGGAATCGTCGGCTAATAATAGCTTTCGCAGCTTCTATGTTATCTTCTGAAATTCCACGTACATCTAAAATAAGCCCAGCAATTCTAGGAACTTCTTCTAAAGAACAAGCCTCTAAATAATTGTTTAGGAATTTTTCTTTAAAAAGAAGGTTCTCTGAACTCTTGTTGTATTTTCGGTTGTTAGAAACATCTTGTTTGTTGTCGATTTCTCTACTTGTGATGTCTAATACATGGATTAGGTTGATGACAATTTGAGAATTGGTGATTCCGTATTCTTCTAAGTTATCGTAGTTTTTAACGACCCACAAGAATGGATTTCGGTAGTCTTTGAATCGACTAAATACACCTTTAAAAAGAGATGTGACATCTTCTTCGTATCCTTTTTCTAAAAGTTGATCGATAATAAAGCTGTTTAAGTAAAATGGGAAGAGAGTCACATACATTTTATTCCATTCTTTCATGTTTTGAAGTTGAAGCAAGAATTTAACTTTTAAATCTGAATCGTTGATATTTTGGAATAAAGTGATAATGTCTTCTACTTCGGCAAGGAGTTGTTCAAATGTTTTCGTTAAAGATTGAGCTAAGAAAGGATATTTTTTTGCATTTTCTTTTGTGAACAACCAAGCAGCAATCGTTTTGTCGGAAATAAGATCTGTGTTTTTGTTGAAGGTTGTTAAATAGTTATTCATATCTAAGAATAAATCTGAATCTAAGAAGCCACCATTGATAAATTTTTGAATAGCTCCTAGCTTGCCATAAAAATCCTTTTCTGCTTTGAATTGATTAAAGATTTTTTCGGAAGTTTCTATTGGAGTTTTTCTATATTCGTAAACATCGATTTGATCGGGTAGGTTGCCAAAAAAATCGTCGTTTTCTAAAATTCGTTTTGCTTGATTACTCCAAGAAACCCATTCATTCGCTGTAAGAATGGATGGAACCATTTCTGCTTTAATTTTTTTAAGAGAACATGCGTTATCAAAACTCTTAATGATTGTTT
>CAYJGX010000175.1:0-2792 GCA_964369795.1 uncultured Spirochaetaceae bacterium
ACTTCACCAAAAGGCAATATAATTTTATACTCATTTGCGTTAGTAGCATTTTGAGTGGAAAGGTTGAAAAATGATTCGATAAGTTTGTGTGTAGGGAACTGCCGTATTAATGTTTTAAGTTCATCTTCTATTTTTATGTCTATTATATTAGTATTCACGTCTTTACCTCCTAATCATTATTGTATGTAAGTCTATTATACTATATAATTAAGGCCAATATCATTAAATGTTTAAATGATTAGGTGTACTATATTCGTACTGGAGAGGAAATTACATAAAGATTATACTTAGTAAAATAAGGACAAAAGACATTTTGTCGTAATGTGAAATTTTAAATTAAGCTACAAAAATAACTATTTATGGTACAATATGCCATGTAATGATTAGTGTGGAGGTAAGCAAGATGAAAGCGACGGGAAGTGTAAGAAGAATTGATCAACTTGGAAGAATAGTATTGCCTATTGAATTAAGGAAAAACTTTAACATTGATATTAAAGACTCTTTAGAAATATATGTTAATGATAAATATATATTATTAAAAAAATATATGCCAGCTTGTATTTTTTGCGGTAGTGCAGATAATCTAATGGAGTATAAAAGCAAAAAGTTTTGTAAAAGTTGTCAAAAAAGTATGATAGAACAAGTATAGCGAGTATTACTTTTTGTAAGAAGGTGCGATGAGAATCTTAACTCCTGTTGATTATTTAAATATGTAATACTTAATGATAGAATAAAAAATTAGGATGAAAAATTAAAAACATTTTATCTATAAGCAAAGCAAAAGAAGACTATTGCTATGGACGTGTATACTGGAAGAATAACAATTATGGAGAAAGTAAGAAGTTGGGAAGAAGAAAACGTTTACAAAACTCTTTGAGAAAATTGTAAGATCTGATATAATTATCGCATTAATAATCGCTATTATTACATTATTTTAGGAGAATGTATGAATTTTTTCAACCAAATTTCAATAGAGGCAGAAGAACTTCTGATGGAAATAAAAGATTTAATGATAAAAGAAACTGACACAGAAGAGTATTGGAATACGCGCTTTGATGAGCTGGAAGATGTAGAGGTGTTTCTAAGCTTGTTTAAAGAATTAAAAGAAAATGAACTTGTTAAAATAATGTGGGCAAGTGGTATTCCATACTTTTTAACATTAACAAATCGTGGTAAGAATTATGAAAGATATAAAGTGAAAAGTCAGAAAGAAAAAAAAGAGGGTAAAGATTTTATGAGGTTTGAATATTTAGATAAAGACAGTGAACAGGAACTTGAAAAACTATTAATTGAGAAAAAATTTCCGAAAAGTGACGATAGAGATATAATTCAAAATCTTATTGAAAAAGGATATTTAATTGGTAGTAAAACTGACCCCTTTGGGCAAGAAGGTAATATAATTTGCATAATAGAAGGAATAACTTACAAAGGTAAAACTTATTTTGAAATGAAAGAATGTTATGAAATGCAACGAGAAAAAAGTGTGATAACCACAAATCACATAAGTATAAATACAAATGGAGATAATTCTCCTGTTAATGTAGCCCAAGGTAATGCTACTGCTAACCAAATAATTGATTATGCTAATAATGACCAACTACAAGCGTTAGCGAAGTTTTCAGAAATGATAATCGCCGAAAAGGAAATTTCAGAAAGAGAGCGCAAAGAAATTCTTGAATTAATCAATGGTGCAGAGAGTGCCACACATGATAAGAACAGTGTAGTCTTGAAAGCTTTATTTAGCGTAATAAGAAAGTCTTTAGCAAAAGCCCCTTCTTTGATTTTAGACAAATGGCAAGAAATAGAGTCTCTGTTTGGCTTGTAGGAGAATAATATATGTTAACAGTATTAAATGAAAGAGAAATGAAATTATATACAAACGAAATTAAGCCTAAATTTACCCAAAATTCAATAGTAGACTTTACTAAAGGGTTCACAAAATATAAAAGTGTTCTAAAAAAACTTGAAGATGCAGAAGTAATTGTTAACATTCAAGTTGATGGTGGAGAGTTTTTTGAACTAATAGGAAATTTTGAACAATATGAGATTGAAATGAAAGAGGAAAATCAAAAACAAGTAGTCCTAAGTAGAATTATTACAAATAATATAACGATAAGTTCGAATGGATACAATTCCCCTGTTAGTGTGACTCAAGGGGCTGCAACAGCAAATCAAATAATTAATTCTGCAAATAGTGAACAAAACTAATTAATGAGTAAAGGATGCTATAATGGTTACCTTGTAAGAGTTTTCATGAAATCATTACTAACATCTATTGAAACTCTCAAATCATAGCCTAAGCTAACAAGTTCCCTTTGCTTGATTAGAGCTATGTTAATTTCAGTGTTCATAATACTAGCAATTTCAGCAATAGTATGGCCTGCTCGAGCAAGCTCGACAAATTCGTGCGTGTCAATAAGCAGATGTGAAGCAAAGGCATTTGCTTCATATTCTGTATTATCTTTCATCATTTTAAAAAGTTCAAATTCTTTTAAAACACTTTTTTTCGCAAGCTCTCTATGTAGCATATCGTGACCTATTTCATGAGCAATAACCATCTGGGTCATGTATTCATCTAAATTACTGTTCACAAAAATTGCTCTTGTTCTGTACATATAAGTATACATACCTAATAAATGAGTATAATTATCTTCGAAATATAATTTAATTCCTAAATCGCGAGCAACTGTGATCATATCGCGAGTTCCAGCATCAGATATGATTTTATTTGCTTTTCTATAAATCTTTTCTGTTATTATCATCGGTAAAACCTCAATCTTAGTTACTTTTCT
>CAYJGX010000176.1:0-480 GCA_964369795.1 uncultured Spirochaetaceae bacterium
AATACTCTGCCAGCATTTTAAGTACAATTTCACTATCATCATCACATTCTATACATATTTTTCCATTATTTACCTTTAGTGTTTCGTTATGTTTTTTACATATTCTTTGCATTTTTTTTATTACGCCTAATGTCAATGTTCTATAATTATCAATTTTCGAGATGCGTGCTAGTTTTTTATGTATAGGAGCATGTGTATTAATTTTACGCATAACCAAGTCCAGACCATCAATCATATTTGAATTAGAGAGAATATTCACAACTTCAATTGCTTTTTCTTTAAACTCTTCTTCAAGACATACAATTTGCTCAAAGCCTGGTTTTCGTAAAATGTAGAATAAATCCTCATAAAAAATGCAGTCTATTTGACTTTGCAAGACAAACATATCTCCTTTTAACACTTCTAGCTTTAGATTTTTAGTATTAAATATTGTTTTAATAATCTTACTAGGTAACATACCTATAGTTCGTTCATCAACAG
>CAYJGX010000176.1:579-2782 GCA_964369795.1 uncultured Spirochaetaceae bacterium
TGGATATTTAACACCTCTTGAAAAGATAGTCCTTTGGTTGGTATCGAATAAGAAAAAATATTTTCTGTGTCATCTGAAATTACTTCATAATCAATAATTTCTACATTTTTTTTAACATAATCATTAACTTCTGTTTTAAGTGCATGAAACATATAGCCTCGTAATTCATCATCAATATCAATCTGAAATGTATTAAAACAATATCTATCCATTGCCCCTATATTCTTTTTTAAGTCATACTTTGGTGAACGTGTTATAAAGTACAACTTTACATCATCTATTTTTACACCTTCAAGCTCTTCCAAAATTGTTTCTAGTATCATTTCCTGCTCCTTTTGAGTAATAATAAATATTTTCATCTATTTCGTATATTTTTATTTGAATGTTATAATCAATACACCTTTTTGGAGTTATTACAAAACTTGATTTAAGATAATTATTTCTTTCATATTCAATTTCGAATATTGAGTATTTGAAACTTAATATTGGATTTATTACGATAAGGTTTGTATATATTGCATATAATTAATAGTAAAACGCCAAGAGAAATTATTTCATAGGCTGAACTAAAATCTATATTAAGAAAAGGAATAATATATGTTGCGATGTATCCCATTGATTCACTGTTTTTATTATTCACTTTACGTACAATAACATGGTCACCATTTTTTGAATTCTTTTCGATATTTTTAAATAAAAAGAACAAGCCTATAAAACCAAACGCAGTTAAGCTTAGCAATACAGTTGAAAAACTGAAATATTTCCACCATAATGATAAGGACTCACTAATAATTCCTCCCCACACTAGATATTCATGATTAAGAAATAGTTGTTTTAATGCAATTAAAAAAAACAGGGGGGTATATGAGGTTAAGAATAAAAATATTTTAGCAATTGTGTGTAGTCCACTTTCTTTCATCTCACTCATCCCTACTCCTCTACAAGCTTCCTATACATTTCCATCAAGTTTGCAACGCAGCTTGACTCTGTTGTTTCTTTAAGGTTAAACCCGTAGGCCTCCATTACAGCCTTGTCATTTTGTTGGTGCGCTTTTCGTAGCTCTGCTGGCATGGTTAACTCATCATAGAGGTCTGCAAGTGAACTTTCAGGATACAGAGCACGCGCATCTAATATTGCCTGTGCAGTTTCTTGAATTTTCTCTTTTTGTTTTTCATTTGGCTCACACCACGGAAAATTATTATAGACAACTGAAGCAGAATATCTATAGCGACTTTCTAATCTTCCGCATACTGCCCTCATCCATGCCATGTGAACATTTGAAGTCAAAACACCAAAGTCAAACAATGTGCCATTTGGAATAACAAGATTTGCATCACTTGCAATTATATCACTTGACATAAACCCAATGGGTACATACTTTCTGTTCTCTGATGAAACTCTCGGAACTAATAGATAGTCAGAGTCGGGTTGCCGAATTTCCCCAAATAACATCGGTGTATCTGCAAGAAGTTTTGTCGCTTCTCTATTACTAGAAGAACGTATTTCTTGCACCTTTTTTACAGCATCCATTACTGGTGGAACTTGCTTTATTTCTGATGGCGAAATATTTTTTAACCACAAACACCATCTTTCTTTATTATTAATAAATTCCACAGCACCTAATATTTTCTTAAACATCTTTTCTGAAAGAGGATATTTTGAAATAATTGCATTTTTATCATCTGCGGAGTAATCACTTAAAAAGCCCCCATCATTTGGCATGCTGCCAAAGTCCATCTTAGAAGCATTACATAAATTAGATTTTCTACTTTCAATAAATATATCGGGAGCTGCAATTAAATAAGCATTTATATTATCTACTTTATTAACAATCGTATCACTAGAGAATAAATACTTGTTTCCAGTTTTATTATATGAAAAACCGACTATAATACAATGCACGGTAGCAGATTCTTTTGTTTCACTTGCCCACTTAAATGTGCGATAGGCAAAATTAATATGTACACCTTTTTCAAATAAAGGCTTAAATAAAATTGCGGGTTGTTCACCTTGCGTAATTGAATTTGTAGAAACAAAGGCCGCTTTTATGCTCATGTCATTCATGTATGTAGTAGCCTTTACGTACCATGCAGAAACATAGTCAAGGTTTCCTAACCCTTTTAACTTACCAAACACAAAATCCATATCTTCTTTTTGTGCTTTGCTCATTAGTCTAGCTCCCACAAACGGAGGATTTCCCATA
>CAYJGX010000177.1:0-2763 GCA_964369795.1 uncultured Spirochaetaceae bacterium
TTTTAATCTTATCTACATCCAATTTTATTGTTTTTGCTTCTTTTAATTCTTCTCTAATTTGCTTTTCAAAATTTCGGTTTTGTAAATAAGGAAAAACTCCACCTAAAAATATTGCAATAGCGATCATAATAGTATTTATCCAAATCGTTGTTTCTTTATAATGTTCTGCTACAAAATCATAATCTGCCTTTACATTAGATAATTCGTCTAAATATTTTTGTTGCATTGCCTCCATATCGGTTTTCAACTCTTTATTTTCCAACTGTAGAGCTTTAACTTGATCTTCAACCGAATTTTTAGCAGAACTTTGATTTTCTGGAGCATTCGCAAACAAATTTATACTCAAAATCAACAAACAAATTATCAATATTCCTTGTTTCATACAAAACACTCCTTATAGACTTTATTCACAAAATGAGTTATCCGGAAATTCCGGACAACTGAATTAGTATGCAATTCGAGCTTATTACGAGAACACTCTCTTTCCATGCTTATAGCAAGTTTTGTTTCCGGAACTATTTGGAACTCTTCGGTACTATCTGGAACTATCTGGAACTTATCTGGAACGAGTTGAGCCTTGGTTCTAAAAATTCGGATTAAAACAGAGTCCCCAGTTTCTTTAATTTCGGGTTTATTCATAATCTCCCCCTACAATTCAAACCCAATACTTGCAAGGTTCTTTCGAATTTCGTCTTGCAGTTCGTTGCTTTGGGCAAAGAGACCAGAAAGTTCAGAAGTGAGGCGGGTCATTTTTTCGGTAAAAGGTTCGCCGTCCTCTTCTTGTTCTTCGATACCGACGTAGCGGCCTGGGGTGAGGATGTAATCTTGTGCTTCAATGTCGCTTGTTTGAACGACAGCACAAAAACCTTTTTGGTCTTGTAGCGTCCCGGCGATAAAGGCGTTATAGGTTGATGTTAAAAGGGCAATATCCTCGTCGCTCATTTCTCGCAATTTTCGCGTGACCATCGTTCCCATTTTGCGGGCATCGATAAAAAGTGTTTTTCCACTTTGCTTTCTGTTTTTAGCGAGAAACCACAAACAGACGGGAATTCCGGTAGAATAAAAAAGAGAGGTTGGCATAGCGATAATACACTCAACTAAATCATCTTCTATAATCTTTTTACGAATCTCGCCCTCGCCCGAAGTCTGCGACGACAGCGAACCGTTTGCTAGCACCATTCCAATTTTTCCACTAGGTGCAAGATGATGAATCATATGTTGAAGCCATGCAAAGTTAGCATTTCCATTGGGTGGTGTGCCATATTTCCAACGCACATCGGTGGTTAGTTTGTCTGCTCCCCAGTTAGAAATATTAAAAGGCGGGTTTGCCATGATGTAGTCTGCTTTAAGTTGAGGATGGCAGTCGTTAAAGAAGGTGTCGGCATTGTATTTACCAAGATCTGCCTCTATTCCACGAATAGCTAAATTCATTTGAGCCATTTTCCAAGTGGTAGGATTGGAATCTTGCCCATAAACGGAAATATTGCCAATATTCCCGCCGTGGTTTTCCACAAACTTTGCAGATTGCACAAACATTCCCCCACTTCCGCAGGCGGGGTCATAAACTCGCCCATTGTAGGGTTGCAAAATTTCCACCAACGTTTTTACTATACAAGATGGAGTATAAAACTCGCCCGCATTTTTGCCTTCTTGCGCCGCAAATTGCGAAAGGCAATATTCGTAGGTTCGCCCTAAAATATCTTTAGAGTTTCCATGTTCTATCATTTGAATATTGGTAAAAAGGTCCACAACCTCGCCTAAGCGCCGTTTATCTAACTCGGGCCGTGCAAAATTCTTTGGCAAAATATCTTTTAGCCGCTTATTCTCTTTCTCGATAGACCGCATCGCCTCATCTATCACGCCCCCAATCTCTGGGCTATGCGCCGCCTCGGATATAACCGACCATCTCGCATTTTCTGGCACAAAAAAGATCCCTTCGGACGTATATTCATCTATATCCTCTTCAAAGCCATCGCCCTCGGCAACAAGCTCCTTAAACTTCCCCTCAAAGCGATCCGAAATATATTTTAAAAAAATAAGCCCCAAAACAACAGACTTATACTCCGACGCATCCAAATTGCCCCGCAAGACACACGCCGCTTCCCAGATCTGTTTCTCAAACCCTATATTACTCGAATTAATTTCCGCCATTTAACATTCCTCACTTAAAGTATTATAACGGCATAACTTCCAATTAGGCAAGCTTTTATTGATACATTTCTGACCCTACGGAGGTGAAAGGGGTCGCTGGCATATCCACTGCGTACTTTTTATAGCTAACGCTATTATTTAGGTTATCTAGGTTAACCGCTGTATGTAAAGCTGAGAAATCGCCATCTGACTGTAAAAAGTAGTTTTTGTAAGATTCTTTACTTGATGGGTTGGAGCTATCGTCCCATGTGGGGTCTATGTTATACCATTTGTTTTCTACTTTGACTTTTAGCCACGCA
The DNA here is from genome assembly GCA_964369795.1 of uncultured Spirochaetaceae bacterium. Taxonomy (GTDB): domain Bacteria; phylum Spirochaetota; class Spirochaetia; order JAFGXN01; family JAFGXN01; genus CAYJGX01. The sequence continues at coordinate 2,451 of CAYJGX010000177.1, forward strand.
TGTAAGCCTGCTGAGTCCGTATTAGGATTAGAACCTGTGGATACTTTGCCTGTGATATAAATAGCTGGATACTCTAAACGTTGTAAGATATAGACGAAGCCTCGTGAGTAGCCTTCGCACAAGACTTTCCCATTGTTTGTTGCGGGATCTTTTTCTTCGTTTGAAAATGCGCCTAATAGATTTGCTCTTGAACCGTAGGAGCTCTGGCTATATTGCACGGATGCCAGATAGGCTTCGTAGAGTCGTGCTATCTGTTTAAAATCGGTTAATGAGGTATTGTTGACGATATCTTTTGTCATTGTATCGATATTGG
>CAYJGX010000178.1:0-2748 GCA_964369795.1 uncultured Spirochaetaceae bacterium
CGACCTCTCGATAAACAAATACAAAAAAACTATCTACATAGCGGAGGAATATCCCCCTACATCTGAGATAATAGCCGAGATAAAAGCACTTGAAGAGGAGATTTTGAAGGGGATAGAGGATCTGGAGGGGGATTATGAGTAGTGGAGAATTGAGAATGGAGAATGGAGAATTAAAGGGTAAAGGCGAGAAGTGGGAGCGGGTTAGGCTAAATTCTCTGGGAAAAATTATAACCGGAAACACTCCGTCAACAAAAGAATATGAATATTATGAAAATGAGGATATCCCTTTCTATAAGCCCTCCGATATAAATGATAACCATATTGTGATGCTAAATGAGGCAAATACTTACTTGGATGTTAGAGCTCAAAAAAAACTACGAATACTTCCTAAAAACACTGTATTAGTAACTTGCATTGGGATTATTGGGAAAGTAGCTATTACAACTACTGAAGCCTCAGCAACAAATCAGCAGATAAATGCTATAATACCTAATGAAAAAATTATTAATAGCAAATTTTTAGCTTATGCGATATCTAAACAACAGAAACATTTGCAAGATAAGGCAAATGCCCCAGTAGTACCTATCATAAATAAGAAAGATTTTTCTGAAACAGAAATTCCTCTGCCGCCGCTTGAAACGCAGAAGAAAATAGCCGATGAGCTTGATAAAATTTCAGGGCTTATAGAAAAAAGAAAAAGCCAGATAGAAAAACTCGACCTACTTATCAAAGCAAAGTTTGTCGAGATGTTCGGCGACCCCGTAAAGTATGTTAATGCGGAAAGTGTATGTGAATTTATAACAAAAGGTACAACTCCTAAACCAAATGATATTTATGAGGAATTTTCCAAAGGTTTGATACCATATTTAAAAGTTTATAATTTAAGTTTTAACGGTAAATTGTTATTTGATGAAAGACAACAATATATAACATCTGAAACTCATGAGTCATTGTTAAAGCGTTCTAAAGTTTACAAAAACGATGTTTTGATGAACATTGTAGGTCCCCCATTAGGTAAATTTTCAATCATAACTGAAGATAACAAAGAGTACAACATAAATCAGGCAATTGTGATTTTCAGAGCAAAAGAAACTGTAAATCCTAAATACTTATTATATGCATTAATGAAACCTGAAACATTACAACCATTTATAAATTCGGCTGTTGGAGTTAGACAGCAAAATTTAAGTTTATTGCAATGTCGGCAATTAAAAATCCCTTTACCATCACTCAATCTACAAAACAAATTTGCCGAGTTTGTTGAAAAGGTAGAAAAAACAAAACAAGATATGCAAAAAGCTCTTGAAGTGTTAGAATTGTTATATAAACAGCGAATGCAAGAATATTTCGAGTAGAAAGGAAGTTTTATTATGAGTCACTTAGAAGCTATCAAAAGCCACAACGTATTTTCAGCAATGGAGCGTTTTGAAAAAAACATAGTTAATGTTGAATTTAATTCTTTGAGTGAAGAACAAATAGAGTTGCTTGGACGCTCAAAAGCTATTTACCAAAGATTTAAAATTGCTTTAAATAATTGTGAGCAGAACTATATGTCAATAACGTGGTTAAATGAAACTGAAAGTGCACTTGTTAACTTAGAGTCTAATTTAGCAACTGCTTTAAATACATCATCAGCATTTAATAGTTATCGTGATAGCTGTAATACTTATATAGATAGAATTTTAGAAGTGGTTGCCAAAATAAGTATTTTACGCAATAAAAACTCTTTTAAAGAAGCATCAAAATCATTTGACGAGTATAGTTCGATTATGTTTGAATATGTAAAAAAAATTAGCGACTCAGTCGATAACGCTCAACTGAAAGTAGAAGAAATAGAGAAAAGTAATGTTGAGTTTTCTAATAAATGTACAAACTCTTTGAATACGGTCATTGATAAGTTAAATACTGAACAAAAAAGATTAGATAACTTTTCAGCTTTATACACAGAACAAATGGGAAAAGATAAAACGCATTTTACGGATTTACTTGCCAAATTCACCACTGATAACAATAGTTTAGCTAAGACTTTCAGAGATGAGTTTGAGGCAGAAAAAAATGACTTTGTATATTCATTTGAAGCACTAATATTAGATTTAAAAAATAAGATTGAAGAGCAAAAAGAAAATGTCAATAAAATTATTGAAGAGTCACAAATAAAATTCGATGAGCATGATAAAGATGTTAAAAAAATTGTTGGAACGATAACTGCAAATACATTTTCAGCTAAATATAGAGAGGTAGCAGATAATAGTAATAAGAGAGCAAGAAATTGGCATATTTTGTCTATAGTTCTTATGGTAGTAGTTAGTATATTTGCTCTTTTCGCTTTCGTTTTCACTATAAACCAACATACAACATGGGTTCAGCTTATTTCAAGAATTTTTGCGACTACAACTATCGCTACTGGAGCAGCTTATGCTGCAAGACAAGCAAGTAAGCAAGAAAAAATCGAACGATACGCAAGGAAAATTGAGATGGAATTTGTTTCGATTGGTCCATTTATTGAGTCACTAAGTGATGAAAAGAAAGCAGATATAAAAGAAGAAGTAGCAAGGAAAATATTTGGCAATCCTAATGCATTGGAGTTTAATGATAAATCAGAATCTTATGTACCATTTGATAAACTTGCAAATGTAGTAAAACAAATTATGGAGCAAATTAAAAAAGATAACTAATCTTGTTTGCTAATAATTAAGGAGGCACACCATGACCAACTTTGATTTCCTTCTAAGCGACCCGCAGTTTGAT
>CAYJGX010000179.1:0-2739 GCA_964369795.1 uncultured Spirochaetaceae bacterium
TTACTAGTGGCGAAGACCGTTTTATGGAGTGGAAGACAAAAGATGGTTCTAAAGAAGATAAAAAAGCGATTTCTTTTGATACTTTTTTTGAAGGGTTGTTTGATAAGGCTCGATTTTTAGATATTATTAAAAATTTCTCTTGTTTTAATGTTGATGGCGAGAATACTTTTAAGATTATAGCAGGATATCATCAGTATTTTGCCGTTAAGAAGGCGATAGAAAAGGCAAAAGAGGCGACTACAACCGATGGGAAGGGCGGTGTTTTTTGGCATACCCAAGGAAGTGGAAAGTCGCTTTCGATGGTTTTTTATGCTCATCTGCTACAAGAAGAGCTTTTAAGTCCTACTATTGTCGTTATTACCGATCGAAACGACTTAGACGACCAACTTTACGGACAATTTAGCCGTTGTAGCGAATTTTTGCGTCAAACTCCACAACAAGCCGAAAGCAGAACCCACTTAAAAGAGTTGCTAACTGGACGTCAAGCCAATGGCATCATCTTTACCACCATGCAAAAGTTTGAACTTGCAAGGAAAGAGCCCCTCTATCAATTAGAAATGCACGAAAGCGAAGAGGCTCTATCAGCAGCAGAAGATCCATCATCAGTCTATGGTAATGCACTATCAACAAGACGAAATATTATTGTCATGGCAGATGAGGCGCACCGCGGGCAATATGGGCTAAGCGAAAAGGTCATTACCAAAACGAACGAGAAAGGCGAACTAGAGGCAAAAACGGTTATTGGAACGGCGCGAATTATACGCGAAAGCCTTCCTAATGCAACCTATATTGGTTTTACAGGAACGCCGATTTCCTCAAAAGATAGAAGCACTCGCGAAGTTTTTGGCGACTACATCGATATTTACGACATGACCCAAGCGGTAGAAGATGGTGCAACGAAACCAGTCTATTACGAAAGCCGTGTAATTTGTTTAAAGCTAGACCAAAAAACGCTCGAACTCATTGATGCTCAATACGATATTATGGCTCAAAATGCCGACGAATATGTTATCGACAAAAGTAAAAAAGAGCTAGGCAAATTAGAAGCCATTTTGGGGGCGCAAGAGACAATCGAATCGCTGGTAACCGATATCATTGACCACTACGAAAACAACCGACAAAATCTTTTAACTGGAAAGGCGATGGTTGTTGCCTATTCGCGTGCGATTGCGATGAAAATTTACAAAGAAATTTTACGCCTTCGCCCAAATTGGAGGGAAAAAGTGGGCGTTGTTATGACGCAAGGCAATAACGACCCCGAAGAGTGGCGCGAAGTAATAGGAAACAAAAGCCATAAAGAGGAGCTGGCTCGCAAATTTAAAGACAACAACTCCGAAATGAAAATTGCTATTGTCGTAGATATGTGGCTAACCGGCTTTGACGTTCCCTCTCTTGCAACGATGTATGTCTACAAGCCAATGATGTCGCACAACCTAATGCAGGCGATTGCACGTGTAAACCGAGTTTTCCAAGACAAAGAAGGCGGGCTCGTTGTCGACTACGTTGGAATTGCTAGCGCCCTTCGCCAAGCAATGAATGACTATACCAGCCGTGACAAAGATAACTTTGGCGACACCGATATTCTCAAAGCGGCCTATCCTAAATTTAAAGAAAAATTGACCGTCTGCCAAGACCTATTGTACGGCTATGACTACACGCCCTTCTTTTCTGGGCGCGAATTAGCTCAGTCTAAATCGCTAGCAGGCGGAATCAATTTCTTGCTAGATAAATCGGTCAAAGAAACCGACTTGGACGAAAAAGAGCAAAGCAAAAATGTCTTTATAAAAGAAGCCTTGTTATTAAAACAGGCGCAATCGCTTTGTAGTTCCTTGCTATCCCCAAAAGAGCGAACAGAAGCAAGCTATTTCGAAGCAGTGCGAACTAACCTTGCCCGTCTTCTTTTAGGGGGCAACGGCAAAAAACTCACTTTGCCCGAAATAAACGAACAAATTAGCGAACTTCTAAAACATAGCATTCAAAGCCAAGGCGTCATCAATCTCTTCTCCGATGCGAAAACAGAATTTTCTCTTTTTGATCCTAAGTTCTTAGAAGAAATTGCAAAAATCCCCGAAAAAAACTTAGCGGTCGAACTTCTCAAAAAACTACTCGCCGAGCAAATCTCAGTCTATAAACGCACTAACTTAGTCAAATCAGAAAAGTTCTCCGAAATGATCCAACGCGCCATGAATCGCTATTTAAACGGAATGATCTCTAGCGAAGAAGTCATCGCCGAACTAATCGGTACTGCCACCGACATAAACGAGGCAACGGCTCAAGGCAAAAGCCTAGGCCTTACCGACGAAGAACTTGCCTTCTACGACGCCCTTACAAAACCTCGGGCAAGCCAAGACTTTAAGGAAAACGAAAACCTTCTTGCCCTCACCAAAGAACTGACCGAAATGCTACGTAAAAACCGCACCATCGACTGGCAAAAGAAAGATACTGCTAGAGCAAAAATGCGTTCCATGGTAAAACGCCTTCTTAAAAAATACAAATACCCACCCGAAGGCTGGGACGACGCCACTCAAACCGTTATCGCCCAATGCGAAATGTGGACAGATGGGGGGAGTGGAGTAGATATTCTCTCTTGAAAACTATCGTTCTAACGATACCGTCTTGGCTCTTGCAAAAGTACTGCGATGTCCAGTGCAGGAATTGTGTGGGTTGTAGAGCTAAACTAGAGACGGAGTAAATGGCTTAGGGCGGAAGCGGATATCCTTTTTTGAAAAAAAAGATAGG
>CAYJGX010000180.1:0-2734 GCA_964369795.1 uncultured Spirochaetaceae bacterium
TCAAATATTCAGTTGCAAAATGAGCCCTATTTTTAATTAAAAGATAGTTTTGCATTTCATCCCTTGTTTTTGGAGTAGAACAAAAATCTAATAGTTTTGTAAATTTTGTATCCTGTATGGTATCCTGTATGGTATCCTGTATGGTATCCTGTATGGTATCCTGTATGGTATAGTTCATATTTTTAAGAATAACTACAAAATTAGAAACTGAAGAACAGAATTGAGGCTTGAGACTTTCTTGATAGCCAAACATTTTTTTAGATTCTTCCAATATTTTCTTTAACCCACTTCCACGACGCTCCATAAATTTCATGCGATGAAATAAATCTGCTATTACAGGATTTCGTCGGACAGACTCAATATTATCAATATCTAATTCTTGTATCGGTTTGCGAGAATACATTCCACAGAGTGCAAAAGATTCTAGAATTAAAGTTTGAAGTTGATAGAACGACCCAAATAAGTAATTTGAAAGTATGATTTGTATGATTTGTATTATTTTTTTCATAGTTTACTCCAATCACTTTGCTTTCGAATAAGAAAATGATTCTATAGCTGTAAAATTCGGATAAAACTTTCGTCCCCAAACCATCCAACCTGAAAACTTCATAATAACACCAGTATAAACATGTAGTTGATCAATTTCAATAGCTTTTTCATCAATAAAAAAAGACCGTGTATTCAATTCATAATAAACCTTAATATACTCAGAACATTTTTTATCTGGGAAAACATTGAGAACTTTTGCATTAATAGTTTGATAACGCGGTTTTTCAATAGTAGACCAACGCATTGGAGATTTATCAACACTAAGAACTTCAAACGTAACTGTTAGTGATTCTCTAGACAGATTACAGGAACTAAGTAAAGCAATTAACAGTAAAAATATAAAAATACGGGACAACAAACTCTTCTCCTCCATTAAAACAGTACAAGGCTTTCTCATTATAAACTCAAAAGAAATAATTGTAAAACATTTTTCTTGAGTTTTCCCAAATCTATATTATACTATACAAGTTAAATGTTTAAAGGAGAGTTGTAATGAAAAAGTATTTCTTGATCTTTACCCTATTTTTATTTGTCGGTACCCTTTTTGGGCAATCAATCGAGCGTGAGCGCCCTGCAAAATGGCAAAATTTAGTTAAGGGAGCCCAATTTATCGATCGCTTTTTACCCATGCCAGAAGGAACGTTAAGTAGCGATAGTTGGGGAAATGAAAAGGTGAAGCCTCGTTTTGTTGATAATGGGATTGAGGATGAGACGTATTCGTATTGGGGTGGAAATATTTTAAAAGATGCGGATGGTCTTTATCATATCTATCCTTGTCGTTGGCTAGAAAGTTCAGCAAGAGGTCATAATGAATGGCCTAATAGCGAGGTGGTTCATGCGACTAGCGATAATCTTTATGGCCCATATACTGTGCAGGCGGTTATTGGAAAGGGACACAATCCAGAGGCAAGAGTTTTAGAAGATGGTTCGATTGCCATTTATGCAATGATATTGCATCATACTTTTGTTGATTATATTAGCGCAGGTTATAGCGGTCCTTGGAAGTCTGTTAAACAAGAAAGAAATGCCAGAGGGAGAAAAATTCAAGATGGATTTTCGAATCAGACCTTTGCAAAACGGTCAAAGGGTTCTTATCTCATGATGTGTAGGGGCGGCAGCATCTGGGCCCCTGGCAAAAACGGCGAATGGAATCAAATCAGCTATCATTCGGCATACCCTATCAACGAAGGTTCAAGAGACAAAACATTCGAAGATCCCGTTTTTTGGCGAGACCGTGTTCAGTATCATGCCATTGTAAACGATTGGCTTGGAAGAATCGCCTATTATATGCGCTCACCTAACGGCGTGGACTGGACGATAGACGATGGAAGCGCCTACGAAATTGATATGGCTCGCCACGATAATGGCCACATCGAACAATGGTACAAATACGAACGAATGAAAATTTTTCAAGACGAGGAACTTCGCGCTATTTCGGCTAACTATGCCGTTATCGACACGGTAAAAAATCAAGATAAAGCTAGCGATAACCATAGCTCTAAAAACATCATTATACCGTTACAAAAAGATAGACTCATTAACATCATCAAACTAGACGAAACAAACGATACCATCAGCATCGAAATTCAAAAAGAAGCCAATATGCCAGAGATCAACTTAGCATCGCTTCAATTTGGTGCGCCAACTCTTGTCGATTACGGGAAAGGTGCGAAAGCTCTGTCGCACAGTGAAAACGAAACGAGCATCGTTATTAACTTTAAACTTAGCGATTGTGGCTTTACCGATAACGACTTTGTGGGGAAATTGCTTGGAAAACATAACGACGAGACAATTGCTTTTGGCTTTGCACGACTACCTAACTACGATTTTACGCAATTTATTCTTTCTGCAGAAAAATTAAAAGTCCGAAAGACAATGAAAGCAATCCATTTTGAATTCGATGTGACCAATTTTGGCGAAGAGGCATCGGGCAAACGCACCCTTACAATAATTGCAAGTAAAAATGGTCAAACGATAAATTGGGAATACTCTCTTTCCTCGCTTGCCCCACTAGAAAGCAAAAAAGTTCATTTTTCGTTTGATAATCCACCTAAAGGGCTTGGGTGGAAATATTCAATCGTTGTGAATGGGCAAAAAACACCGGTGGTTCTTAAATAAAGGTTAAAAATTAGTAGAAATGATATCAAAAGCTATGTCTCGGGCTTTAGGTCCGCCCATAGTCACC
>CAYJGX010000181.1:0-2713 GCA_964369795.1 uncultured Spirochaetaceae bacterium
AATGGGGATGAGGTATTATAATGAATATTAATTTACGCAAGGTGGGCGCAATTGTTTTGGCCCTTTGTTTTGTTGTGACAGCTTTGGCTGCGGCTCCTTCCTATCAAGGGGAGTTTTCGGTAGCTGGGTTTTATGAGGGGGAAGTCTCTAAGCGGGAAATTTATGATTTTAATGCGGGTTGGCGTTTCTTTAAGGGGAGTGCTAAAGGTGCAGAAAGAGTGAATTTTGATGACTCTGCATGGGAGGCAGCGAATCTTCCTCATGGTTTAGAAGTGCTTCCATTGAATGCGAGCGGGGGAGCTAATTATCAGGGCGATGCTTGGTATCGAAAAGAGTTTGATTTGACCGAGAGTGTTCAAGGGAAAGAACTCTTTTTGCATTTTGAAGCGATTATGGGGCGCGGTGTCGTTTATGTGAATGGCAAAAAGGTCAAGGAATTTTTCGGGGGATATTTACCTATTCATGTCAATGTCTCTAAGGAATTAAAGGCTAAAAATAATGTGGTTGCCGTTTTTGTCAATAATGAAGACGATAAAAGTTATCCTCCAGGAAAGGATCAGGGGACGCTCGATTTTTCTTATTTTGGTGGTATCTACCGCGATAGTTATTTGATAGCAACCGATTCTGTTTATGTAACCGATTCGAATTTACGAGATGAGGTTGCAGGCGGGGGAGTTTTTCTGCGATACGAAAATTGGAATGAGAATTCTATCGACCTTAATATCGATGTAGAGGTTGCCAATGCGGCTAAAGAGAAAAAAGAAATTGAAGTTATGGCAACTCTTGTGGCACCCGATGGAAGTGCCTATCCAACCGAAGCAAGTCAAATCTCTCTAAATGGCAATAATTTTAGAACTGCGAAACTAAAAATTCCAGTGACAAGAAAATTCTTGTGGTCGCCTAAAACGCCTCATTTACATAAACTGACTATCGTTGTCAAATCCGGGGGAGAAGTTGTCGATTCGGTTATGCTTCGAACTGGAGTCAGAAAAATCGAATTTAAGGGGACTCAAGGCTTTTTCCTTAACGAAAAACCATACGATGGCAAACTAATGGGCGGAAACCGACATCAAGATTATGCTTACATTGGCAATGCGGTTCCAAACAGCCTTCAATGGCGAGATGCTAAAATAATGAAAGAAGCTGGAATGGAAGTAGTTCGATCGGCTCACTATCCCATGGATCCTGCCTTTATGAATGCCTGCGATGAACTAGGGCTTTTTGTCATTGTGGCAACCCCAGGTTGGCAATTTTGGAATCCGGCGCCTCGTTTTGAACGACTGGTATTAAGCGATATTAAAAATATGGTTCGCCGAGACCGTAACCATGCAAGTGTGGTTATGTGGGAACCTATCCTAAATGAAACATGGTATCCTGCCTCTTTTGCTAAAAAAGCACACGACGCGACTCATGCCGAATATCCCTATCAAGGTTGTTATACTGCTTGTGATATTATGGCTCGTGGGGCTCAACATATCGACATCCACTATGAGCACCCACTAAATTCTCATCTACATGATCAAAAATTAAAGAAAAATGATAAAAACGAACGAGAAATGGCAAAAGAATATCGAAAATTCAAAAAACCAATGTTTAACCGCGAATGGGGCGACAATGTAGACGATTGGAATAGCCATAACTCTCCAAGCCGAGTCAATATCGGGTGGGGTGAAGCTCCTATGCTAACTCAACTTTATAACTATTCGACTCCCACTTATCCTTATTCAACATACAACACTCAATATATGACCCCTCCTATCCATGTGGGTGGTACATTATGGCATACTTTTGACCATAACCGAGGCTATCATCCAGATCCATTTTGGGGTGGAATTTTAACTGGGTTTAGACAACCAAAATATTCTTACTTTTTGTTTAAGAGCCAACTCGATCACAATTTAAAAATACCCAATGTCGAAAGCGCTCCATTTATCAAAATTTTGCATGAGATTTCACCTTTCTCATCAAAAGATGTAACGGTCGTTTCTAATTGTGACGAAGTTCGTCTCACTGTTTTTGGAGAGAAAAAGGGAACGATCCCAACGGTCGACAGCGATTATCAAATGCCGCACAAACCTGTCATTTTTAAAGATGCTTACGACTTTATGACCTTAAAATATATGCACCGAGACGGCAAAAAGATGCAAGGTTTTATGCTTGCAGAGGGTCTTATTGATGGTAAGGTCGTTGTTCGTGAAAAGAAATTTGCTTCGCTACGATTAGAAAAAATCGAATTAAAAGTGGACTATAACAATATGGCATTTACCGCCGACGGTAGCGATATCATTCCTGTGGTTGCCACTCTAACCGATAAAGATGGAAATCCAAAACGATATTCAGATGAATTTATCAAATTTACCGTAACGGGTCCTGCAAAAATGGTTGGCGATGCAAGCACTGGAGCTAATCCAATTAAAGCTGAGTGGGGCGAAGCGGTAGCCTTAATTCAATCGACTGGTGGATCTGGAGTGGTCACCGTTTTTGCCGAGTTATTAGAAGAAGGCGCACACGAACCTCCTCCTGTTCAAATTCAATTAAATCCAGCACTGCCAAAAAGAGCACAACTTTTTAGCCAAGCCTATATCGATGCTACTGCTAAAAAAGAATCCTCGGTTGGGGAACTTTCTGCCGATGCAGAGGCTCAAATTAAAACCCTGCAAATGGAAAAAGCAGCACTGCAAGCAGAATTGAACAAAATCTCTTTGCAAGAAGT
>CAYJGX010000182.1:0-2388 GCA_964369795.1 uncultured Spirochaetaceae bacterium
GTTTTGAAAGATGTCAAAATCATTATGATTTGTTAAAAAAAGAGTGGACAGAGCTTTACACTAGTGCTAGGCGAGAAAAAATTGCCGCACCTCAACCCACAGATCTTCTTATCCCTCTAGACAATGTCTTATCGGATTTTAAGCGAATTATATATCTTTATGACATAAAGGAGTCTCGAGGGAAAAATGAAAGAATTCAATTTGAAACATTAGAACCCGTCTCTTTTTTCGGTAATATTAATTTTCTAAAACAAGAAATAGAAAATCTTTTATCAAATCAATACGATATTTTTATTTTTGCAGACAGTGCTATGCAACAAGGCAGAATAGAACATATTCTAAAAGATTTTGATCTTAATGTTATTCCAGAATCCATTTCACAAGGTTTTGTTTTACCAAAATCGAAAATGGTTGTGTTAAACGACAAGGAAATTTTTGGACGCAAAAAGAGAATTCCAGTCTCGGTTAAAAAGGCACGAAGCAAGGCAATCGATACATTTGTCGATCTAGATCCAGGTGATTTTGTCGTCCACGTCAATTATGGGATTGGTCTTTTTAAATCAATAGAACGGGTTAAAACTCTCGATAACGAGCGCGATTATATTAAAATTCAATTTGCCGACGAGGAAAATATTTTTATTCCTGTAGAGCAAGTGAATTTAATTCAAAAATATATTGGAAATGAGGGCTCTGCTCCTAGACTAGACCGAATCGGCGGTAAAAGTTGGCAAACTCGTAAAAATGCGGCTAGAAAGAGCGTCGAAGATCTCGCCGACCATCTTTTGCAGATTTATGCGAAACGGCAAGAAGCAAAAGGGTTTGCCTTTTCTAAGGATACCGAGTGGCAAATTGAATTTGAAGCTAAATTCCCATATGAAGAAACGCCCGATCAGCTCCAATGTATCGAAGAAATTAAACTCGATATGGAAAGTGAGCGCCCCATGGACCGCCTTGTTTGTGGGGATGTCGGATTTGGAAAAACCGAGGTTGCTTTACGGGCTATTTTTAAAGCGATAGTCGATGGCAAACAAGTGGCACTTTTAGCACCCACAACCATTTTAGTCGAACAACACTATGAAAATGCAATTGAACGCTTTTCAGGTTTTCCTGTGCGAATAGAAATGATATCTCGATTTGTAAGACCGTCTAAAATAAAACAGGTTTTGCAATCTATCGCAAACGGCGAGGTAGATTTTGTTATTGGTACTCATCGTCTTTTATCTAAAGATGTTCAATTTAAAAATTTAGGGCTAATGGTCATTGACGAAGAACAACGATTTGGCGTTAAGCATAAAGAACGACTAAAAGAGATGAAATCATCTATCGATTCATTAGCGCTATCGGCTACTCCTATTCCACGAACTCTTCATATGTCGTTGCTTAACATTCGAGATATGTCACTACTAACAACAGCTCCTTATAATCGTCGCCCTATCGAAACTTCTATCGAACCTTTTAGTGAAAATATGATTGCGGGAGCCATCAAGACAGAACTTGCAAGAAATGGACAAGTCTTTTATTTGCATAACCGTATCGATACACTCGATTCTATTCATTCTTTTATTGAAAAATTAGTGCCAGAAGCAATGGTGCGAACGGCTCATGGTCGAATGAATGCGGAGCAACTTGAAAATATTATGCACGATTTTGTTCGAGGTGATTTCCATGTTCTTGTTGCCACAACTATTATTGAAAATGGGATTAATATCCCCAATGTTAATACGATTATTATCGATAGAGCAGATCGATATGGTATTAGCCAACTATACCAATTAAGGGGGCGAGTAGGGCGTTCTGGAATTAACAGCTTTGCCTATTTATTTTACCCCGAAAATACGACCCTGTCTGAAATTGCAGTTAAACGGTTGCAAATTATTTCTGATAATACCGACTTAGGGGCAGGCTTTCGTGTGGCCATGAAGGATTTAGAGGTTCGTGGTGCGGGTAACTTGTTAGGTCGAGAACAATCTGGACAAATTGCAAGCATTGGTTACGATTTATATCTTCGGTTACTAGAAGAAACGGTGATGGAATTAAGTGGAAAAGAAAAAGAATTTGGAGACGATATCTTGTTAGATCTTGTCTATTCAGGTTTTATTCCCGACACTTACATTAGCGACCCAAGTGATAAAATGTCTTGTTATAAAAAAATTGCTTCTATCCAAACGGATCTAGAGCTTTCTCATGTATCGTCGGAATTATCCGATCGTTTTGGTCCACTGCCTAGCGAAGTTTTATCGCTTTTATCCTTAGCCGAAATTCGAATTCTATGTAGAAAACTCTATATTAGTGTTTTACGCGAGCGAGAGGGAATTTTGCAAGTTACTTTTGAAAAAGTTCATCTAATTAATGCAGAAAAAGTGATTCGAATGATTGCCGAAAGTCGTG
>CAYJGX010000182.1:2398-2690 GCA_964369795.1 uncultured Spirochaetaceae bacterium
ACTCCCAATATGATCTTTTTAAAAACCGATTCAATTCAATTAGAAGAAAAATCAGAATTTATTAGAGATATTCTCTCGCGTATTCAATAAAATTATAAAATAAGGTAAAATAAATTATGACTGAAAATAACGATAAGGTAAACGAAAACAAGAAACGAAAAATTCATTCTTTTGTCCGCCGCTGTGGTAAAATGAGCGATCAGAAAAAATCGCTTGTTGCAACTAACTATGGTGGCTTCTTAATCGAATTCCCTTTACAAGATGAAATCCTTAATTTTGCAGAAATCTTTGG
>CAYJGX010000183.1:0-2640 GCA_964369795.1 uncultured Spirochaetaceae bacterium
AAAAATGTAAAGACAAATGTTGCGAATGCGCTAATGCAAATAATAAACAAAGGCTTTTTAGTCATATAAATCTCCTGTATTTACTATAAAACAGTATTCAGGAAATAGCAATATCTGATAAATATGGAATGTCGGATTTAAATTCAATATCTCGTGGTTTATTTCCTAATTTCATTATTTTGATAGCTGCATTGATAGCCTCTTTCGTTATAACCGATGATCGTTTAAATAGAGACAAAGTAAGTGATATTCGTATTATATTATTGAGTTGTCTGAGTGAATATGCTTCTTTTTCTCCTTTTTTGATAATATATTTCATTATTTGTTCAGTTTGAGGGAATATTTGCAAAATCTTCTCGATTGGGGCATGACGGAAAGAAATATTATTTAAAGATTGATTTAATTGATTGTGAACCCGTTCTACTTTTTCTTGCAAGGAAAAGTAATCGATTTTATTAGGCTGACTATTATTAGCATAATATGGAATCCTGATAGAGATTCGATCAAAAAGGGCTCCACCAATTCGATTCCAGTATCGAGTTGTCTCTTTTATAGAACAAAGGCAAAGCGATCCATACCGTCCAAACTCTCCACATGGACACAAATTACTAGATAGCAATAACTGAAAATCGGCTGGATAAAGAATTTTTTCTCCCACCCTAGATATCGATACTTCACCTGTTTCCATTGGCTCTCTTAAAGACTGTAAAATTGTCGGTTTAAATTCTGTTGCTTCATCTAAAAATAGGAGTCCCCCATGGGCTAAGGTTATCTCGCCAGGCAGCATCTCCTTTCCACCCCCAATGACCCCCTCGACAGATGCACTATGATGTGGATGACGATAAGGTGCATTATAAAGTAAGCCATCTTTTCCATATTCGCCAATAGAAGAATGAATTTTTGAAACCTCTAATGCCAACTCAAAATGATTTTTAGGTAAGAGATGATATAAAAACTCTCCCGAATAACTTTTTCCCTCTCCCGGCGGCCCATACAAAAATGTATGCAATCCAGAAGCAGCAGATAACATGAGCGCCCCGATTATTTCTGTACTCAATTTGCAGTAATTAAAGCTGATTGTTTTTTCATATTTTTTATCTTTCTTTTTATATCCTTCAAGCAAAATATTATTATTAACTGATTTTTCTAAATGATTAATGGTATCGACTGCTTCTATTAGAGAATCGACCTCTAAAATTCGAGGATCTTTTTCAAAACTACTTTTGACAGTATCTTTAGGAACGATAAAGTAATCAACAGAATCCTGTAGAGAAAGTATGGCATTTAATATACCATCAACAGCAATAATTTTACCCGATAGCTGCAATTCTCCCATTGCGACAATACTAAATTCTTTTTTTGCAATTAAATTTTGCTCTTCTAAAATAGCAAGAGCAATAGGCAAATCAAAACCTGTCCCACTTTTAATGATACTTGCAGGTGATAAATTGACTAATATCTTTTCGTATGGATAAGTAAAACCCGAATTTTTAATAGATGTTCGTATTCGATCGACCGATTCTAATAATGCACCTCTTGGTAATCCAGTAATAATTGTATTGGGTATCCCTCGTTTAAAGTCGACCTCAACCATCACTTGAATACCTGTAAATCCTTTTAAAACAGAGCCTAAAATCATATTTCCTCCTCTACACTTTATATATAAAGAGAAATTTGATTTTTGCCTAAATTATTATTTTTTTTTTGATATTTAGAGAATAGCCTCTATTGCTAGCCCTACTAGAGTATCACATTCCTCGTTTAGAGGATCTCCATTATGTCCCTTTACCCATTTCCATTCATTAGGGCGAGCACTGTTTAAAGTATCTAGTTCTAGCCATAATTCTTTATTTTTAACAGGAGCTTTGCTTGCAGTCTTCCAACCATTTCGTTTCCAACCATGTATCCAGTCATTTATTCCATTTTTAACATATTGAGAATCGGTAGAAATTGTTGCATGTAAACTTTGTGAGGGATCTAACTCTTTAGCTTTTTTTAGAGCCTCGATAACAGCCGTAAGTTCCATCTGATTATTTGTGCATTGAGGATTGGCTCCACTTAATTTATGGACTTCGCTACCTAAAATAAGAACAAATGCCCAACCCCCTGGGCCAGGATTACCTTTACAGCCACCATCGGTATAAATTATAATTTTCTCGTTTGACATAAATTATTATATATCGAATATTAAAAATTTTCAATCTCTACATTGATATCGTCAACAGAAATGAAACCCCATTTCAATGAGCTACTCTTATCGATTACTTCTATATAAATGTTTCGACCGACAGCCTTTGGTAAGTTTAGACTTTTTCTTTTAAATTGATGTGAGTTATCGCCTGTTTCTTTTGCTAAAATCTCATTTGTATCGCTATCAATAATAGAAATATATAGTTTTTCTATATCTTTTCCACCCATAATTAGAAAATCAACTGTACCATCACCACCTAATACAAACTCGGGTGACTTAAGCGAACCTTTTCCAATCCCAGAGGATCGTTTAGCGGGCGCTACCGCATTGCCAATTTTATTAATATCTTTGTAATAACTACTTGCAAATCCCACACCATTTTGCCCTATTGTCATCGGCTCTTTTCCAAGCATTCCCACTTCAAAATTGCCACGAGATTGATCAAAGGC
>CAYJGX010000184.1:0-2627 GCA_964369795.1 uncultured Spirochaetaceae bacterium
AAAAAATTAATCGATAATTAATTAGCGAATAATACAAAACTCTTGACATTTTTATTTCATGAGGGGTATAATTAAAATATATAGGAGACATAAAATGGCAGTAAAAGTAGCTATTAATGGTTTTGGCCGAATTGGCCGTTTGGCATTCCGACAAATGTTCGGTGCAGAAGGTTATGAAGTTGTTGCAATTAACGACTTAACTAACCCAAAAATGTTAGCACACTTGTTAAAGTATGATTCAGCTCAAGGTCGATATGCAAAAGGTGACACAGTTGTTGCTAAAGACGACGCTATCGTTGTAGATGGCAAAGAAATTAAAATTTATGCTCAACGTGATCCAAAAGATCTTCCTTGGAAAGCATTAAATGTAGACGTAGTTCTAGAATGTACAGGTTTCTTCTGTTCAAAAGAAAAAGCTTCTGCACACTTAACTGCAGGTGCTCGAAAAGTTGTTATTTCTGCTCCAGCAGGAAACGACCTTCCAACCGTTGTTTTTAACGTAAACCACAACACTCTTAAAGCGGAAGATACAGTTATTTCTGCAGCTTCATGTACAACTAACTGTTTAGCTCCTATGGCAGATGCTCTTAACAAATTAGCACCTGTTAAATCTGGTATCATGGCAACTATCCATGCTTACACAGGTGACCAAATGACATTAGACGGACCACACCCAGGTGGAGACTTACGACGAGCTCGAGCTGCTGCTTGTTCAATCGTTCCTAACTCAACTGGTGCTGCTAAAGCAATCGGTCTTGTTATTCCAGAACTAAACGGAAAACTTATCGGTGCTGCTCAACGTGTTCCTACTCCAACCGGATCAACTACACTTCTTTACGCTGTAGTAGAAGGTTCTGTAACTGTAGACCAAATCAACGCTGCAATGAAAGCGGCTGCTAACGAATCTTTTGGTTACACAGAAGAAGAACTTGTTTCTAGCGATATCATCGGAATTACCTACGGTTCATTATTTGACGCAACTCAAACAATGGCTACACAATTAGACAACGGAACGACTCAAGTTCAAGTTGTTTCTTGGTACGACAACGAAAACAGTTATACAAGCCAAATGGTTCGAACAATTAAATATTTTTCAGAACTTAAATAATTTCGGCTTTAGCTGACAAGGGCGTCTCCAAGTGAGGCGCTCTTTTTTTTTGGCCATTCCCCTTCGCTTTTCGCAAAAGCTAAAAGCGAAGGGTCGCGCTAATCGGGGCTGACGGTTCTTGCAAATTTATTTGCAAGGAACTGCCTTGGCAAGGAATTGCCTGCGGCACCCCTAATATCGCTAATGGATAGGCTGTAATAAAAACAGGAGAATAAAAATGAATTTAAAAATATTTGCAAAAAACTTAGGAGAAAAGGCGATGCAACAAATAGAATTACTTGTTGCACAAGAACCCTTTGCAGATAAAAAAATTAGAATCATGCCCGACGCTCATGCAGGCGCCGGCTGTGTCATCGGCTTTACGGGCGACCTCGGAGAAATGGTCATCCCTAATATCGTTGGCGTCGACCTTAATTGCGGAATGCTAGTCGTTCCTCTTGGAAATATCCCCATGGACTTAAAGAAACTCGATGAAGTTATCTATCAATTCGTTCCCTCGGGCTTCGAAGCCCACGAAGAGGTACAAGTCCAGTTTGACATGACTGCCTTAAAGTCCTACATGAATATTAAAAACAAAACTCGCCTCGTTAAAGCCATTGGAACCCTCGGGGGCGGGAACCACTTCATCGAAATCGATATCGACGAAAACGAAAACAAGTACTTAGTCATTCACACTGGCTCTCGGAATCTCGGCAAACAAGTTGCAGAACATTATCAAGCTTTAGCCATCAAAACCTGCATGGCAAAACCGAAATCCCAGTGGGCCGCCATTGTAGAAAAACTAAGAGTCCAATATAGCGATAAAAAAGTATTGGGACTTGCTATTAACGCCGCCCGCAAGGAGTTCGAAACTCCCTCAATCCCAAGCGAACTCTGCTTTCTAACGGACAACCTCCGCGATAACTACTTGCACGATGTCAATGTCTGCAAAGACTACGCCGACTTAAACCGCCAAACAATTGCTAATATCATCATGCGAGAGATGGGCTGGAAAGCCGACACCCACGAAGCGAGCTGGACGACGGTTCATAATTATATCGACCAAGAGATGAACATCATCCGCAAGGGTGCTATCTCCGCCCGCAAAGGCGAAAAACTCATTATCCCACTTAACATGCGCGACGGCTGTATTATTGGCGTTGGCAAAGGAAACGACGATTGGAACCAATCGGCTCCTCACGGAGCAGGACGCATCCTCTCCCGAGGCCAAGCCCGAGACCAACTATCGCTCGCCGATTACCAGGCAACCATGCAAGGCATCTACTCCACCTCCATTTCGCCCGAAACCCTAGACGAAGCCCCCTTCGCCTACAAGCCATCGCAAGAAATCATCGATGCCATCACTCCCACCGTCGACATTCTCAAAATCATCAAACCCATCTACAACTACAAAGCGCAAGAAAAAAAACGCGAAGGCAAACGCTGGAATAGTTAGTTTTTTACCGACTTCCGACATTGTAGACATTTTACTTCCGAAATTGTAGAAAAAACAAAACCTATTGCGGATTTGCCCAAAAAA
>CAYJGX010000185.1:0-1310 GCA_964369795.1 uncultured Spirochaetaceae bacterium
GTCCAGGGACGGGCCAATGCTTTTTACTGGACAGGAGGTCCAATATGTAAAAAGCCACCCTAACGGATGGCAAATATAAAAAGCCTAAAAAGGCGTTACAAAGATTAAGTGGGTCATTACATTTTTCATAATGTACCTCCTTAAAATTTATTATATTATTTCATAGTTAGGAGGAGAAATCAAGTAAAATCTATTGTAAATTGACTCCTTTTTATTTAATATATAGATATCTCATTTTAATGGAGCCAATATGAGCAAAATTAACGAATTTTTAGAACCTTTCGGAATACAAACCGCAAATATTTTATTACCCAATAAATCCATCGACCTTAAAAAATGGTCCGTTATCGCCTGTGACCAATATTCATCTGAACCAAACTACTGGAACGAAGTCAAAGAAATTGTTAAAGAGGACTATTCGACAAATAATCTAGTCTTTCCTGAATGTTATTTAGACAAGGGGAATGACGAAGCTATTATCGGAAATATTAATACCAAAATGCAAGAATATATTCAGTCTGATGTCTTTACAACACTAGAGGACAGTTTTATTCTCGTCAAAAGAACTTTGCGTTCAGGTAAAGTTCGATGGGGTTTGATGGCTGCACTAGATCTAGAAAACTACGATTTTTCTGTTGGTTCAAAAAGTCTAATCCGTGCTACGGAAGGAACCATTATAGAAAGAATTCCGCCAAGACTTAAAATAAGAAAAGATGCTGCAATAGAACTGCCACACATCATGGTACTTGTAGACGATGCTAAAGCACCCCTTATCTCTCCTCTTATCGAAGCTTCAAAAAAAATTAAACCTATTTACGAAACCGACTTAATGCAAGATTCTGGAAACCTTATCGGTTTTCCCATCAACAACAAGAAACTTCTTAAAAACTTTGCTAAATCATTGTCTAAACTCGCAAGTGTTACCGACTTCTCGGCTAAATATGGAACTAACGATCTTCTGCTCTTCGCAATTGGTGATGGAAATCATTCGCTTGCAACAGCAAAAACACAGTGGGAAGAAATTAAAAAAACAGCTTGTCCTTGTTCACTTCACGATCATCCTGCACGTTATGCCTTAATCGAACTCAATTCAATTTATGACAATGGCATCGAATTTGAACCCATTCATCGTGTTTTATTTAAAGCAGATGCGGCTAAATTCCTTGCAGACTTAGGTGCAAAATTTCAAATAGAAGTAAATGACGTTGCTAACGACAAAGAAATAGAAGAATTTGCTAACGAAGTTAAGAACTTTTCAATATATTTAAATAAAATTAGTGCTAAAGGGAAAATAGAATTAAAGAATCAAT
>CAYJGX010000185.1:1320-2582 GCA_964369795.1 uncultured Spirochaetaceae bacterium
TGCCATTCCTACTGCACAAAAATTTGTAATAATCACAGCAGAAGAAAAAAAATGGATTACAATAAATAATCCAGATAAAAACTTAACCGTTGGAACTCTTCAACCTTTCCTAGATTCATGGATAACAGAAAGTAAATCTGCCGAAATAGACTACATTCACGGTGTAGATTCCACTACAACGCTAGGTAGTAAAACAGGAAACTTTGGAATTATTTTGCCTAACATTAGTAAAGAAGAATTTTTTGCAACTGTTATTGCAGACGGCTCATTCCCTCGAAAAACCTTTTCCATGGGCGAAGCACACGAAAAACGCTTCTACTTCGAGGCAAGAAAAATTAAATAAACTTACCTATATATTTAAAAGGCATCTTCACAGAAGATGCCTTTTAAATTATCATAGTCTTATAAATTATTTTCTATAAAATGCAATATATTCAATTTGCATTGCAGAGGGACTTCCTTGTTCAAAGCCAAACTGGAACTCCGAATTAGCGTTAAAATCAATAATACCATTATTATTAACTAAAGATACGACTACATCATCTTTTCCACCATAAAATGTGTTTCCATCTCTAAAAACAAAATGTTCTGAATAGACACCTGGTGTCGACGTCCATCCTGGCTTGGGAATTGAATCGACACGACCACCTCCAACTCCGCTATCCATTTTACGAACAACAAAAAGATCATGATACGGTCTAAAAAAATTAATAATTGATTGAGAGGTTCCGTATACTGAGTAATGATAAAAATCAGGATAACAAACACTGTCTACTTTTAGTCTAACAACAAACGCGTCGTACGATTCAAGATTTAAAACTTTAATATTTGCATTTGCTGCCGGGGTGACCAAAAGTCCATCTTGATAACTATATGATGTCGTTATTTTAGCACTTGGCTCATTGAAATCAAATGCTTCCGTTAATGTTAAAACTTGCCCTCCAATAGTATAGGTGTCTGGAGCAGAAACTTTATCGGATCTGGTAAAAAGAATTGTACATGTTGCACTAATTGTAGGATCAGCCACTGATTTCACGGTAATTATAACACTGCCAGAAGTGAGGCCTTGAACTACTCCATTTGTAACCGTTGCAATCGACAAGTTATTACTTTCCCAAGTAATGGATTTATTACTTGCATCTGAAGGTAAAACTGTAGCCGTTAGTGTTTGACTTGCTCCTGATGATAATGTTAGGTTGCTCTCATCTAAAGTAATAGAAGCAATAGGTACTATCGAGGCTTCGATAGTAATTTCAAAGGTA
>CAYJGX010000186.1:0-2560 GCA_964369795.1 uncultured Spirochaetaceae bacterium
AAGATTATTTAACAGAAGACGAAAAAAATAATATTGCCATTTATAATGCACTAAATTCAGCGGTTGTCAATATAACAACAGAAACCTTAGCCTATAATTTCTTTTTAGAAGCGGTTCCTCAAGAAGGAGGTTCGGGTTCTGGTGCTATAATCGATCCATCTGGGATAATTTTAACTAATACGCATGTGGTGGATAAGGCATACAAAGTTTATGTTACTTTATCCGACGGAACGCAATTTGAGGGCGAAGTTTTAGGAAAGGATACCGAAACAGATTTAGCAGTTGTAAAAATTGATCCAGGTAAGATTATCTTAGATGCAATTCCTTTTGGGACTTCGTCAAATTTGCGTATAGGACAAAAGGTATTAGCTATAGGAAATCCATTTGGTTATGATAGAACGCTAACCACTGGGATTGTTTCTGGGCTAGCTCGTCCTGTGCGTTCAGAAAAGAATACGATTATCCAAAATATGATTCAAACAGACGCCTCTATTAATCCAGGAAATTCTGGAGGGCCTCTCATCAATTCTTCTGGCCAGCTAATTGGTATTAATACCATAATTTATTCTCCAACAGGGGGTTCGGTTGGCATTGGCTTTGCTGTTCCTGTGGATACAGCGAAAAGAGTTATACCCGATTTAATTGAATTTGGTGTAGTAAAACGTGGTTGGATTGAAATGACCCCTGTACAATTAAACCCACGAATTTCTCATTATTCAAATTTGTCTGTTAAAAAAGGGATATTGGTTTCACAAGTGATAAAAAATGGAAATGCGGAAAAAGCAGGGATAAAAGCGGGTGGCGAAGCCGTTCGTTATGGTCGCTCCATTATCTATTTAGGGGGGGATGTCATCGTAGAAGTTGCGGGGCAAGAAGTAAACGGTTATGCCGATTTATTTACTGCATTAGAAGATACAAAGCCCAATGATGTAGTTAAAGTTGGAGTCATTCGTAATAATAAAAAAATATATCTTGATGTGACACTCTCGGAAAGAAATGCCTCTTTCTTTTAATGAAGAACAATATGACAAAGAAATTATTTAAAGTTAATTCTGATTTTGAACCCGCTGGAGATCAACAAGAGGCACTTGCTCAACTAGCAAAAGGCTTTCAGCTTGGAAATAAGCGCCAAACCTTAAAAGGGGTTACGGGAAGTGGTAAAACCTTTACTATGGCAAAGGTGATAGAGAAATTACAAAAACCGACTCTTATTTTGTCGCACAACAAGACGCTTGCAGCGCAATTGTATCGCGAGTTTAAGACATTCTTTCCAAATAATGCAGTGGAATATTTTGTTTCCTATTACGATTATTATCAGCCAGAAGCCTATTTGCCGTCAAAAGATTTATATATCGAAAAAGATGCTGCCATAAACGATGAGATCGAAAGGCTTCGGCTGTCCACGACCGCTTCTTTGTTAGATAGGGAAGATGTTATTGTCGTTTCGACTGTTTCATGTATATATGGTATTGGGAATCCCGAAAATTTTAGGCAGATGCGTCTCTCGCTTAGGTGTGGGAAAGTTATTAATTTGCAAGAGGTGGCATCTCAGTTGGTTTCGATGCAATATGATCGCAACAATATGATTTTAGAGCGAGGGACTTTCCGAATTAGGGGCGATATTCTGGAAATTTTTCCAGCCTACTTAAATAACGCATATCGAATTGAATTAGAATGGGATGAGGTGGTATCTATTAAATCTTTTGATCCCATTACCATGGAATTTGGTGCAAAAGAAGAGTTTGTTATGATTTATCCTGCAACCCATTTTGTTATGCCCGAAGCCGAAGTCCATGCGGCGTTAGAAGATATTAAAAAAGAGCTTGCAGATCAAATTGAATATTTCGAGTCTAAAGGGAAAGTTTTGGAGGCTCAGCGGATAAAAGCACGAACTGAATATGATTTAGAAATGATGAACGAGATGGGGTACTGCAAGGGGATCGAGAATTATTCTAGGCATTTAGATAAAAGAAAGCCTGGCGACCGCCCAGCTTGTTTAATCGATTATTTTGGTGATGACTTTATTATGATTGTCGACGAGTCACACGTTTCTATTCCTCAGATTGGTGGAATGTATGCAGGAGACAGGGCCCGCAAAACGAATTTGGTGGAGTTTGGTTTTCGTTTACCATCGGCGTTAGATAATCGTCCGTTGGTTTATCAAGAGTTTGATAATATGATTGAACGCCTTTTATATGTCTCTGCAACTCCAGGAAAAGAAGAATTAGAGCGCTCAGAACTCATTGTCGAGCAAGTGATTCGTCCTACAGGATTATTAGACCCCGAAATATCGGTTCGTCCAACGACGGGGCAAATGGAAAACATTTATGGAGAAATCCAAGAGCGTATTGCAAAAAATGAAAGAGTTTTAATTACCACTTTAACTAAAAAAATGGCAGAGTCGGTTTCAGAATATTTAAGCAATATTGGAATTAAAACTCGTTATATGCACTCCGATATCGAAACAGTTGAACGGGTGGAAATTCTTAAAGAGCTTAGAATGGGCAAAATCGATGTACTAGTCGGAATTAACTTATTAAGAGAAGGGCTTGATCTCCCC
>CAYJGX010000187.1:0-2543 GCA_964369795.1 uncultured Spirochaetaceae bacterium
AATACTAGTTCGTATGCAATCAGAAAAGGAATAATTATTATGAAAAAAAAAATATTTTTCTTTCTTCTTGTTATTGCTATTTTTATTCTTATTATGGGAGATTGTGTGGACTAGTCTTTATGTATTTGAATTATTAACAACTAAATATAATAATAAAGTTTTAAACTTTAAATCAGAGTTCAGATTACCAGATGTTATAGAATTTCCTAGTGCGTTAGAACAAAACTTTTTATTTAGATACAGAGAGGAACAATTCTCAAAAATTCAAATTGGTCTACTTTTGAATGATAGACATATTAAAGTAGTCAAAACTCTAGATGACTGTGATGCCCTTTTTGTAGGAGCTTATGTAGATAGAATTGAATATGTTCGCGATTCTGAATATCTAGATACCGTAACAGTTTTAATTCATTTTAATAAAAAAATAAAACTTATCCCTAATTGCCTTTATTGTTTATTTTATAACAATGAAATTGTTGCGGAGGTTGTAAATATAAAGGAAGATATTATATTGAACACTTTTCCTTTTTCTGTTGGAAACAAAACGACTGCAGAAAAAAAGTTTCATCAAAAGTATCGTGCTCACTTTACCCCAAAGCCTGTCAAAAGTGATTTATTAAAGTGAAATTGCATTAGGGGCTGTAGGGGGGCAACGCCGTTCGTGGCGAAGCCACAACCGACAGCCCCGAAAGACCCGACCCCACGCAAATTGCGTGGGGTAATGCCCTAAAAAATATGAAGAGTTATGAAGAATATTTGTGTAATTACCGATGCCAATGGCAATTGGATAGGCAACCCTTTTTTAGGCAATTTTTTTAAGGGTATTTACTTTTCCGTATTCTGATGGCGTTAAATAGCTTAGAGCCAAGGATGGCTCAATGCAAAAGTTTTCCCAACTTCCTTAGGAAAGGGAATTAAAAACTTTGCCAAGTGATGAATGATGGTTTATTGCTATTCTATTTTATGTAATCAGCTAGTTCAAGTTTTAATTCAGGTAGTGACTTAAAAACTCGTTTTTTTACAAATTCAGTCTTGATGACTTTGAACGTTGCTCCCGCAACTGCATTATCATTATGAAAGATAGAAATATTTCCTAGATTGGTATTTACTTTGCAAAAAGCTTCTTTCACAAGCTGGGCGTACATAAGTTAGATCGCTTATAACAACACGATATGGACTTTATCTAGCAAGCTAGCTGCAATATCATATTCGCGAATTGTAGCCTATCCACTTGAAAATTATAAAGAGCGAAAAAAAACAGAGCAAGCAGCATTACAAAATCAAAAAGAAACTCGTTCCTTCTGGCAAAAAATTAAAGATTTTTTTACAGGAAATTGATTTGAACTTTGCTGCGATCGATTTCCTTTCTAAAGCTTTCTGGAATATTTTTATAATTTAAACAATCTACAGTAAAAGGCAAGTCACTTTCTTCAAAACTTTCTTTTAGTTGCAATAAGTTATTATCCGTAACAATTGCCAAGTCTAAATCGGAATATTTTTTATTTGTAAATTTAGTTCGACTCCCAAAAGCAAAGACAATGTCCGTTGATGCAAGGTATTTCTTTAAAATAGTGAGAATCATTATAAAATGTTTTTCGTCTATATTGATATTTGGCATTTTATTCTTGAATTTTTAATTGAGTTTCTAAGTATTCGATAAGTGACTTTGCATGAATATAAAAAACATCCATATTTTCTAAAATGGAGTCTAAAGTCGCTTCGTCGTATTTATGACTCGCTTGGTTTCGTGAATTAATAAAAGTAATCCAATTTTCTGTTTCTAAAATTTCTAGCTTTCCAGCTTCGCGTAAAATAGGTTTAGGGGCTTTCACAACTTCTAACCCAAGAATATCTGTTAAATATCTTGCAATTGTTTTCCATGAAAGTTCGATTGTGTATTCAAACCGTTGAACTAAAGATTCCTTTATGGCTTCTTGCTCTATAGAGCCTTCATTTTGAAGGTTATTTTTATAATGATGATACATTTTAGAAAATTGTGAAAAAGCCTGTGTTAGTGGTTCTAGATTTAAAGTGCTCATATATAATTTATACCACTAAGAAATGATTATGTCAAATACATTTAGATTTGCGTAATCGTTTGTTTTTATTGACAAAATGAAGATGTGTGATATTATGGGGTAAAGGAGTTATTATGAAGAAGATTTTTGTGGTCTTAGTTGCTTTTGTTGCAACGGTTATGGGATGTCAGTCGCAATGGTTAGAAAATATTAAAGACGATTATTTCGCACCTATTATCGAGAGTGGGATTGTTTTTGATAATTCACAAGATGAGGCAATTGCTCAAACAAAAGTTTATGATTATGTGCTAGAGCATTTTCAAACTCCAAATGAAGAGGGAAAGGCAAAAAAAGCTTTGACTATTTTTTTAGATGGCACGAGAGCCGATGCTCTCATCAACTTAGTTGACTTACCTAGAAGTTCTATTTTAGAAAATGCCGCTAAAGGTGGACTTTATTTAGGATATTGTGGGGGTAAAGACGATTATCTTCAAAATTTTTAGATGCAATTAAATCGCGAGAAAA
>CAYJGX010000188.1:0-2501 GCA_964369795.1 uncultured Spirochaetaceae bacterium
GCCCATCGTGGGCTATCTTTTGGCAGAATTTGTATTGTGACCTCCTGTCTCAAGGGGGTAATTCTGCATTACAACTTCCTTGTTGTTGACATCAGCCCATCCATGCGCAAGTGAGGTGCGATAGATTTAACTGCCAAAACTAGAAAAGAAATTTTTTTAACTTCTAATATGACATGTTCTGTCGTAAATGTATTATAATATAAAAGAGGAGGAAGAGATGCAAGTAGAGCGGTTGTTTGGGATGGTGAATTTGTTGATGGAGCGGGGGAAGATGACGGCACGGGAGCTCGCGGAGTTTTATGGGGTTTCGGTGCGAACGATTTATCGGGATGTGGATGTGCTCTCGAGGGCGGATATTCCGATTTATATGGAGAAGGGGTTTGGTGGCGGAATTACTCTTATGGAGGGGCATGTGATTCGTAAAGCGGCGCTGACACGGGAGGAGAAGACAAATATTTTGACTGCGTTGCAGTGCGTGAGTACGGTGATTGATGGGGAGCTTATTCAGACGGCAGGGCGCAAGTTGAATTCTAAATATGGGGAGCATGCGAAAGGGATTATTGAGGTCGATTTTACCGATTGGGGGGAGGCAATTGCTCCTCAATTTAAAGTGTTGCGTCGGGGGATTTTGGATCATCGAGTGGTGGAATTAGATTATTTTACTTCGTATGGGACAGAGGGGCGACGGAAGGTCGAACCTTATTTGTTGTATTTCAAGGAAAAGGCTTGGTATGTTCAGTGTTATTGTTTAGAAAGAGAGGAATCTCGGATGTTGCGCTTGTCACGAATGAGAAATGTCGTGCTGTTGAAAGAGAATTTTGTTGAGCGTGAGTTTAAGATGGAACATCATGAGAGTTTTACAGAGCCTAAGATGGTGGATTTGGTGATGGAGGTTGATGCGATAAAAAAGCATCGAGTTTTTGATGATTTTATGGATGGGGATATCAGCGAGACTCCCGAAGGAAATTATATTGTGCGTGTGCAAAAGGCAGAAAACGAATATACCATTCAGGATATTTTGAGTTATGGGCCATTTATAAAGGTGATAAAGCCAGCAAAGATTAGAAAAATGATTGTAAAGTCGCTTGAAGCGACATTAGAGGCTTATCAGCAACCCACACAGATAGAAAAAGGCACCATGAAAAAAAACGATTAGGGGTAAACCTACAAGAGAGTTTTTGCTAAATCGATGAACTGGTTCCCTCGATCAAACTCGTTCTTAAACATGCCAAAGGAGGCGGCACCTGGAGAGAGGAGTAGAATTGCCGTAGTGGGGGCATCTTCTTTAATTCGGGCGACGGCAGCTTCTACTGCACTCGCGAGGCTCGTGAAGGGGCCAAAATCGGTGTATCGTTTTGGAAGAAACTCGGTTAACTTTTCTGTCGCCGTTCCTGCAAGCAGGAAAACGCCCTTAACCTCGGATGGCAGCTGCGCATATGCATCGAATTCGAGGCACTTGTCCGTCCCACCGGTAATGAGGTAAACATTGTCGGTGAAACTTTTTGCCGATGCGAGCATCGCATCGGGCATGGTTGCCGCCGAGTCGTTGATCCACTTTATCCTCGTAATCCCAGTCGCAGTTTCTATTTCGCTCGTATTCACCAGTTCCATTCGGTAGGCGATGCCTTTAAACTCGGCGATCGGGTTCAAAATCTCGCTTGGCTTGATGCCGTAAAAATAGGCGCTCGCGGCGGCAAATAACAAATTAAGCCGCGAGTGAAGGCCAAGCAAGGTGACGCTTTGCGGTACAAGTTGCACCGGCTCGCAACCCATTTCACTGTAAAAGCCGCACAAGTTGCCCGAGTTTAGGAAAAGTGAACCATTTTCTTCTATATAAGTACTCTTTTCCACGGGTGTCTCGTTTAAGAAAACCGATGTTGCTTTGCTTTTACCTGCAAACCGCTCCCCCCAACTGTTTTTAGGAACGATTAAAGTGTCGGTTGCATCCATCTTTTTAAAAATAATTTCTTTGTCGCAAACATAGTCATCAAAACAATCGTAGTGGTTTTGATGGTCGTTCATAATATTCGTAATGACAGCCACTTTTGGTTTTAACAAAACCGTCTTGCTTGCCTCTTGCACGCTATTAAGATCCGCTAATTGCCACGATGATAGTTCGAGCACCACGGGAGCATGTGGATTTGCGAACGCCTCTTGCAAAAAGGAAAGCGGGCTAACGGTTATATTTCCGCCTAAAAACGAGAGCGGGGTCGTGGATTGCAAAATATAATTTAGGGCGCTCACACAGGTTGATTTTCCCTTACTCCCCGTCACTGCAATAATCGGATTTTTCACAAAGCGCAAGAAAAGCGAAATATCGGTTTCTACCCATTTTGCCAATGCTAAAAATTTGTTGGCACGCCGAATAGCTGGATTTCGAATCACGATGTCCGCATTCTCGAAGTCGGCTTCCTCGTGTTTTCCTAAAACGTATTTTATGGAAATTCCTTTCTCGCTTAAAAATTGCAACTTTTCTAAAGTGGGGGCCAATTCCTCTTCGC